>JANLQO010000001.1:0-3557 GCA_031367855.1 Planctomycetia bacterium | reverse complement strand
CAAAAAACTTCCTTGACAGTGATTCGCCGATCGACTCTGGGCACCTTAGAATCGTCACACACTGGATGGATTGCCTAGACTCGCGTAGACTCTTCAGTCCGATCCCTCCCAAAGCTTCCCCAAAAGCGAAAAGGTTCTTCCAGTTGGCTGCAGTTAAACCTCGTTACGAAATAGTCAACTATGCAACCCTGCCAGGTGTCGCTTGCCCCTGCGGCACCGCTCGACGGGGTTTGATGGAAGTTGACAGCGTTCCGTATTCGCTGCACGTAACACAAATCGAAGCCACCGCGAAATCGCATTACCACATACGCTTGACTGAAACCTACTTTATCTTGGAATGCGATGAAGGTTCCAGCTTGGAACTGGATGGCGAGTTTGTGCCAGTCAAGCCGAATATGGCGTTTGTAATTCATCCCGGCACGCGCCATCGAGCAGTCGGTAATATGAAGTTGCTCATTGTCGCGTCGCCCAAGTTTGATCCGTCGGACGAGTGGTTCGACTGAGTTGGGTTAAGTCAGGGATCATTTCGTACTCATTGTCGTTCCATTGGACTTTTCATGAATCAGCCACGAGTGCTCGATGTTGGCAACTGCGGTCCGGATCATACATCTATCCGCCGCATGTTGACCGCTAACTTTGGTGCCGAAGTGATGCAAACTCATGGGCTCGATGATACTCTGGCCGCGCTCGCTAAAAACAGCTTTGATCTGGTTTTGATCAATCGTAAGCTGGATTACGACTATTCTGACGGCACGGCGATCTTAGAGCAGATCAAAGCCAAGCCTGAATATTCGAAATTACCCGTAATGCTCATCACCAACTATGCAGAACACCAAGCGACAGCGGTCGCGCTCGGCGCCCTGCCTGGCTTTGGAAAACTCGAAATCAACTCCCCTGAAACGCGTGCCAAGCTGGCCAGCGTGTTAAAAGTGAGTGAAGCCTAGCACGATGTGGGGTATGCATCCTGCTTGCCTGTATTTTCAGTTATCATCGCAAGCTGGAAGCTTATCGCAGGCTGGAAGTTCATCGCGAGCAGGTAGTTCATCGCAAGCTGGAAGCTTACGCCACTTAAACAGAAGCAACGACACCATGGAAAAATTCTCAGGCGCTTCGACTTGGTTGGGAATTGTGCTGGCGCTGATCGCCGGTTGCGTGATGGCATTGCAGCCCATGGTCAACGGTCGATTAGCCGGTCAGTGTGGGCATCCGCTGCAAGCCAGTATCATTAGCTTCGCCACCGGTCTGCTCGCACTATTGCTAGTCGGAGTGTCGATGCGAGTCGGCTATCCGGTACCAGCAAAGTTACAAACGCTTCCAATGTGGGCTTGGACTGGTGGTTTGCTAGGCACGTACATGGTTACCGTATCGCTGCTGGTCGCGCCGCGTTTAGGCGCCACCCGTTGGCTCGCTTTAGTACTGGCAGGTCAAATCGCTTTATCGCTGGTTCTAGATCACTTCGGAGCCGGTTACGCCCAACATGCAATTTCCCCGCTACGACTCCTCGGCGTTCTTTGCGTCGTGGCCGGCGTGTACTTAGTAATGACGAACTAATGTAAAGCTCAATGGGTTGGCACAACTCGGCACTGCGCACGCCATCGTCACTTACACTTGCCATAAACGGGAGAGCGGTGGAGCGGTGCCCTGCAACTCCAATCCAGTCCTGCCGGTTTCTCGTGAAACCAGCTACAACTTAGCGGCTTGGATCAGTTATAATTGAGTTTGCGAAAACCATCCACGTTGTCCGCATCCCCCGCCACCCGAGCACCTCTGTTAGAGTTCAACCGATGTTCAGACTTCGATCATACATCCTGATCGCTGCTGCCTTAGTCAGTTTAATTGGAACTGCTGTTGCAGACGACAAGGCTGCAAATGAACTTTACTTTCAAGACAAAGTCCAGCCACTCTTGGCAGCCAAATGCGCTGCATGTCATGGGCCAAAAGTACAGAAGAGCGGCTACCGATTGGATGTTCGCGAGGTCGCATTGTCTGGCGGAGATCTTGGGACGCCACCGATTGTACCGGGCAATAGTTCGCAGAGCGCGTTGCTGAAGTATGTTTCAGATGAGTCGGCAGAAGTGGTGATGCCACCCACCGATAGCAACGTACCACGACTTACGAGCGAAGAAGTTGAAGTGCTACGCGGGTGGATCGATGGCGGAGCGGCGTGGCCCGATTCGGCCAACGCGAAAATCGACGATCCTTTGGATTGGTGGAGCTTCAGACCGCTTCGAAGACCTGATGTGCCTCAGTCCGGTTCAGCCGCCATAGATCACTTCGTCAGGGCCAAGCTCGCCGAAAACAATTTGACGATGTCACTTCCAGCCGACCCAAGAACGCTGGCGCGGCGACTCTATTTTGACCTTCTTGGTCTGCCGCCCACTCCCGAGGCGCTGGATGCATTCGAGCAGGCGAGTCGCACGGATGCCGAGGCGGCATTTAATCAACTGGTGGAACAACTGCTGGCATCATCCCACTATGGTGAACGCTGGGCCCGTCACTGGCTGGATGTGGTTCACTACGGCGACACCCACGGTTACGACAAAGATCAGCCCCGGCCTAACGCTTGGCCCTATCGCGACTACGTGATACGAGCGCTCAATGACGACAAACCATATTCGAGATTCATTGAGGAACAAATTGCCGGCGATGCGCTTTATCCCAATACTCGCGATGGCATCGAAGCCCTAGGTTTAATCGCTGCTGGCCCTTGGGATTTTATTGGTCACATTGAAGTGCCAGAGACCAAGACCGACGGCAAGATCGCTCGACACCTGGACCGCGATGACATGGTCTCTAATACCGTAGGTACATTCTGCAGCGTCACGGTACATTGTGCGCAGTGTCATCAACACAAATTCGATCCTATCAGCCAAGAGGATTACTATAGTTTACAAGCCGTCTTTGCTGCGGTAGACCGTACAGACGTCAAATACTATTACGACGAAACGACCGAGCGAAATTTCTTGGAACTTGAGCAACAACAGACCGCAGCAAAAGAAATGCTGCTACAACTCGAAACGCCGCTCAAACAGTCAGCGGGCGAAGAATTCGCGGCGCTTACGAAACGCATCGAACAAGCCGGTAAAGCCAATGCGCAGCAAGCCAATGCGAGCCCCGAATTCGGTTATCACAGTGAGATCTCTGCCGCTCAAAATCAAACAAAATGGGTTCAAGTGGATTTGGGAGCGCGTGCGGAGCTTCGGCTAGTTACGTTGCTGCCTTGTTACGACGATTTCAATTCTATCGGCGCCGGTTTCGGCTTTCCAATTCAATTCAAAATTGAGACCAGCGACGATGCGGAATTCAAAACCAACGTGGCACAGTTTACAAATCAACATGACCAAAAGCCGGATGTGGATTTTAAGAATCCAGGAACCAAGCCCTTTACGACTAACGGAGCCAATGGGGCTGCAGTCGGCGGGCGTTATGTGCGGGTTGCCGCGAGCAAACTCGCACCGCGTCAAAATGACTTCATTTTTGCGCTCGCAGAACTGCAAGTCTTCGATGCGGAAGGTAAAAACATCGCCCTGGCGAAACCTGTGACCGCGCTCGACTCC
>JANLQO010000636.1:0-19863 GCA_031367855.1 Planctomycetia bacterium | reverse complement strand
CAGTTGCAACGGGTTGACTAGCCGGAATTTTTTCCATTTGCTCAGGTGCAATGACGATGGGCGGTCTTGCCGAAAGGCGTTCAACATTTCGTGGATCGCTGTTGTCGTTTTGCGCATCGCTGTGGCTTACTTTATCGCTAACATTGCGTTCCACGGGAGGTGTAGGCTGGCTATTGGAAATCGGTTGCGGAGTTATTGGTTGGTTTTTTGATTGAGCCGTCCCTTGGACTTTCACTGTTGCCGCCGCCTGCACGGACTTGGGTGCTTCAGCCACTGCGCGTTTAGCAGGTTGAAGTACCGTTGGTTGAAGTACCGTTGGTTGAAGTACCGTTGGTTGCTCGGCAACAAGGGCGTTAGCTTCATTTGCGGCGGATTTTGGCACAGCGCTTTGCGATGGTTGCTTGGCTGGTGGTGCGAGTTGCTTAGCCGGAGTTGCAACCGGCTTTGCTGGGATCAATGTCGTCTGCTTTTCGACTCGCTGCCTAGCAACTGGTCCTGTCGCTACCGCCACCGAAGCGGCATCGAGCGCCTGGCAGAGTTGCTCGGCTGACGCGAACCGCGCAGGCAAATTCTTGGCTAGGCAATGTTGCAAGCAACGCACAAAAGGTGGTGGCAAGTCGCAATCTTTCGGAAGCGCAATCGAGGCTTCTGCCTGACGCGCAAGTTGCTTATCAAGCGTAGAGCCAACCACCAGCGGCTTGCCAGTTACCAGCCACCACCACAAGCATCCCAAGCTATAAATATCGCTGCTGGGCGTCGGCACCTGACCGGGGGCAAGGAATTCTGGTGCCATGAACTGAGCCTGCGACAATCCATTCAAACCGTCTTGAATGACTCCGATCGCTTTCGGGTCCAGCGACGTGGTTTGGCAACAAAGCGGATCTCGCGCCAGCGTTACTCCCGTCTGAGCATGCCAATAAACTCGGTCCGGTAGCACGCGCCCATGAGCCATCTCGGCTTTGTGCAACGGTAGGAGCGCCTCGGCAACTTGACGAATAATCTCTATCGCTTTCCGCCCCAGGCTTGCTTCCTGTGGAAAAGCGATCGCCAGCGGCACGCCTTGCAGTGGTTGAACCTGCAACTGCAGATGCTTATCGACCAGCTCAGGAACTTGCACGCCTTGCAAATTCGGCCCCTTGAGTTGCGCCAACCGCAAGCCGCGAGGTAAACTCGGAGCCGCATTCTTTAACTTCGCCAAGGCCTCACTGCTCAACCAACGCAACCAAGTTGACGGTTCGTTTGGTGCCTTAGTGGCTTCAAACCACCCCTCCCATAAGGGAACTTCAACCGGCCGCAAAAGTGTCCAAACACCGCGCTTGAATTCACCTTGACGTCGGCCAGCGATCAGTTCCGCTTGGTAATCCGTCAATCGTCCCAGTCGAACTAGTTGTTCGAGGATTTTTGTAGCATTGGCGGCGTCGCTTGGCGGTAAATCCTGTAGGGCTTCTGCCGCCCAGCTTCGGCAAATCATCGGTGCGGCCAGCCCCGCAGAAGAGATTTTTTGCCAAAGTTCGACGCTCGAGAGGCTCATAGAGGCTCTGTCTTCTGAGGTGTAATGGGTGAGAGGATAACTTGATTTGAGGCTCATGCCATGCATTAAGGAGTTGGTCATACTCCTTATCCAGGCCGGACTGTTGCATATACTACACTTTAACCCAAGTGAATTTCATGTGGGATCCGACTCAGTATCCGCAGGCTGAATTTTTGTCGGCTCCATCCGATTTGGGCTTACCAGCGAAAAGGGAAAACCAGTGAAAGCCAGCGAAGCGACAGAGTATTACTTCTCGAAAGCTGCCGATCAACTCGCACTCCCCGATTGGTTGCGAAAACTGTTGAGCATGCCAAAACGTGAATTGACCGTCCAAGTGACCTGTGAAATGGACGATGGCCGCATCGAAACTTTTATCGGCTATCGCGTGCAGCACGACAACGCGCGCGGTCCCATGAAGGGAGGCCTGCGCTATCATCCTGACGTGGACCTCGATGAAGTGAGATCGCTAGCAAGTTTGATGACATGGAAAACGGCTGTCGTCAATTTGCCCTATGGAGGCGCAAAAGGCGGCGTTTGCGTTAATCCTAAAATCCTCTCTCGCAAAGAACTAGAACGCCTGACGCGCGCATTCGTCGACGGCATTCACGATGTAATTGGCCCCGACACGGACATTCCAGCGCCTGACATGGGAACCACGCACGAAGTCATGTCATGGATTCGCAACCAATGGGAGAAGTACCACGGATTCAATCCAGCCGTAATAACCGGCAAGCCGGTTGAAGAATACGGGGCCAAGGGCCGCGAAGAAGCGACCGGTCGCGGCGTGGGCATTCTCGCCGTCAAATTAATTCGACGCCTCGGTCGCAAACCGGAAAACGTCCGCACCGCTGTTCAGGGGTTTGGAAATGTCGGCTCGCACGCCGTGAAGTTCTTGCACGAATCGGCGTTTCCGGTAGTTGCTGTCAGCGATGTATCGGGGTGTTACTACAACCCTAAGGGGCTCGACATTCCAGATATTCTGCGGCATACGCTGCGGAACTCAGGCTCGCTCAACGGTTACGAGAATGCGGAACTACTCGCGGGAGATGAATTGCTGACCCTGGATATCGATATGCTAGTTCCCGCAGCACTCGGCGGAGTTATTCACGATGGGAATGTCGACAAGATCAAGGCGTCCATCATTTTGGAAGGTGCCAACGGTCCGACGCTCCCCTCAGCCGATGAGCGATTACTTGAAAAAGGAGTTTGCATCTTGCCAGATATTTTGGCAAACGCGGGCGGCGTAACCGTCAGCTACTTCGAATGGGTGCAGAATCGCCAGCACTACAGTTGGAGCCTCGATCGCGTGCGTCAGGAACTAGATCGAACGCTGAGTGAAGCGTTTGAGCACGTTTGGCAAACTTCCGTGCAGAGTAAGGTTAGTCTGCGCACGGCGGCTTTCATGCTGGCCATTCAACGCGTTCAAAGAGCGACGGAGTTAGCCGGTTTTCGATCTTAAGTCTAAGCCTTGGAAATCTTGACAACGTCTCATTAACTGTCCCGCTAGGGACCTTCGATACTCTACCGTTTTAAGCGGTAGGTAGCGAAGGCGATGAAACCGCGAGACCCCAGAGGCATTTTTTCAGTCGGGCATGTACAGTCACTTAGGAATGTACTCGTGTGCTGAGCAATCAATCACGATCGCGATCGCGGTAACCGCGATCATCGCTTTGGTACGACGAGTAACTTGCTTGAGCGAACATTTCCGGCTTGCGTTTAGTGCTGGGAACGCCCGCTTCTTCAAGCACTTTGTCGAGAGCGTCTTGAGCCAAGGAAACACTTGAATCGCGCGTTGAGCCAGTGTTCAATGGATAGCCCATCGCAGTCACCGGGCCTTTGTAGCCCGCCTCAGCGAAGTGACGGATGAAGCGAACGTTGTCAACGGTGCCATTTGAACCGGGCAGCAAGCGTTCCTTGGAGGTCACGTCTTTAAGGCTAACGTCTTCCACCAAATCGGCGATGCGAATTCCGAAAATGCGATCTACGGGCAATTCAGCCAATTGATCCGCCGCTCCGCCGCCGATGTGCCAACTCCAACTATCGAAGATGATTCCAACGTTTTTCGCTGAACATGAGCGGAAGAGGGCTAGGAAACCAGTGACATCGCCCACGAACTTGAATTGCTTGCCTTCAGCGTTGGAAGGGATGGCAGTGAAATACAAGCCGACCTGAATTTCCTCTTTGCCAAATACTTCCGCAATTTGATCGATGCGGTTGTGAATGACGCTGAAGAATTCGTGGAACGGCAAACGATCGGTGGCCGGCGGGACTCGCAACATCGCCGTCATTACGCCAATTCGTTTGGCAACTTCAGCCGAAGCCGATAGCGCTGCTAACTGAACCGCAAACGCTTCGTCGTCCGAGTCGAGATCGATCGGAGCTTCGAAACCGCTCAATTTCAGTTTGCCACTAGTGAGAAAACGAGCGGCGGTTTCGAATGAGCCACGCTGGCTGCGTTTTACGAGGTCAGACAAGTCGATGTCGATGCCCCGAAAGCCATAGGTTAGTGCCAATTCGATCAATTCACTCTGGCGACCGGAAATTCCGATCAAGCCCGCGTTAAGATTCTTATACATAATGTGTGCTCCTTATGAAAACATACTTCGGGTGCCGTTCCGTGCCGCTGAAAGCGATTGATGGGGCGCAAATCCCCCTGCGATCGAGCGTTATTGGGCGGCATCTCGCAATTGGTCATAGAACTTTGCGAATACCCGTAACATTTGAACTTGTGGGTCTTGAAAGTATCGCACAGGTGCCCCAAAACGGATAGGGGACGGGGCTATTTGAGAACTCAATCGATCGGCAGGATTGCCCTAAAATGCCTACAAAAGCCCTGAGTTTGCGTGCAAATTGGAGCGGAGTCGCTCCCTCTCAATTAACTAGTTCGACTGGGGCAGTCGAACTTGTGCTCTGTCACAAAGGAAAACGTGGCAGCATGACGTAAGCTGGCAAAACACGGTTTTCGTCCGAACGTCGGAATGACTTCCACAGTGCGTAAACTCGCTGGGATTTCGAAAGTGTGCTTGCTATAATTCATTTACGAAGACCTTACAGAGAGGAGTTCTGGTGCCAAAGAACGTTCCGTAGTCAACGCAATCGAGAAATCCAAGTCATGAATGCTGCCGCAAGATATGTCAGGCTTGTGGAATGGTCCAACGAAGACAATTGTTTTGTTGGCAGCTGTCCTGGCCTGTTTTACGGCGGTTGCCACGGCGATGATGAAAAATCCGTTTTCGCTGAACTATGCCAGATTGTCGACGAAATGGTGAAGCTTTACGAAGCTGAAAATCGGCCCTTGCCGCCTGTTACGTCCGGCTACGATTGGGCAAATAAGATTGTCAACAGTGCAACAACAAGTTAGTGTTCCGCCGCTGTGAAGGGCAGTTGCACCTGGCGTAGCAACCCACGACATGGGTCAAGGGGCGCGTTTTCGCAATTTCCGCTGCAAAGATCGACGATGGATACCCAGCCGTCGCGCCGCTTCGGAGATGTTCCCGGCGCAGTCAGCCAGCACTCGGTGAATATGTTCCCATTCGGCCTGTGCCAAGGTTGGAACCGAGATGGCTTCTTCGACTTCGGGCACATCGATTTCTGATCCACCGCGCGCAAAAGCATTCAAGATGTCGTCAGCGTCCGCAGGCTTGGGTAAGAAATTCGTGGCACCCAGTCGTATCGCATCAATGGCCGTCGCAATCGAACCAAAGCCCGATAGGATCAACACTTTCGTCTCTGGTCGAATCCTTTTCAACTCGGGCAACAAAGCCAAGCCGGGTTTGCCAGGCATTCGTAAATCGAGCACGGCTAAATCGGTAGGTTGTTGCCGAAACACTGCCAGCGCCTCGTCGTAGTTCCCAGCCACGCTGACGCGGAAACCGCGTTCTTGAAACGCCATGGCCAGCCGATCGCGAAGCACAAAACTATCGTCGACTAGCAAAATGCTCTGCGCATTCAATTCCATCGGCGCGGATTGTTGCGCAACAGAGATCGGAGCCGCTTCTGTCAGAACCATGATTGCCTCCAGAAATTCTTTATCACCGCTATTCTAACCGTTAGATTACCCTCTCTCATCACCAGTTTTTATTGCCGACTAGTTGGTAACAAAATCTCCGCCATCGTGCCTTGGCCCGGGCGGCTAGTAAACTTCAGCTCAGCGTTCAGCCGTCGCAATACATTTTGTGTCAAATACAGTCCTAACCCCATACCTCGGCCAGGTTCTTTGGTAGTAAAGAACGGCTCACCCACCCGTTGGAGCACTTCGGCCGTCATGCCTTCCCCACGATCAATGACGAGTATTCGCCAATTGGAGTCTACCAATTCCGCCCGCACAATAATATCTTCGTGCGTTGGACTTGCATCGAGCGCATTCTGCACCAGATTCCGAATCGCCTGCGCCGTTGCTTGCAGAGGCAGCAGGTTTTTTTTCAGTTTTGCAGCTTCGGCAACCGTCACTTTGACTCGCTGCGGTTCTCGCAATCCTAGCAGCGTTTCGTCAAGAAAGCGATCGACCGTGATGGCATCTAACCGCTCGCCAGCGGCTTCGCCTGCAGTGATGGTCATGCGGTCTAGGATCTGTCGACAGCGATCCAACTCGGAGCGTATCAGGCTCACATCTTTCATGTCCGTTTCGCGAGCACCGTTTTTTTCCAAACTACGACTCAATTCTTTTGCAACCACTGCGATCGTACTCAGCGGCGAAGCGAGTTCGTGGGCTGCACCGGCGGCTAATGTGGCGAGCGCTTCCAATTGACGATTGCGAACGCGTGCATCTTCCGCTTCCTTAAGGGCCAATTCACGCTGCTTCAATTCGCCAGTCAAAACCGTTACGAAGTAAGTGATCACACCGCCACAAGCTGCGAACGAAACCAAGTAACCCAGCTTGGGCAAACTGAGTTCGCCAGTCGCTTGCAGGTTGGAGTTGTTTAGTTCCAGCAGCGGCTGAGAACGCAACAGCAACAAAGTCACGCTGAGCACTGCCACAAACCACACCGACCAGGCCCAGGCGGGCGTTAAAATGGCTCCGGCGACAGCAATGTTCACGAAGTAAAACAACGCGAATGGATTCGCCAGTCCCCCTGTCAAGAACAGCATTCCCGTCAACACTGCCAAATCGATCAACATCAAACTGGAAACTACCTGATACGTTGGCAAGCGATCGGCGGCCTGCAAGCCATTTTTTCGCAAATGCTGCAACCACAATGAATAGCCCAGGTTGGTTACCGCGGTCACGCCCATGAGCGTCAACATGCCACTCTGGGGCAATTTGATATCCAGCACCCATTCGACCACTGACATCGTTAACATTTGACCGGCGACTGCAACCCATCGCAAATGCAAAAACCAAATGGCGGTTTCTAGCGTTGGGTGCGAATGTACATGTGGGTGTAATAGGGGTGAAAGGGGGATCATTATTCCGGTACCAATGCTCGAACAAGGTCTTTGCATCCGAGAGGCTTGGCCGTAGCAAAAACTTCGCCTGCTTGAAAACCAGCAGCCGCGCCAGCAGCGATCGCCAGCCCGCGAACCCGATCAATAATACGCCGTTTCTCAGGTGGGAACTGCGTTTGATAACACAGAATCGATTCTACTTTGCATTCCAACTCACCGCTAATATCCACTGTTAGATGTGAACCGTACTCCGACGAACCTCGCGATTCAAACGACAAATCGAAGTACAGTTGACTAGATATCGTGTGCACCGGCAAGCCTTCAAAATGCTCGTCCCATTTAGTCAATCGCGAATAGAAGACCGCCGCATCGGTAATCATCATCGCTTGATGATGGTCTGGTGACGCCAGCGGAGTCTTGTTTCCGAATCCGATCACAATTTTTGGACGATAACGACGAAACTCTGTCGCCAGCGCACAGCGAGCTTCAAAACTATCGAACAGGCGACGATTGGGGAGCGGGAGTATTTTTCGCACTAGCACGCCGAGCACTTTCGATGCGAGGACGGCCTCTGCCTCGCGAATTGCCGGATCGTCGCAGCGGGGTGTTGGTTCACCATTGGTCAAATCGATGATGCCGCAGCGGTAACCCTGCTTCGCGAGCGATGCGAGAGTTCCGCCACAGGCAATTTCAACATCGTCGGGATGTGCGCCAACGGCAATCACATCAAGCTGCATATCGATCGGATTCACGCGAGACTCAATCAAGTGGAAGTAATTGGAAACAAGTAGACGTCGTCGGAAAGTAAATTTGCAGCTCACTGGCATGAGCGTCGCTGCGACGGTATTAGCTCTTGCGACCCACGATGAGAAATGAAGGGTTCGCGGATTCGAAGCGGAGTTCTTCAAATTGCTGTTGGCTGCGTGAAAGGTTGATCATCAGCACCTTGCTTTCATTTGTCAGTTGTCGCAAAAGATGTTCGACACCTGTGACATTTTCTATACTGGCAACATTCGCTACTAAGCGGCCTCCGGGGCGGAGTCGCGACCAGGCTTCTTCGACTAGCTTGACCACAGCTCGACCCGTTCCACCGACAAAGATTGCATCGGGATCCGGCAACTCGCGCCAGGCTTCCGGAGCTTCGCCAAGAATAGGAATGACATTGTTCGTTCCAAACTTGCGTGAATTTTCGATCAGCAAATTATAGTCTTCAGCCGCCATTTCGATCGCGAAGATACGACCCGCAGGTGACAATAAAGCGGACTCGATTGCCACCGAACCGCTGCCCGCACCCACATCCCACACGACACTTTGTGGTCCGAGATCAAGTTCAGCGAGTGCGATCGCGCGCACTTCACTGGGCGTCAGCAAGCCGCGCTTCGGACGACTCTGCCTAAAGCACTCATCGGGATTTCCAAACAACCGCTTGCCTTGCAAATTTGCCGGTCGATCAGGCACGTTGGGCATCCGCAACAATATCATCACGTTGAGACTCGCAAAAGTCTGCTTGGCAATCTCTTGTAACGAGCCGCGAGTCACGCGTTCGTCGCGCGAGCCGAGGTTTTCACACACGTACGCCGTGAAGTAATCGATGCCCTGTTCAAGCAAGGCCGCGGCAATCGTGGCCGGCGAAATGGAGTCCGTGGTAAACAGACCAACTTTTTCGGCGGAACGAATGCGTTCGACGGCGCGGGGCACGGATTGCGTCGCCATGTTGGTCAAGTAAGCTTCGTCCCAGCTTTCTTTGACGCGTGCGAAAGCCAACTGCATGCTGCTCACGTGCGGCAATACTTCAAATCGATCTTTGCCAAGTTTCTCACAAAGGTAACGCGATGTGCCGTAAAACATCGGATCACCACTGGCGAGCAGCACCACGGGCAACTGCTGCGCAGCGTTGATGGCCGACGCCATCTGATCGAGGTCCGCAATCGTTGTCTCTAGTCGCTGGCCTGAAGCATGCGCTGGACTCTGCTCGACTTTGCGCAACAAATTCGCGGCACCAAAAATCGTGCCTGCCGAAGCGATTTGGTCCAGGGCTTGCCGAGTTAGCCCTTCGAGGCCGTCGTCGCCGATACCGATGATGGTTATTTTGTGATTCAAGGGGGTTCCTCCATGATCTTGGGGATAACAAAACTATGGCTGCTGGGTGACTAGAGTTTCGCAAATTCCCGCCCCATCCGTAAGCCGCCTGCGCAAAAGCCGCCTGGCAGTGAGAAACTGCGGCCTGGTGGCCTGAAACTAAATGGGAAAACCGTACATCGAATTGCAAATCAATGTGGCGGGGGACTACTCTTTTGGGTACTGCACAACAACTAACTTCAACAGTCAAGAGATTTCGTTGACAAATCCCATGGCAACTTCATCGCCTTTCCTTTTTTTCAGGGAGACAAATAAATTGGACCAGAACGAGGAATTTGATAAACGAGTCGAATTTCTTAAGGGACGACACGAATTGGAAAAATCGCTATGGGAAAAACAAATTAACGAAGACAAGATTGCTGAAATTGCCCATTGGAGAAGCGAAATTGGTGATGTTGTCGAAGCCATGCTTGATTCATATTCGGCGGCGCTAGAAGCGGCTGCAATCAGCGGGAAATCTCAAACGGTCGCAATCGAAATTCTAGCGCACCACTGGAAGAGAAGTGGAACTACCGAAGTACTTGAACTATTGCAAACCGTTATCGGATCCAGCACTAATGCGAAAGTTCGGGAGGTTGCAATCTTTGCGGTTTCTCACGGTCTACTGCGCTCGATGAATAGGTATTGGCTCAGTTACTTAGCGGCAATTGTGTCTGACGAGAAAGAGTCAGTTCTCGTAAGGAGAGCAGGCTATGTGGGGATTCATTTTATTGTAGGAAAGTCGCTTCCTAACATAAAGGAACTGGTAAAGTTCTCGCTAGCAGAAATTGACTGGAAATTTGTGGCGGACTGCGCCAGCGGTCAAATTGAAACTCCATCACGGGAGACATGGGAGATTTGAGCACTAAAAGCATAGCGATAAAGGAAGGGCAATGTAGCGTAACGCCCCATTGTGGCCAATAAAGGTACCTGACACCTTTTTTAGCGAGGTGCGGTGGGGTAAGTTTGCCGGTTGGTGGCCGGTTCAATTACGCTAGCCGAGAGCGATTCGATGACGATGTCGCATTGCCCTCGGCATTCTGCGAGCACTCGCAGTTCGCCGTCGCGCACGACAAAGCGATAGAGTTCGATTTCTTTCAACTCGCCAGGTTGGCCGCGCACTAGCTGCCCCATGCCTGGACCGGCTTGATTGTCATAAACCAACAATCCGCTCGCCGGATCTTGAGAGGCAACCCGTATTCTGGCGCGAGCGATGATTCGCACCAGTTGGCCTTCCTTGACTTGCGCAGCGGCGCTGCGAATTCTGAGTGAAGCCCCCTCGTAACCGCCGGACAATGCGGCGTCCCCTTTTTGATAAGCAGCTAATCGTAAGCCTCGAGAACTATCGTTGCTCGGTGGTATCCATTCGACCCGCATCTCGGCATGATCCTGCAAGCGTTGCTCTTGAGTCCAACCGGAGCTCAACATAGCGTCGAGACTGGCGAGGTCCGCGCCGGCGATCGGCAAGTCGCGCCACTGTGAACGATTGCAGGCCTCGGCAATCTTCCAGTGGTATTTCAGAGCGGCAGGCAGCAACACAAATGGGCTGGACTGCCTCGACACGAGACTGGAAGTTGCCACGCGCTGGCCATCATCAAGAATGACTTGTGAAGTTGCCAGTGACTGTAGGGCGCGCTGGCTGGCAGCGGGCGCGGTTCCATTTCGGAGCGCCTGCAAACCATCCTCTAGTTGCCGCCGCGCTCGCGTTTGCAATGCAAATTGACCACGTGCTTCGAGCGCATTGGATTCTGGAAAGCGAGCGATCAGCAATTCCGAAGCCAAGCTAAGTTGATACGCGGCTAGCTCAAGTTGATCCTCCGCGACGCTCATCCTTGTTTCTGCCAGGCGCCGATTTACAAAACGAGTTACGTTTGGATTCTCGCTAATGATAAATGCTTCAATGTCGGCAGGCTGGTTCACTGTCCACTGGAGACCACCTGGCGCGGCAGTTGTCTCGATCCGCTCGTACTCGCCCGCGGTGATTCGAAAAACTTGGCGAGTGTTGGTCGCGACTGAGGTTGCGCAGATTAAGGGTGCCGTCAAAGCGGGGTTGGAAAGCGTCTCGCCACCCACGTTTACTTTCTGGGCGATGATCAAGTAGCTGTTGTGCACCAGCCACGCGTTTGACAAGTAATCAGCGCGACTCAAGGTGGGCGAACGCATCTGCTGGCCAGCAACAATCCACGGTCCCCACAAGATTAAATCATTAATGGTCCATCGCAGGCTGGCTACTTGAGCTCGGCCTGAGGTCGTGTTTAATTCAAGCGTTTGTGGCCGGCGGTCGTTACCGCTCTCTTCGGGTCCGAATGAATGCAGGGATAGTCCTGTGGCTCCTGCCGCTAGGCTGCGCACGATTTGCTGTCGCAGCATGCGAGGATTGGTCGGTGTTTCGTGGATTTCAGTTCCACTTGCAAGCCTTTCGGGCTCAACCAGTTTTTGTGCGGCTCGCAATTGCTTCAGCCACAGCGGGTCGACGCCAGTGTTCGTTGCAACCCAACCGTGTCCACGCTGCGTGGTTGAAGCCAACTGTGTACGTAACCAACTAAGGTGGTCGAGCGGATCGCCGGGCGACATACTATCGGGAATGGGTACGATGACTTCATCCGCAATGCGACTGAATGCCCAATATTGCTCGAGCGCTTCGCCAAAGATGGGCCGCTTGAGTTCAGCGGGCAGCTGAGCGAGCCGACTAACTTGCTCGCGCGCCAAGTCCGTTTGACTGCTGTCGAGCGCCGCACCAAGTAACCAGCCACGAATGGCTGCGGACGAAGAAGCTGTATAAGAAATATTCGATTGCGGAAATGGACAGACTACCGACAGCTTGGCTTCTTGAATAGCTCGCAATTGACTTTCACTGGGAACACGGCCTGCCACCACGCCTGTAATGCCTAGTGATTTTAGCCACGGCAGCGATTCCCCTTGGTACTGCAACCAGACCTCGGGTCGATTCGTCGCGTCCCAGAACCGGCCCTCGGGATTAACGCTCTCTGGTCGCCACTGCCAAGCCTCGCGCCAGTTCGCCGGAATCGCGCGACCGACCGATGGTAGCGCGATGTGACCTTGCAAATTCAAGTCATCGATCAATAACCGGACACTGCCGGGACCAGTAAAAACATTCATCACTACGGAATCGATAAACGCATCATCTACTGCAATCGCTGGCCCGTAACGATGCCGCAAAGAGACGACTTCCGCTTCAAATTGTTTCTTAAGATTGGTTACCTTGAGCGCTTGCCACTGCCCAGGGTCTGAGTAGGTGTCGCCCCACACCATGGCTGTCAGTCGACCACCCGTAACCGGATGTTGCGCATTCGGAAACACGACGCGCAAACCCATTCGCAAACCCGCGCTGGCGCATCTTGTCCACAGCCTCGGTTGAAACTCATCGACCACTACCCCGGGCTCGATGGGATAGGCTATGTAAACGAATGTACCGTTGCCAGACGCGACTTGCACGAGTTCGCTGGTTTGCCCGCTACGAGGCGAAGTGATACTGATCTCTTGTAATGTCAACTGGGCGTTCGAGTCGCTCTCGGCAAACTTCCAACGCGGCACTCCACCCTCGAATGAGTCTTGCATCTGCGCCGATGCGCGACCGCAAACCCATTCGCAAGTGAACAAACTGACGATCAACAGCGAGCGCCACAGACATTGAGTTGATTGTCCATTCATGACAAATCCCAGACTTCAGCCACAAAGAAATAGGCGTTTGCAGCCACCACGGGTCGAATTTCAACGACCTATCGCCAATGATGCCGAATAGCAACATCGGTGCAACGGGAATGTTGCACAGGGCGCAAGTCGTTCTTATACAAGACCTTAAGCGTCCACTCCAGGTCAATCTAGGCGGTTGCCAGCGGTGCGATTCTGCAACATCGAGAAACTTTGCAGATTAAACGGTTTATCCTAAGTGCTTGCAATCAAAGCAGTTATGAAATAACATACTGTTCATCACCGGTTTTGGTATCGGGCATGCATTAGAGCTACAATACTTCGCGACCAAGCACTCTACTCGGGAGACACAAGAATGAGTTCTGCATCCGCTCAATCCACTGAAGCCAAAAATGATGAAATCCCAGCAGACCTGCTCGAACTAACCGCCGCCATTCAGGCGCTGCCAATCGAACACCGCGTTTCTTTATTGCCTGCACTTCGTCGTGTAACGGACAGTTCAGTACGTCGTCGCCGCATTCTGACGCTCGTTCAAGAAGCCCTGGGGCAACTGCGATTGGACATGAAGTATCTTGTATTTGATTTAGAAGCGACCCGACGCGAGCGCGATGGATTCCAACAGAAGTTGACGGAAATGGGTCAAGACGAAAACGAATAAACGGGTCCCTTAAAAACGAATAACAACGTAAATCCACTGGCAGGCCATTTCAATTTCGGATTGTTCGCCACAACACCGAATAGAGGCTCAATCGAGACTTGAAAACTGAAATGGCCCTCTCTCCGAAAAAGGAGTTGCAGCGTAAAACCTGTAACTCCTTTTTTGTTTTCCATGATTTGGTCGAAAATTGCGGCAAAAACAAGAAGTTCGCCAGTATTGTTTGCGTTTTTATGGGGTCTGGCTTAGTATCAAACACATGTTTTTTGAGTCTAATCGCAGTGTATGTTGTGCTTTCATAAGCTCTCATTTTTTTCATAGTCGACGATGTCCGAACTAACGCCAACTCAACTCTCGCACCGTATCGTCGAACTAGGCCTACTCGAACCTCTTGAAGTCGAGCAGGCGTGGTCCGAAGTGGGTGGCATCTCGGGAACCTGCGAAGACCTATTGCGCGTGCTTCAGCGGTCCGACCGGCTGACGAATTTACAAATTGACAAGATCTTAAAGAACGACCGCACGGGTTTCTTCTACGGCCATTGGAAGATCCTGTACCTGATCGGGGCTGGTACCTTTGCACGAGTGTATCGTTCGGTGCATCGAGAGACAGGCCGTGTGTCGGCGGTGAAGGTATTGCGACGTCGGCATCGCGCTGAACCGATTCAAGTCGAACAGTTCATGCGCGAGGCGCGGGTGGGAATGAAGTTGCGGCACCCCAATATCGTAGCAATTCATGAAGTTGACCCAGATCCTCGCAATCCTTTTATGGTGATGGAGTTTGTTGAAGGGCAAACGTTGCGAGAGTTGGTAAAAATCCGCCGGAAAATCGATCCGAAGACTTCGGTTCAATTAATGTTGGATGTGGCTAATGCATTGACGTATGCGGCGGGCTTTGGCGTTACGCATCGCGATATGAAACTGAGTAACGTATTGGTGACCAGCGTTGGAAAAGCCAAGTTGGTGGACTTTGGTTTGGCGGCACTGGCGGATACTAGCAACGAAGCTGCGCTAGCAGATTGCCCCAATGCGCGCGCGATTGACTATGCAGCCCTCGAGCGTGGAACGGGAGTTCGCAAAGACGATCCTCGCTCGGATATCTATTTCTTTGGGAGTATGCTGTATCACATACTTGTCGGCCAACCTCCACTTACTGAAACTCGCGATCGCATGGCGAGATTAAACGTTTCGCGTTTCCGCGAAGTTCCGCACATCAGTAAAGTGGCGCCAGAAGTTCCTATGAACGTAGCAGCGGTGCTCCATAAGGCAATGGAATTCGATCCCACCAAACGTTACCAAACGGCCTTGCAATTGGCGGATGATTTGCGCATCACACTCGCGAGACTCGAGGCGGGAGATACTGTTACCACTGCTCGTATCGCGGCGGGGCGAACGGAAACGACCGATGAAGAAGACGCCTCGACGGAAGGCGCGAACAAGACAATCATGTTGGTCGAAAGCAAACTGGAATTTCAAGACTTGATTCGCGAGAAACTGAAAAAACGCGGCTATCGCGTGCTGGTTATCAGCGACCCCGTGCGCGCTCTTGCTCGATTCGCTCCCGATGAAGAAGCACCGGCGGATTGTGTTCTGTTCAGTGCCCCGGAGCTGGGTGCGGCTGCCCTGGAAGCCTTCAACGATTTTGGTGCTAACGCGCACACTGCCAACGTTCCGGCGATTCTTTTGGTCGACCGCAAGCAGCAGTTCGTAATTCGCAGCGCGCAGTTGGGTCCGAAGCGGATGATGCTGGCGATGCCGCTGAAAGTCCGGGAATTGCGTGTGGCGTTGCTGCGGCTACTCGGTAGCAAATCGACCTTGCCCCAACCATGATCTGAAGCACGAATTCTCAAACGAAAAAAAAAAGCCTAGCTCGCGCGATGCGAACTAGGCTTGTAGGAACCGGTGGAAGTCGGTCGATTCGTTTATCGATTCAAGGTTATACCGAAAGTGAAACCCGCAAGCTGCACATCTTGACTGTGGTCATTGACGTTTCCAAAGCCAGGATTGGCCCCGCGCCAGATTCCTTTCGCGAAGTCGATGACGTCGATACCACCGCGAATGTTGAAGTATTTGGTAACTTGGTATGCCGCTTCAGCTCGAGCTTCGAAGCCGACCACAAACTCGTTGTTGCTAGTGCGAACGTTGCCTGTCCCAGACGTATAGTCCGTTGCAACCACCGCTGAGTTGATCGCCACGCCGCCGTACTCGGTTGTTTCTGTGCGTTGAACGTAAGAACGGTTTTGGAAGTTCTGCAACCCAAACGCTCGCAACTCAGATGAGAGAGTCCAACGTTTGTAGTAGTTGAAGTAGCGGAAACCAAGCTGCCCACCCACCATGCGGTTCTGAATGTTGGTTTCATTGGAAATCAAAGTCTCGACCAAGTTCGTGGTTCCCGGCGCCGCACCAGGTACCGGCGGCACCGATATCAAGTTAGCGGATCGTTGGTAGCTTTGATTCAAAGCATGGTCTTCAAAGCTGGTGTAACGCAAGCCCAACATCGGCTCGATGATACCTCCGTAGCGATATGGCTCTCGACGCCAAGTCTTATTGATCTCAAAGTTCGACATCCCGGCTACGTTGAGACTGTCCCCAAGGATGTAATTTCGGGTATGATACTGCGGATCATTCTGATCGAGGAACGGGGTCACCGTGGACGGTTGAACGGTTGGCGAATCGGCCGTATTCACGCGGTTGATGCGCTCTTGATAAATGTTTTGGTAAGCATTGGGGCCACCAATGTGCCGCATGCTGAACAACCAACCCGAGCGATCTTCGGTCATGAATCCGAGATCGTATCGGTTCCCCCAAGTGAAGTCACCGTCCGCTTTGGATTGTTCGACGTTTGGGCGCGAGACCCACAGGTACGTACGATCGTAAGTGCCGAACCAACCTGTGTTGGCTCGTTTTCGGCTCGGCAGCTCCATGAGCGAGTCGACATCGACAGGCGCAAAGAATTGCCAATCCGGATTGAATTCCAGCGGTTCTGCGAACGGGTGATACACCTGTCCAAAAACCGAAGGACTGAACGCCACTAGGGCGACTACTGCGACTAAGCGCTTGAACAAGTTGAGCACCGACATAACTACCTTCCACCGTAGCAAACGGAATTGCCCCCACGGCACCACCCCGACCAAGAGGTGATGTTCCGCGCAAACTTCTGATTGTGCCGGTAGTATCGGATAGTCTTTCAAACAGAGTTGAGTCAGTATGGGCAAACCTTGTCGAAAAAGAGAGTTGTGCTCTCCAAATTGCCAGGTTCGCCATGGCAATCATCAACTTGGTAAGAACGGGAGGTTTGGGGCGACCGTCCACCGAGTGCATGCATTGCAAACATTGTGGACAGAAGGCCAGAATGCAAACTGAGTCACGCGAACAACTCTTTCGAGGCGGCGCCGTCATGCAATAATGGCATCGATTGGGTTGCCAGTTACAAATGTTCACAGTGCATCCCATTGCTGCGATCCAGATTAGTGCTCAGCGATGCAGAACAAATGCTTGGCGCTGCGAATAAACATTTCATTGCCAACGATCGCAGGAGTCGCATCGATGCCTTCCTCGAGCGAATTTGTGGCCAAGACTTTGAAGTCGTTTGAGTCACTGATTACCACCATTTTACCGCTGCGATCGGTCAAATAAACGCGACCGCCAGCGGCAACTGGCGAAGCATAAGTGCTGTTCATACCTGGGATCCGGACCGCTTCGTAATGCGGTTTACCGGTAAGGGCATCGACGCACGTGAGCTGCCCCGATTTTCCTTTGTAAAAATAGAGTCGACCACCTGAGAGCAGCGGAGAAGCGACGTCGGGTGTATCGCGCGTGATGGTCCAGGCGACACTTTTAGTGCCAGCGATGTCACCTTTGCCATCCAGTTTGAATGCGCCCAAGAAGGATCCGCGATGACCGCTGCCGATGATGACCACATCGCCTAGGGCTACCGGCGACGCACAAGGACGCTCGGTCTGACCGCCACAGCGCCACAGCTCCTTGCCAGATTCTAGGTCGTAGCTTCGTGCAAAATTCTGACCGTTCATGACAACTTGCTTTTTGCCATGATTGTCCACCACCAGGGGTGTGGCCCAGCAAGTCGGCTCGTCGCGTTTGACTTCCCAGATCGTTTCGCCGGTCAGCTTGTTAAGCGCATACAAAGCCGATGGTCCTTCGTGATCCCATGGCACGAGCAGTATATTGCCGTCAATCGTCGGCGAGCTCCCTTCACCAAAGCCATTGCGAGTCTGCATCTTGCCGAATTCGCGTTTCCACTTCAATTCCCCGTCCATCGTGTAGCAATACAGACCTCGCGAACCAAAGTGTGCATAAACATGCTGGCCATCGGTGCAGGGCGAAGCCGAAGCGTGGGTGTTGGTATTATGGGTCTCTTGGTGCGGAATCGCGCGAGTCGCTGTTCGAGACCACAGCGTTTTGCCAGTTTTGCGATCGAAGCTGTATACACGAAATTGAAGCTCTTGCGGAGTTTTTTCGCCGGGCACGGATGTCACCGCAAACACTTGATCGCTCCACACGACTGGCGAACCGCTTCCAGCACCAGGTATCTCTACTTGCCATTTGACGTTCTTACTTTTGCTCCATTGAACTGGCGGACTTCCTTCGGTGGTGCCATTTCCTATTGGCCCGCGCCAGTGGCCCCACTGGTCCGCCACAGCGAAAGTCGAAAAGTACAACAGTGCGCTGACCGCAAGGGTAGAACGAAGCATGATTTTTCCCTAGATTTTCGAAATACTTATGAACGGATGAAACCCCAAACCAACGAATGTATCGTATTCCAGAATCACCGTGGTGTTCCACGGGTTAACTTCCAGAATGGGAGGCATCAACCCCGAAAGCCTCCGAAAGCGATGGCAAACCGAAAGGCCGTGCGCTAAACTTATCGAATCTGATTTCTATTCTACTCGTCTGAATTTTGGATCTGAGAGATTGACCATCCAGACCGTCATTGATGACTATTCTCGGCAATACGCTTGGCGCTCATGGCCGATCGTTTTTGACGCCATGCCAAACTGTGACGGACAGATTGTGTTGGACCTTGGGTGCGGAATTGGAGACTTGGCGTTTGATCTTGCGATGCGTGGGGCACGCGTGATTGGTGTAGACACCAACGAAGAATTCCTACAGTTTGCTCGCAACCGGTCAATCAAATGTGCGGACTTTCGCGCTGCGGACTTGCGATCATTCAGCGAGTCGAATCTGCAAGTGGACGGAATTTGGTCCAGCTTTACTGCAGCGTATTTCCCCAGTTTCGATGAAATACTTAAGGCTTGGACGAGATTTTTGCGGCCCGGCGGCTGGCTTGTACTTACAGAGATTGATGACTTGTTTGGACACGAGCCGCTTTCGGAAGGAACGCGATTGCTGTTGGATAACTATGCACGAGAATCGTTGTTGAATTCACGGTATGATTTCCACATGGGCCGAAAAATGGTCAGTGCAGTCCGGCGGGCTGGATTGATGGTTTCAAGAGAACTTACTTTGCCCGACAAAGAACTCAGTTTTATCGGCGCAGCGCGCGCGGACGTCATGGCCGCATGGCGAAAGCGATTCGACGGGATGAATCTACTTCGCAGTTTCTGCGGTACGGAAATCGACTCCGTCCGAGAAGATTTCTTGAATTGCCTTGCCCGCGCAGAGCACCGATGTAGTGCGAAGGTAATCTGCGTGATTGCGATCGCGAGCCGCTGCGGATGACACACGGGATTTTTAGCTGTTCGGTCAAAAGGAGCGCCTATGATCGTTGTCGACACACGACTTGAGGGGGCCCAATTGTGGCTTCGATTGTCCGGCGAGTATGGCCACGGCGACGAGAATCTTTATTCCGGTCGCGCCGTTCAGAAGGTCCTCGAAGAGGCGCTTCTAAGGCACGCTGGCAATGTTTCGGAAGCAGTTATTGACTATTCACAGGTCAACAACATTGGTGGAGACGGTCCGATTTGGTCTGTGAGTCCCGCTTATCGGCAGAGGATTCCGGTGCGGTGCGTTGCTTTAGGAAGTACGTACGAATCGCTTGCAGAACTCTTTCGCGCCACAAACATGGATCGCCTGATTCAATTGGAGATGGGTGGTGATAAGTAGCCGACTTTCGTCTTCAATCAGCTGAACTCCTACAACAATCGCGCGCCAAAGTTGAAAGTGGATTATTACAAGCTCGAAAAAACGCCGCACGCTGCTTGTGATAGCCATTGCTCTACGTTTCTACCGCAGTGGTTCCACTTCTAGCGATCTGTTAGGCTGTGCGAATTGCTATACGCCACGTCGCAGAAAGTATGTTTTCCCATTAAATAGACCCGACACCGGTGATGCGGGCCATTCGTTGGACTTGCCTCGTTTCCGTTCTAGATAGGTACATGCCGTTTTCTAACATGACACCCAATCGCGCCAATAAAACCAAGGGACCGCAATTCACTCGGTTCCTGAGACCGATAATTGAAATACTCCGCGAGTCAGACGGTTCTGGTACATCGTCCGAGTTAACCGACAAAGTAATCGACCGGCT
>JANLQO010000608.1:0-3124 GCA_031367855.1 Planctomycetia bacterium | reverse complement strand
GCGCTGGCCAGTAACGCTTTGAAGCATTTTCGCTTATAGATTTCGGAGAAATCCATCTACTGTAGGCCGATTACTCCGAAATGGGGACTTCGAAGTGTTCCCTAGCGTTACCTAACCGGGTGCTTCCTACGAGTCTTTTTGAGAAACCGTTTCACCCACCCATCAATGGATGGCTCGCAAGTTATCTTGAACTTGCTGGGCGGTGACTTCGTTTTCCCAACGACTAATGGCCACTGTCGCGACGCCATTGCCGATGAAGTTGGTCAGTGCCCGGCACTCGCTCATGAAACGGTCGATACCCACTAGCAGCCCGACCGACTCGATGGGAATGCCAGGCACGACTTGCAGGGTTGCAATCAGCGTGACGAAGCCGGCTCCGGTAACTCCGCTAGCACCTTTCGATGTAATCATGGCGATGACCAGCAGGCTTAACTGCTGGTACAGATTCAGCGGAGTATTCGTGGCTTGAGCTAAGAAGACCGCCGCCATGGCCATATAAATATTTGTACCATCAAGATTGAAACTGTACCCCGTCGGCACAACCAGACCCACAGTCGACTTGGAGCAGCCCAGTTGCTGCATCTTGATGATCAGCCCTGGCAGCGCAGTCTCAGATGAACTGGTGCCGAGCACAAGCAACAACTCATTTTTAACATACAGCAAGAATCGAACGATCGAAAACCCACACCACCAGCAGATGATGCCCAGTATCACGAAAACGAAAATTCCCGCAGTGATATAGAAGCCTGCCATCAGCGCGAGCAGCTTGAACAATATGCCGACGCCGTGTTCGCCGATCGCATAGGCCATCGCTCCGAAAGCTCCAATCGGTGCAGCCCTAACAACAATCTGCATCACGCCAAAGAACAACTGCCCTGCTTGCTCGATCACATTCAGAATAGGCTGTCCACGCTCATTCATGAAAGCGATCGCCAGGGCAACAAGGACCGAAATGAAAAGCACTTGTAGTAGATCCCCAGCTACGAAAGCACTTAGAAATGTGCTGGGAATGATGTTGAGCAGAAACTCTACTGGATTCAATGAGTGAGCTTTCTCCGTGTATTTCGCAACAGCGCTCATCGATTCTTGATCGGCGTGAAACGTCTCGCCCACGGGCGTAACCCCTACTCCCGGTTGCAACAAGTTGACGACAACCAAGCCGATGACAAGCGCCAACGTCGAGACAACCTCGAAATAGACGAGCGATTTGATCCCAACCCTGCCCAATTTTCGCAGGTCCCCGACGGAAGCGATACCATGCACGACGGTGCAGAAGATGATCGGCGCGATCATCATCTTGATCAGCTTGATAAACCCAACCCCCAGCGGCTCAAGCGATTTGCCGAACTCGGGATTGAAATAGCCGACTGCGATCCCGAGCAATACCGCGATGATGACTTGAATATAAAGCACTCGATACCAAGGAGTGTGCGGAGCGAGATTGTGCATAGAATTCGAGCGTCGTGATGTGCGGATAAGTTGCGGTTTCAAAAAGCAAGTCTACCTTACTTCCAAGCCCAACACGATCGTTCTAGTTTCCACGTGGGTCCGCCCCTCCGAGGCTGTGATTTTTTGTAGGCGAGTCGCTCCACGACTCGTCGAAACCAGCGAAAATGAACGCCTTTGATCACGCAGTGAAGGCGAGTCGCAGAGCGACTCGGCGGCGGGCGCGAGTGACTTTCCACTGTGAAAACGCATCATCCGCCCGCTCGCTTGCATTGTGTTGTTACCGGATGCCCTCTTCGCCAAAGCCTACGTGGAATTTCCATTGGATTGTAATCAGGCGATCGGACACGGATCGAACACTCCGATTGTACGGGATGCGAACCATGTCGTCGCCACGAATTTCACCCAATCGGCAGTCGAACCATTCGATTTCGTCGGCGTCAAACGCATACCGTAGCTGGACATGGTATGGCGTTAGCGTCTGGTCAGAAATCAAAATGCAGTGCCCGGCAATTCTGGCAGTCCGCGAACCAGTTTTAACTGCAAGTTCGTGAAAAACGCCATCAAGACTTTCATGTTTCCAGTACGCATGAACCTCTCGGAGCATCGCTGGCAAAAAGTATTCGAGCGCGGATAGAACGAGCGCAAAGCCATCGGATTGCGAAATATCTCCACCGATGGGGAGCAGATCACATGCATCACGAAGACCACTCGCAAGTTCTTGTTCGATAGTGTGAGTGATGGCGTCGGTCTCCGAGGATATTTTGAATTGCGAATGAACTCACCAAGGTGCAGGCAAATCATGCCGTCACGCAAGGAAAATACCGGTAGCTCTCTCAGAAACTAGGATAGCGGCTGGCCATCTAACGAGTTCGTGTCCACCATTGCACATACAAAATCTCGAGTACTATCTGGGACGAATAGTGGAGCATGCGTGAATCGAATCATGTCGAACTCCCAAAGGACGTGAGAGCTGAGGTAGCTGTTGGTGTTGCTCACAAGCGGCGCATTCGTTTACAGGTAAAGGAATTGCGGTATTGAACCAGGAACGTATCTGTTCACCAACTTGCCGAAGTTGATGAACCATTGGAAAACGCGATGCCGGCAACGTTGGTGCAACGGTTTGTTCGTCCTCTTTTCATTCAAGGTTATGAAACCCACGAATTCTTCCCACTGTACTTCAATCCGAGAGTATCTTTTGTGATTTCGAAATCGTAGCCTTCCCCGCCAAGACTTGCAAACATAATCGATACGGTATAGCTCGTTTTGTATTTCCCTCTTGCAAGGCACGCTATACCGATGTAGACAGTATCATCGAATCCTCGCTCTGCATGTATAGCCTTGACGGCGTCCGATTCTACGACGTTAATCTGCTGCTTTTCTGATAGTTTGGGAAGGATCTTTGGAGGATCGCAACTCTCAAACGTAAGGACAACATTCTTATCGCTGAAGAATGAGAAATCGATGAGTGCTTGCTCGTTGCCTCTCAATTGCTGTTGTCCAAGTGCCCACGCAGTAAGTTTCTCGCAGATCTCTTGGTGATCAGTCGAATCGAGCCTGCCGGACGCTTGAGCTCGCCAATAATAGAGACCGGAAAATGCGAGTAGCACGACCAAGAAAGCAACAACGTATGGTCTCCTCATTGGTGCTCCTGTAGTGGACGAACGGCCAAAATCAC
>JANLQO010000571.1:0-2749 GCA_031367855.1 Planctomycetia bacterium | reverse complement strand
CCCCTGGCCCAAGTTGTTTCACAATCTAAGGGCCACTAGGCGGACTGAGTTGCAAGAGATTTTCCCCGATCATGTGATCAACGAATGGTTGGGACATTCTGGGGCGGTGGCAGCAAAACATTACCTGCAAGTTACCCCCGAGCATTGGGCAAAAGCGGCTGATTCTCGTTCCCCCACTGGTACCCCCATCCCTGACAATCATGGGCCTTTAGTGGCAATCACAGAAACAACAAAACCCAGCGTATTGCTGGGTTCTGATGGTTGCGGGGGGCTTGTGATACCCCCCATAATGACCCCTATGGGAGTCGAACCCATGTTGCCGCCGTGAAAGGGCGGTGTCCTAGGCCTCTAGACGAAGGGGCCGCGTCTGCAACTTGCTTACGAAAGTGCAGTGCGAGCAAGGGTTTTATCAGCGTTTCGCGTCGTCGTCAACCCTATCCCGAAGTTGTGTTTGCGGGCGGGACGTGCAATCTGAAGCGCACGAGACGCAAGCTGGAAGCTTACGCCACTTTTATTGAATCAAAATCGGTTCGAGATTGGGAGCGATTTTGAGCAACGCGTGAATGAGGAGTTTTTGAATTTGCTTGGTCGTCTTTTGCTTAAATGCTTGGGCTAGAATCGCTTGCGCCATCGAGATGCTGACATGGCTGGCCAGTTCTTTGATCGTGGGCACAAAAGCGGGGCTCATACTGAAGCGCCGCAACCCCATGCCTAGCAGCAAGACGAAGGCTTGCGGTTGACCCGCCATCTCGCCGCACAACGTGATCGGCCGTTTGGCTCGATCACAGGCCAACACGACCGACTGCAGGACACGGAGAACGGCTGGGGCAAGCGGTTGGCACAAGTGGCTGACCTTCGGATTGTCTCGGTCGGCCGCCATCAGGTACTGCACCAAGTCGTTCGAGCCGACGGAAACAAAATCGACGGCTTCGACGAGTTGGTCGATCATGACCGCCGCGGCGGGAACTTCAAGCATGATGCCGAATGCGACTTTCCCGAAGGGCTTCTTCTCACTGGTCAGTTGCGCCTCCGCTCGTCGGACAATGGCTCGCAATCGCCGAAGCTCTTCTAAATTCGTAACCATCGGAAACAGAATTTGGACCTTGCTAGCGCGCGTTGCCGCGGACCGCAGGATCGCGCGAACTTGCGCGAGGAAGAATTGCGGATGCTCGAACGAAACGCGAATGCTCCGCCAGCCCATGAACGGATTGGCCTCGTGTTGCGAGCGGCCGAGAAAGTGACCAGTCTTGTCACCACCGATATCGAGCGTGCGAATCGTCACGCATCGCTGCGGGCTGGCGGCAATGACATTTTGATAAATCTCAAGTTGTTCTTCTTCATCGGGCACTTTGGTATGCGTTAAATACAAATACTCCGTTCGATATAAACCCACGCCGCAAGCCCCCATCGCGACGGCGCTGTTCGCGTCGGCGATGTTATTGATATTGGCGAGCAGTTCGAGCGGCTGGCCATCGAGTGTCGTGGCAGGTTGGTCTCGGTTGTGAGCCAGTTTGTCGCGGAGGTCGAAGAATTCACGCTCCAGTTTGCGATAGGCGGCCAGCGTTTCAGCGTCGGGGTTGACGATCACCAGACCGTCGCGACCGTCGACGACGATGCAATCGCCGGTCTTGGTATGCCGCAAGATTCCAGTCACGCCACTAACAGCAGGAATGCCGCGACTGCGCGCGATGATGGCTGCGTGACTGGTTTGGCTACCCGCTTGGGTAACGATGCCATGTACCGGTTTGTCTCCCAGCATGACAACTTGACTGGGTAATAACTCATCGGCCACCACAATGACCGGTCCGTCGAGCGATTTGGAGTTTTTACGCAGGGCATCGCTGAGGAAACTCGTTAAGCGTTCGATAACGTCGCGAATGTCTGCCACGCGTTCGCGCATATAGTCATCGCTGGCGCGTGACATGAGGGTGCGATAGTAGTCCAGCGTTTTGGACAGCGCAGCGGGAGCAGAAAGGTTGTCATTTTGGATAAACGCACGGACTTTGTTGAGCAGTGCGGTGTCTTGGAGAATGGACTCATGGACGGCAAAGATCGCAGCTGCATCTTTGCCGACTTGCACAATGACTTTTTCCTGCAAAGTTCGCAGGTCAGCAATTGAGCGCCGCCGCGCGTTTTCGAATCGTGCGAGTTCGGCGTCTACTTCGCCGGGTTTTACATGCGTAAGTTTGGGGTCAACATATACATCATGGATGCAGTAGGCCTTTCCGATGGTCACACCAGGTGAGACTGCGATGCCTTTTTTCATGTCATACTTTGACGAATAGATTGAAGCGGTGGAATTCGCTGGACTTGAATCTAACAGACTCGTAAGTGATTCACAATTTGCCACTCCCCGTGCTATTTCATGATTAAAGTAATTCGGTCGCCGCGTTGTAGGCTTGGCCGGATAGACGCGTTCGACAACTTGCATTAGCCCTGCTAATGCCACCTGCGAGAATTTGACAAACAATGCAACATGGACCGCAAAAATGAGGTAGCCGTCTGCCTCTTAACAGCTAATAATACCTTAGTCATTTCGAGATCGGTGCGAGCTGCGATTAGTTTTGGTGATCTACAGCTCCCGTTGAACCCGATGTTGGACTATCATTGGTGGAATGTTGGGCATATGCATGTCCTAATCGCGGAATTCCAGCCCAAAAACTAGCACAGTACTCATTGATGCGGCTTCCCCGTGTCCCACCGTACCATTTCCATTCCTAATACAGTGCGATCCGACGCGTTCGGCAAC
>JANLQO010000536.1:0-25948 GCA_031367855.1 Planctomycetia bacterium | reverse complement strand
CTGCCCAACACCCAATCGACTCAGCGCCTCACAATCAACGGACTCAATCGAGTCAACTGCGTCGCTTGACGAGACCTCATCGCATCTAACTAAAGCCACTGCTGATCCATTCGATACTTCGCCTGAACCAACCGCGTCCTGGACCGCGTCCGCAATCGTTTGCAATCTCAATCGGGCCGAAGTGAATTGTCTCTAGTCAGCCAAAATGGCTCCTGACCCCTTTTCATTTCAACTTATGACGCAGCCGCCGCAGTGTTGTGGGGCAGATGGCGCAGCGCGGAGCCTGCTTGGCGAGCGAACCAGCGCGCACGGGATGAGACTTCGTCACCTATAAAAAATAAATTAGTCAAGAGGTTACTGTTTTTTGCTATCATACTGAATTGCATCCCACAATTCACTTCTTCAGCACGCAAAGCTTTGAGCCTGCGATGACTCACCAACACATCCCATGTACGGCCCAACGTACGACAGCTAGTACAGCCACTCGAGGCTGTCTCGATTTACTTGGTACTTCCAAACTCCCCGTTCGTCTTGCGTCACTTGCTATTCTATTGACTTGCTGGACTTTGTCAGTCGCGGCCTACTCGCAAGAGATCGAGAGCGACGGTCAGCGGCTGAGCGCGCATGCACAGCGTGTGGTCGAGGCCCTGCAATCGCTCGGATTTCCACTCGACGGGGAGTCGCTCAACGAGTTGGCTACGGCCCGACGCAATGAAAACGTTGCAGAGCTTGAGCGCATATTGGACAAGTTTGCGATCTGTACGGTGACGATCAATCCAGAATCGCGAGTCAAAGTAGATCTTGGCACCGCCACGGCACAGTTGCAACAGGCAGGCTACGTGCCCTGGCTTGTCAAGCTTGTCAATCAAGGTGCCGTGAAATCTCCCTTGCAAGTGTCTAGTCCGCAGGCCGGACCCAGCTTCAGTGGCGTCGCTCTACTGAGCATGCAGCGGCAAGATCAATTGCCCTTGCGCGAAAACGAAGCCAAGCCCGGGGCACCGCGCAGATTTTTGCAGTTAACTTGGTTCAATCAAGCGCCGATGGCCCCTGCGCCTAGCGGTGCCAAGGTTGAATATGCCTTGTTACTGGCCTATAGCGGTGAGGCGGGGCAACGCGAACTGGGGCTCGAGTTTTCAGTTGGCAGCGGTACACAGGATTTGGGGTTCCGCGCCCAACTACCTCTGCTCGTCGATTCCAAACCGGCCCTACCCGTGCGATTGAATATCCGCGATGAGAAGGGCGAACCCGCCTTCGCGCGACTGACAATTCGCGACTCACGTGGTTTTGTATATCCGCCGCAGCCGCGCCGACTCGCGCCCGATCTCTTCTTTCAACAGCAAATCTATCGCGAACATGGCGAATTTGTTGGGTTGCCCCCAGGCGAATTTATTGTCGAGTCCTCGCAAGGTCCCGAAACGATCGTCCACCGTGAACACCTGCAAGTTCAAGAACAGACCGACAACGAATGGAGATTTCAAATCCAGCCTTGGGTGCGCCCAATGGAATTTGGATGGTACTCTGGCGATCATCACATTCATGGTGCAGGCTGTGCACACTACACCTCTCCCACTGAAGGTGTGACGCCACAAGACATGTTCCGTCAAGTTGCTGGCGAGGGGCTAAACGTAGGCTGCATTCTTACTTGGGGGCCGTGCTTCGAGTTTCAGCGACAGTTCTTTAGGCCGAGTATCGATGCCATCAGTCGCCCCAAGACGTTGCTGAAATACGATTTGGAAATCAGCGGCTTCGGGTCGCAATCGCTCGGCCATGTCTGCTTGCTCAATCTTCGCGAACAATACTATCCGGGTTCCGATGGTACAAAAGAGAAGGGGTGGCCGACGTGGGCGACACCCGCTCTCAAGTGGGCCAAAGCCCAGGGAGCAGTGACGGGTTTCGCACATTCGGCCAGCGGATTACAGATTGATCCAGCCCTTGCGAGCGAACGTTTGCTGAAACAGCTCGACGCGGACGCTAGTGGCTTGGTATCTGTAGCCGAAGCCACCCAGGGGCTGTTGCCCGCCAGTTTCGCGGCGATCGATACCGATCATGACGGCGGCCTAAGCCGCGTGGAGTTGCATAGCGCCATCGATACGGCAGCGGATACACTTCCGAACTTGGCTATCCCGGAAATGAATAGCGTCGGTGCCATGGAATTGCCCGTCGCGGTTGCAGCAGGCGTATGTGACTTCATCAGCACGATGGATACCGCTCGAGTCGCTGAATGGAACATGTGGTACCACCTGCTCAATTGCGGTTTCCCTCTCAAAGCAAGTGGCGAAACCGATTTTCCCTGCATGAGTGGAAATGCCGTCGGTCAAGGCCGTGTCTACGTGCAGCTTGGAAAGGTCGCTCGTATTGATTTTACAGCATGGTGCAACGGCTTGGCCCAAGGGAGATCGTATGTTTCGGATGGTTACGCTCACGCTCTCGCTTTGCAAGCCACGAGTGCTAGCGCTACCGCCCACCCCGGTGATTCATTGCACGTCGAAGCACCCGAGGCCGTAAAAGTTATCGCGCGCATGGCAATCGCCCCGCAAATGCCTAGTTCGGTGGCCTATGCAACACGCGTTCCAGAAGGAGGTCGGCGCTTGGTTGGCGATACCGTTACTTTGCATGGTTCCCGAACCGAAGATTGGGTAGCACCCGGCACACGCGAAATCGAGCTAGTCGTCAACGGCAAAGTGGTGCAAACCAAGTCGATTCCCTGTGACGGACAAGAACAACTGATTGAATTTACTGCGCAGATCGAGTCGTCCAGTTGGTTAGCGGTTCGCGTCTTTCCTCACCTACACACAAACCCGATCGAAGTGATTGTGGCGGAACGACCGATTCGAGTCTCGTCCGAGAGCGCTCGCTGGTGCATCGCAACCATCGAGCAACTCTGGTCACAACGCGAACGCAATATCTCGCCCGACGAACGTATCGAAGCCAAGCGTGCGTTCGATGCAGCGATCGCAGAGTTCCAGCGGCGGTTCCCTGAGTGAAGCATTTTCGTCAGCGGATTCGTGCGTTTTTAGACTACGGGTACCTCATGGTCGCATCCGGCAGATGCGACCCACGCTGGCTCGCATCATTTCTTCGGCTCAGGTACGCTCAAATCAAGCTGGTTCGCCGGGGAAGCAATTGCCTCGGCTTTCATTTCCGTTTGAGTCTGTGCGGCGTCACCACCAACAACTTCGGTCGAAAAACTAGTTGCCGGCGTTAAGTAGTTTGCCGACGGCAGTGCACCCACTTGGCTTGGATCGAATTCTCCCGCACTGAGCGGGCTGGGCATGTCTACCGCCGAAGGATTGGGGCGTGGCGCAAAGAACCTACCGCGCTCGTACGCATCTTGGTAGGCAGGTGCTGGCCATGCGCCTTCACTTAAACCCACCTGATTGTAGTTAAGTAACGAGCCCTTTTCGCGATGGAAATCTCGCAACGCAAGTTGGTAGTCGGTCAGCGCGCGGAAGTAAGCGCTCTGCGAGGTAGATAGTTGTTGTTGCGCTTGTAGCAGGAAGTTGATGTTATCCAGTCCGCGTTCATAGCGAGCCTGGAGTGCCTCAACTTGTGCGCGAACCGAATCTTGCCGATTGTAGTTCGAAAGGACCAACTGGTATGAACGAGCAACCTGCCGGGCTGAATTGCTTAGATCGTGCGAGATCCGGAGCTCTTGCTCTTTCAACCGCGCAGATTCTCGCGCCAAGTTCCACCGAGCATGTGCCAATGCTGCGCCGGCTTGACGCATCCCTACTGGATAGGCCAGCTCTAAACCCGCTTGCCATTCCTGGAAGTTGCCGGTGAAGATGTTCTGGTACAGCGAATTAAATTGGTTGTTCGGATCACGCCTCTCCACCAAGCTATCGCCAAAGCCACGGTAGCGATATTGGCTAAGGAAATCGAGTGTGGGTAAGCGATTTTGACGTGCCGCGATGACTTCTAACTCACGGCGTTTGATATTCCATTTTTGGCGGCGGATCTCAACGCGCCGAATAAGGGCATCATTGAGTGAAGAGTTCCAATCCAGGATCACTTCACCTTCCATGGGTTGGCTAATCGGTTTCAGCAGAGTGCCATCGGTCGCTGGTATTCCCATCAAATAGCGCAGACGCTGTTCCGCTGCGTACAAGCCTTGTGTACCACCGAGCGCGTCCTTAGCTAGTACATCGAAGTTGTAGTATTGCGAGCGAGACTGGGCTTCAGCCGCTGCATCACCTCCACGTGCTCCAACCTTTTGTAACTCTTTGAGACGCTGCCAAGTTAACAAGCCACTATTTCGACCCGCGACTTGAGCTTCCAAATTATGGTAGGCGTAAAACAATTCCCAATAGGCCGACTCAACATCATTTACGAAAGTGATCACACCTTGCTCGAAGTCCGCCAAAGAAATGTCGGTATTGATGCGCGCGATCAGCACGCCGTTGTAGGTTCCTACGGCGCTAGTCGGGCCTGCAATGCGGTTGAATTGAGTGCCCGCGCCTTTCATCAAAGGTTGCCGATATTCACCCTGCATAAAGCCGTTGTAAGCACCCGTGTACAACCGGTTGGGGCTGTTGGTCAAGTCATAGTTGATGGAGTTCTTTACAGCGAAACGTGCACCGGTAGCAGTTCGCTTGGCGATTTCGTAGTCAAATACCGCAGCCGTCTGTTGCGTCGCAAAAACTTGGAAGTTCGACAAAATTGGATTGATGCGAATATTGTTGGGACGGTCGTTTACCTGCCAATACAACTGGGATGTCACCTGCGCATCAAATGCAGACAGCGCCGCCTCCACACCACCGAGCGGATTGGCCTCGGTCAACGCCGGATCAAAATTCGAGATCGTACCAGCCGGCGCTTGAACCACACTGCCGCCCAGCGAACGCAAGATGTCACTGTTCTGCAAGGCGAGTCGAATGGCTTCATCCAACATGATGTCGCGAGTTGCAATGTCAGCGGGGTTTTCCATGGTGAGCGGGGCAGGGGTGGATACCACCTGCTCCGTCAAGCAAGACTTGACGCTCGGATACTCAATCTGCGTCGACACCGATTTGTAGTAACTCGGCGAAGCGGACTCCTGGAAATGAAATCGATGAATCTTGGCGCAGCCCGCTGTCACTGCTAGTGCAGCAGCTAACCAGCGCAGCCGACGATTCCGTTTAGTCGATAGCATTGTCTTGCTTCCTTCAGTAACCAATGAACTCACCTGCGCTCGGTCATCATCCAACTCACGTATGCATTGCGACTCTAGAGCGTGTCGTACATCCGGTATCGGCGCCAGCAAGCGAACAAATCGATTTACAAGAACAACAGGCACAACAAGAGTTAATGCCAGCACTGTTGCAGCCGGCATAACCTGCAAAGTCCCGCGCGCGTATCGGGCATATGCATGATTACCCAGAAAAAGTTATAAGTTATTGCAAAACGATCAAATGCAGGAATTGCATTCAGCTCGCTTTCGCCCGCTTTTTGCTGGGCAATCGGATTTATCACACATGGGTTTTCCAAGTGGATTTAGGTCTTTGTTTTAGTGAGCCGTCAGCGTTAGTGAGCCGCGGGTTTCGCAGCAGACGGCTCAACCTACTCGGCGACGTTGCGCTATGTGCATTAGGGGCAAAGCCCCGTTCGTTTACCCACGCAAGGCCAACGGCCTGGGAAAGAAATACGACACAAATCGTAGGGCTAACGGCCAACGCTGTGAAGCATTTCGAAGTGCCGATTTCGGAGAAATCGGCCTACGTAGATCGATTTCTCTGAAATCCATGCGCGCATGATGCATGAATACCAACAGTTTCCTAGCACAAAATGCTTCACAGCGTTGGCCTGTGGCCCGCAAAAACCTAACAATCGCAACATCAAAACTAACGCCAGCGGCTCACATAGCCCCAGTACCAAAATGCTTCGTTTAGCATCGTGACACACAACTTACTACAGTGGTGCTGCCCAGAAAAAGGCGCCCAGGGAAACCGTCTCAACCACTGCAGCACGCTGATCCCAAGGCAAGTGATCCTTGAGTGCCGGTGCGCAACTACCTGGACGAAAATGTCCCAACGTGTAGCGAGGTTCGCATTTTGGCTGCAACGTCGTGATGTAAGGTAACAGAGGAAGGGTAGACAGGAATTTAACGCCGGACGCGAGTGGTTGCGCACAGCCCCAGCGGACATGACCATGTCGTTCCAACATCGCATCTTCGAAGTACAACGGCAGATGACAGATATTTGCCGGCCTCCAATTCACCTGCTTGGCAACAATACCTCGCGATTGACCATCCAGCAGCGAAGTCGAAGGCGAGGCCCTTAGCGCGGCAGTGTCATTGGGCAGCTGACCGGTGCCGATCGTAGCCGTTGAAATGTTTACCAAGTCAACGCCGAGTTTCAAACCAGCTGACTGTACTGGCGTTATGCCTTTACCCGCGTCGGGGCCTTTGAGGCTGTCATCAATGCCTGATTTGATTTCCGTTTTTTCGAGTTCCGTCTGCTGGGCAAGCGAGTCGTCACCCACTTTGCTGACGTCACTTGGGCTCGGTTCGCCTGTTTGCGGAAACTGCACCATCAAACGTCGCGAAGCAATTCGGCTGGATTCGCTTGCGACTAACCGAGCGCTCGTGCCATGTATCTCACCTTGATTTTCGCCCGCAACTTGGACGACCTGAGCGTTTGTACAGTCGGCTGAAACAATCAACAGAGCCAGCCAGCAACCCACTCCGATTCCCAATCGTGATTGACATTCTTTTGGCTCTAACATGTGATTACTCCAGCTTCCTGCTGTGCTTTGGGGTCAAAATCCGCTGCCTACGAAGAATCGCTATCTCAAGCATCTAGAGTAAATTCGGCTCATTCCGCGACTCGCATCAGAATGTTCTGGTGTCGCTGTACAATCGATATATCTTGAACAAAATAGAGCAGTTATTGCTTGCATTGGGAAATTGTGGCGTGACTGTCGCGGAGCCTCCGGTGAGCGGGGATTTAGTACTTTTGAATGCGAGCCAATGCAATCGATTACGTTAACAGGTGTCTCTAAGTGCTTTGGAAGAGTACGCGCACTGGCGGATGTGAATCTTGAGATCCAAGCAGGCAAGCGATTGGTGCTCATCGGCGGTAGCGGTGCGGGCAAAACGACCTTGCTGCGCATTCTAGCTGGCCTCGAGACGCCCGACCAAGGTGCCATTTACAGCGATGGTATCGACATCACGCTCACACCGGCACATCAACGCGGTATCGGAATGCTGTCACAAGACTACGCAATTTACCCGCACTTGTCGGTTGAACGAAATCTATTGGCTGCGCTCGAACCACTGCGGCTTTCGGCAAAGGATCGGCGCGAGCGAATGGAAGAGGCTTTGATTTGGTTTGAGCTAGTGCCACTGCGCGATCGCCGACCAGCCCAGTTGTCTGGCGGTCAATTGCAGCGAGCAGCAATTGCAAAAGCTCTCGTTCGGCGTCCCCAAATGCTGGTGCTTGATGAGCCGCTTAGTCAACTCGACCCGGCATTGCGCGAGCAAAGCCGGGAATTGATACTTTCGCTGACCCAGCAGTTCGGGATTACGCTGGTGATGGTGACCCACGATTCGCTCGATGCGCTTCGACTGGCAGATCGTTTGGCGGTGCTCGAGTCAGGCAAGTTGGTCCAGTTCGATTCGCCCCAAGCAGTTTATAGTCGCCCCAACTATCGTTCCATTGCCGAGATACTTAGTCCGTTCGGCATCAACTCTGTGGGGCAAGTCTGCTTTCGCCCAGAATCAGGAAAATTAATGGCTGCAGCAAACGAATGCGCGCAAACGGACATTTGCTTCGAGGGAGTAATTCAGCAATTGCAGTTCCTTGGATTCGCCACGCTGGCATTGATTGAAGTCGCGCAAGCCGGCAGGCTACAACGGATCAAAATCCTGGTCTCCGATCCGACTTTGCGAGTTGGCGGAGCGGTATTTGTTCGAGTTGCTAGGCAGGATGTGCTGCCGCTGGGGGTTGGGCTTGCTTAATCAAACGCGAGTAAGGCACGCCAATCACCATTGGTCGACCTTACCGGCTTTCGCATTTCCTTTGATTTTGCTAGAGGTTGATTTCGCGAAGAAGTCAATTTTGACCTGCAAAATATTCGACCAAGTATGCATAATTGATGAACCAAAGCGACTAGGAAACAGTCTCTTATTCGCTAATGCTTGCATGATGCGAGCCCACACGCAATTCACGGATGAACCGGAACTTTGACTTCAATACCCCGACTCGCCGCCGATTCAAATGCCACTGACTCGGTGTCAGAGGACAACTCGCAGCCCACTTCCTTGATTCCTCGACCTCAATACACTTCGCGGCAACTCACTCGCAACTTAAAGGTCAGCACAGCCGATGCTGCGACGTTTGGCGTCATGGTGGGCATCGGCGAGACGTTTTTGCCCGCGTTCGCGCTCGCCGTGGGACTTGGCGAAGTCATGGCTGGACTCGTCGGTAGTGTGCCACTACTGGCCGGCGGATTGATTCAACTGGCAACACCCTGGGTTTTGCATCGATTTAATCATCGCCAAGCATGGGTGGTCGCCGCTTCCACCCTTCAAGCACTGGCATTCGTGCCGCTGATCATCGCTGCTTGCATAGGTTCGATCAGCGGTTGGGGCCTGCTGCTCGTCGCGTCTGTCTACTGGGCCGGCGGTTTGGCCGGCGGACCAGCTTGGAACAGCTGGATCGAGCAGCTTGTACCGCGGACCGTTCGAGCAGGCTATTTTGCCAAACGGACACGAGCGACTCAGATCGCAACGTTGTGCGGATTTGTTGGCGGTGGATTGCTACTGCAGTATGGTCGCGGGGCAGGGTGGGTCACCACCGCTTTTGCGGTCCTGTTCTTAGTCGCGTTTTTGTTTCGCATGATCTCCGTGGTGATGTTGGCCGCGCACAGAACTCCGCCAGTGAAACCCATTGTATCCGCACAACTTCCAATCGCCGCTGAAGCAGCGAATACATTGAACGGTAGGCACTTACTGATTTACTTAGTGATGGTTCAAGGTGTTGTACAGATCTCGGGGCCATTCTTCACGCCGTTCATGCTCAAAAAGCTCGAGATGTCGTATATCGTATTCACCTTGCTGGTTGCCGTGGCTTTTACGGCCAAGATTATTTCGCTAGCCGCTTGGGGCCAAGTAGCCAAGAATCGCGGCGCAGCTTGGTTGTTAACTTTTGGCGCTTTTGCAATCATTCCATTGTCTTCGCTGTGGACCGTGTCGCAAGCGTTGCCTTGGCTGATCTTCATCCAAGCCATCAACGGCTGTATGTGGGCGGCTTATGAACTCGGGTTCTTCTTGTTGTTCTTTGAAGCTTTGCCGCAGTCTCAACGCGTCAAAATGCTGACCTATTACAACTTTGCCAATACGGCTTCCTGGTGCCTGGGCGCGACCCTCGGTGCAGCGGTACTCAACGCCTTCGGTGCTTCGATACAAGGCTACTTCGCGTTGTTCTACTTGTCGAGCTTGGGCCGCTGCGTAGCGCTGGTCTACTTACTCTGGCATCGTCCCGTAGTGATCGCCAAGGTCACAACGATAGGCCTGCGGGTCCTTGGCCTCCGTCCCAACGGCGCGTCGCTCGAATCACCCATCCTGGCGAGCATTCCTGAACCAGCACCCCTGACCGATAATCTCAAAAGCATCGCTTGCGAAAAAGCCTCAGCCGCTTAGTTCGACCGTTCAGAGAATTGGAAAAAAGGATCATCCGGGAATAACGTGCGCGCATGCGAGACTGACTTGTCGTTGGTGGGTCGCTCCTGCCGGGTGCGATCATCGCTGAGGCATGGACAATCGATATCTAGATTTTATGAAACACCTATGCAGCGCCCAATCGGCAATTGTGACAAGCCTTTGTGCAATAGTCGCACCCGGCAGGAGCGACTCACGGAAGGACTGCCCAAAGCGACGAGCACGTGAGGCCCGGATGCCCCAGAAGCGATTCACGCACTATTTAAGTGCCGCAGCGTGACGGTTGGCTCGAGGGTCACCCGCGGCGAACATCGTACCTGTCACTGGATCCAGAAAAATCATCACCGGGTTTCCAATAGGGCCTTTGATAGTTTTGAGGATGTGCCCTCGCTTTTTCAATTCTGCTTGAGTTTCATTGGCGATCTCCTCGTAAACGGTAAGTTCGCCGCGAGCTACAAATGCGGCATTACGGTCGGGATTCGGATCAAACGAATCTTGATGATGCGCCGTACTAAACCTAGGCGCCGTCACCGCCTCTGCGGGCAACATCCCAAAGTGAATATGGTTCAGCAGTACGTTCAGCGTTGTTTGATCCTGAAGATCGCCTCCTGCTACGCTGATCGCAATGACGGGTTTTCCATTCTTCAATACGAGGGTGGGTGTCAGCGTGATCCGAGGTCGCTTGCCAGCCTCGACTCGATTGGGATGACCGACCGCTGTATTCAACGAGCGAACGCGGTTGCCCGTATTCACACCTGATGGACCAGGTGTGTTGGTAAGCATGTTACAACTGGGGGTAGCCGCGATCAAATTTCCCCACCGATCCGCCACGACGCATGTCGTCGTGTCCTGTTTGGGAATCTTGTCTGGGCTAGCACTCGGTCGTTGATCAGCCTTGAGGGCCCGCAGGTTGATGGGATCACCTGGCCGGCGGTCCATTGAGGCCACTTGCAGATCGATCAAAGGCCTCCGTAATTGTGAATACGCATCGGAAAACAATTCCGCTATGGGGACACTGGCAAAGCGCGGGTCGGCATAGTATTCGTCGCGATCTGCGTAGCCTAACTTCATCGCTTCCGTAACCACATGAATAAAATCACTCGACAAATGTTGCATGGCGCGCAGATCGAAGCCCTCAAGCAGCTTCAAATTTTGGCAGAGTACCGGACCTTGTGTCCAAGGACCACATTTATAAACCGTGTACCCATGATAATCGATCGAAACAGGATCTTCAATTAAGGTGACGTGCGCCTCAAGATCCTGTTTGCGCAGCCAAGCGCCTGTTTCGATGTACCATGCTTCAAGTTCGTCAGCGATGTCGCCGCGATAAAAGCGATCACGAGTCGCGATCAGTTTTTGGTCTCGCGTACCAGACGTTGCAATTTCGGTTTCGACCAACTTGCGGAGGGTAACTGCCAGCTTCGGATGCCAATCGGCGGTTCCTTCATCGAGTAACTTAAGTGTGGGTGCCACGGCTTCCGTGAAGGAGATGGTTCCGTAGACACGCAACAAGGTGACCACCGCGTCAACGGCAGATGGAGTGGGTGCGGCTTTCATGCTACCTTTGGACGGAATTCCATTTTCATAGAACCACCGAATCGCTTCCGGGTTGCGCGGCGCAGCTCCGATGCCACTAATCGATTTTACCTGCTGGGTTTTCGCATCGAAAACAAGGATCGGTACTTCACCGCCAATGGCGAACAAGCCGTAATCCGTAACCGCCAAAGCCAGAATAGTGGCTGCCGCCGCATCAGCGGCGTTGCCTCCCTTTTCGAGAATCGAGATGCCGGCGGCCACTGACCCCGCTTGGCCTGCCGCGACAGCGCCACCTTTACCCGTAGCTTGCCATGTGATTTCAGCTGCTGAGCTCGCGGACATTACGCAAGTGGCAAGGGTGAAAGCAACAACCATTCGCAAGTGTGGTATTCGCATAATTTGAACTTACCTCCTAAATGAATGAGCATGATGACGTTGACAGTTTCAACCCGACTGGTAAATCGATTTTTGCAAAAGTTATTGCAGCAAGCCGATGCAATAGAGGAACGAGTATTGTCTCACAATCCCTTGGTCGCAAACAGTCGCATGAAAGTCTCAATGCGCCGCAGTTTCCGTGGGTCGCATCTGCAGGACGCGACCGGCCTGCTCTCGTAGAAGGGATTGGAAAAGGCGGGCGACCGGAAACGCTGGCGAACAGCCAATTTGCCATTTACCTCCGAAAAACCCCTTGCCTTATTGAAAGCGATCGCAAGGATTGCTAGCATTTTCTACCTCTAACGGATATCGCCCGCTGCCCGCCATGGACTTATTTTCCACGCAGAGCCCCGTGAATCATGCATGCCGACTCTTACAAGGTGTTATTGCAACGCAAAATACTTCGTGCGGCGAAGCAACGGTGGGCTCGAAGTACTATGTCGCGGAGTTCACGCAGGCATCGCATCGAGCAGCTCGAACTACGTCAGATGCTGGCCATCGCTTCGCCTCCCGATCAAAACCTGTTGTTATCAGAGCCCGCGATTTACCTCGCGCCAGGCCACTTTGACTTTGGCGGACCCTCGGACTTGGTGAGCGTTTCGCGCAATGGCCGAATCGATGTGGCCGTCAACAACAATCAAAATGGCTGGGCTACGCGAAGTACTTTTCAATTGCCAGGGGCGTCGGCAGCAAATCCAGTGTTGGGTGCAACGACGGCGCTGTTGAACAACGATCCTTACGATGACCTGATTCTGCAAACTGCGAGCGAGATCGTGATGCTCGCTAGTGATGGTCACATTGGTTGGCAAAGTTTTTCTACAACGAGTTACACCGGAGTGGTTGACGCGACTGCCCATCCAATTGTAAAGCCAATCGCCACAAACCTCGGCAGTGATACTCGCATCGATCTCGTCTGGCCACTTCCTCAGTCCGATCAAATTGCAATTCTGTATGGAACGGGCGACGGAAAATTCCAAACGCCTGTCTATCTCACCACGGGCAAAAATCCCCTTGTGGTTGCCAGTGGAAATTTGCTTGGAGGTCCGAACAACGATTTAGTGATAGGTTTTGCCGATGGTTCCATCCGTTTTCTTGAAGGCAACAACCAAGGAACTCTGCAGCTTCGCAACGACTTGACGCTGACAAACGTCGTTGGCTCGATATCTGCCTTGCAAACATACGATTTCGACGGCGATGGCCTAAATGAAATTGTGACTTCTGGAAGCGCTGGAATCGCGGTACTGAAATCGTTACCCGATCCGTTGGCAACCTCACCGTTGGTGAATGGAGATTTCTCGCAAGGGTTGTCCGGATGGCGAACTCAGTTCGTGGGTCAAGCAACCCATCAAACCGCTGGAACTATCAACGCCCAATCTGCAGTTGCCCAGTTCACCGAAAATCAGTCGTTCCTAACATCGCTTTCCCAATCGCTGGTCATTCCTGCGAACCCGCAGAGCATCCAGTTCGACCTTGTAGCGCTTGGGCTTGGTCACGATTCACCTAGCCAGTTGCCCGACGCCTTCGAAGTGTCTTTGCTCGATAACGCTTCCATCTCACTGGTGCCCACCCACCAGCCATGGTCCTCCGCTTTTATTAACTTCGCGCCTGAAGGCATTCGATCCGTTGCATCCGGTGTTACGATCCAGGGCACTCAAGTAAGGCTCGACATATCGCGACTGACTCCCGGCACTACCGCCAACCTGATTTTCGATCTCATTGGCAACCCAAACACCAGTGCATCCACAGCCACGATTGACAATGTTCGCATCGCTCCTGATATCGTCCACAACGATGCCTTCAGTGTGACACGGTTGGCTGGCAGCTTTGCAAATCCAAGCGACCTAGTGATTGGCGATATCGACGGAGACAATTTGGCTGACATTGTGGTGAGCGACACAGGTCAATCGTCACTGGTTGTCTACAACGGCACTGGAGGTGTCTCATTTGCGCGATCGAGCATTAAACTAGCAAGCGCTGGCGGGCCGAGTAAGCTTGCCCTCGGAGCGTTCACGGCGCCCGATACGATAGTCGATGTAGCCGTAGGGATTAATGGCAAACCTCTAGCCCTAACACCGTTGGTTGCCGATACAACCTTACCAACAGTGGCATTGATTACGCCACTAGCTCAAGTCGCGTTGAAGACGAACGAAAACGCGACCGCCGCACTCGGTTCTGTGGCACTCCAATTTAGCGAATCGATGCAGGTCGCGAAGGCTACCACGCCGGGTTCCGCCAACAACCCAAGATCCTACAAGTTCTATAACTTTGGTCCCGATCGTGTTGACAACCGCGGTACAGGCGACGATGTCGCCTTCCCAATCACTGCGGTCAACTATGATACGACGACCCATCTCGCCACGTTGACGATCGACCCCGCTTCATTGGCCGACCCAACGCGCGCGGCTGGATCGATCTACAAAGTGATAGTGCTCGGTGCGAGTCAGACTAACGGTCTACGCGATCTTGCAGGCAACTTGCTGGATGGTGGACAAGATGTTTTCGCGCATGTTCAGGTTACACGCGAGCTTCGATTGGACCTTCCTCAGGCATTGGTCACCCAGGAAGGCTCCTCTGTCTCCTTCGATGCATCGCTGGCTCACTACACTTTTGGACCTAAATATACAGCGATCATTCAATGGGGCGACGGTTCCTCCAGCCAAGTAGTTGGCAACGACGCGTTTCCCGTCGAATCGTTTTCCACTTCACACGTTTATGCGACCAATGGTGTTTTCACTGTCACGGTTACCGTAAGTGACATCAACCATGCAACCTTGGCGACTCAGTCCACAACCCTGCAGGTCCAAAACGTAGCTCCCACGCTGGGAACTCTGCCTGGACTTTCGGCTAGTGAAGGGTCGAGCGCCGGATTCTTATTCACTGCGTCGGACCCAGGCACTCAAGACATCTTGACGGCCTCAATCAATTGGGGCGATGGCACAACATCTACAGTCTCTCCCACGTTGGGCGCTGGTCAGTTTCAATTCAGCACATCACACGTCTTTCCAGATAACGGAACCTATATTGTTCGGGCCACAGTGAGTGACGGTACTGACACGACAACTCGCACAACTACGGCCATGATCGCAAATCTGGCTCCCAGTTTTACAACGACGAATACAACTGCCACGCTTGGTCAGCCGCTCAACATCAACTCGATCGCGATTTCCGACCCTGGATTCAATTCAATGGACGGAAGCGTTGAATCTTTTTCAGCGACCATTGATTGGGGTGATGGAACGGGCGTTCAACCCGCGTTGATTACCGACTATGTCGCCGGCAAAGCAGGAACACCCACCACAGGGAAGCTCGTCTTGGCGCACACCTATGCATCGGTCGGCCAGTTCTCAGTGCTGTTGACGGTTGCGGACGACGATGGTGCCGCAGTGGGCCAGTCGTTTCTAGTAACCGTTCAGCAAGATTCCCACGGCAGCGCATGTTTGCCGAGCATTGATTTCGATACCGATGCGGTAGGCAATAGGATCGCGGCGGGTGCAAAGAATGTCGACCTGTGGTCCCCCTGGGGAGTCCACGTCGCTACGAATGATCCCGCGAAGCATCCACTAGCTGTGCTGAACAGCTCCACCGGCGGTGTCCCCGATAACGTGTTGGTGATCGCTGACAATCCCAGCCTTGCTACACCGACCTCCTACTCAGGTGGAGGCACGATCAATGTTTATTTCGATGCAACCGTGCGCATCGATCAAGTGAGATTGTTTAAAATCCCTCGAGGCCAATTCGCGATCCTACGCTGGTACGATCGCTCGGCAACCCTAACTGGCGAATTAAAAGTAACGGGTGACGATAGCAAACTTTATCAAAGCGTATCGTCGAATGCGACCCGTGTTGGCCGATTGGAAATCCAGTTCACCGGCGCAGGCGGGATCAGCGATATCACTTTCTGCAACGATCAAGTCCCTGGAGGGACCGTTCAAAGCTCTGGGCCATCCAAAACCCGTGAAGGCGACAAATTTGTCTTGAGTCTTGCGGGCTTAACTAACACCGACGGCTGGACGATCAATTGGGGCGATGGAAAGGTAACCACGTTTCCGGCTCAATCTTCGCGAGCGGAACATGTTTTTGCGGATGGCCCTAGCACAGCAACCATTCAAGCCTTCGCCCGCCAAGGCACCAACGTTTTTACGGCCCGGCCGCTCACCATTGCGATTGACAATGTCATTCCCAAGCTGACAATCGCCGGCAATACCAGCGTAAGTGCTAATGAGCTGTACACACTCTCGCTAGCGGCGGTTGATCCTGGCAACGACACGATCCAAGGTTGGCTGGTCGATTGGGGCGATGGCAGCAAGTTTCAGTTGATCGCCGGTAATCCGATTTCCGTAACCCACATCTACGCTCGGCAGGGCAGTTATTCAGTTCGCGCCCATGCCTTCGACGAGGACTACGACGGACCTCGTTATTCACCTTCCGTTGGCTCACTTGTGCAGATTCAAGCGCGTGGCGACGAGGGTGGCGAGCGTTTTGACTTGTTGATCGATGACCAACTGGTGCAGAGCTACGTGACAACCACGGAGTTCCAGACATTTCGTTTCGCCACTAGGCAACCCGTGGCGCCGAATCAAATCAAAGTTCGATTCACCAACGACCGGTACGATCCCACTCGCGGTATCGATAACAATCTGATCGTCGATTACCTGACGATCGATGGCAAAGTCTATCAGACCGAAGCCCCAGATGTTTATTCGACAGGCACTTGGTTAGCTTCTGACGGCGTTAAACCTGGATTGCGCCGCAGCGAATGGCTGAATGCTAACGGCTATTTCCATTTTGATTATGACGCCAATGATGGAACACGGATAACCATTCGTGCTCGCGGCGACCAAGGTGACGAGGCTTTCAATCTGCTGATTAACGGGCGGGTCGCTAAGAAATTCACCGCCTCGGCGGCTTTCAGCGACTACGAGTATCGAGCTGGGCGCATCGTGACACCCGATCAGGTCTGTATCGCGTTTACCAATGACCTGTTTGACAAGCTGCGAAAGATTGATCGCAATCTGACCGTCGACTACATCCACTTGAATGAAACAGAGTATCAAACGGAAGATCGATCGGTTTTCTCTAACGGCTCTTGGTTGCCCGCAGATGGGATTCAGCCAGGATTTGGGCGCAGCCAAACGTTGAACATCAACGGCTATTTTCAATACGCTGAAGTCGCCAGTCCTTCGCCCTTCAATACCGTCTGGGTCTCTAATTCGCAAAGCGTTTTAGTTCAACCGGAAAAAAGTATCCTACTTCCGACGATCGACTTCGAGCGCGCCGCCGATAGCTCTCCACTTAGAAGCGGCGATCGCATCGTTAACCAATTCGGCCCGCTTGGAATGACCGTCTCCACAAGTAGTAACCACACGATCGCAACGATCGTCGATTCGGCTTCGCCGCTAAAAAATGTTTTAGCGATCTCAGAGAAGCATGACGATGAAGACGAGGACGATGAAGATCGAAAACCGACCGGCGGAACGCTAGTTTTTACGTTCAAATCCGCCGTACAAATGGATGAAGTCCACCTGTACAACGTCACTGCCGTGGGTTCACACGTGCGGCTTTATGGTACCGATGGCACGCTGATCGGCGACACTCCCGCGGTGAACCTGGGAGCAAAGAGCTTCCAAAGAGTAGCCCTAAACGCGACTGGCGTTCGCCGGATGGAAATCCTTCTTACCAGCCCTGCTGCTGTAGCGGCAATCGTATCCTCACGACTAGGTTCACCCATACCAGCCCCAGCGACGAAGTTCTATGTCGTGGACTCCAATGACTTCATTTATCGATACTCATCGGCCGGTTCCTCCATCGGCCGGTTCGCCATGTCGTCAGAACTGAATGCGCGCGACGTTGCGACTACGGGTAAAGGCAATCCTCTATGGATTCTAAGTGACGAAGGTGCTCGCAAGCGAATCTACATCACCGATAGCGAACAAGAGAAATGGTTGGGTTCATGGACTGCCTCCGGACTAACGACGCCTGAGGGAATCGCCAGCGATGGCCAATCGATATGGATCGTGGATGATGCGACCAATCGCGTTCAGCGGTATGACGACGCAGCACTCCGGCGCAGTGGCTCGCAAGCTAAGTCCAGCCAGTTTTCGTTGAACTCTCAGAATCATAGTCCGAAAGGTATCACGACCGACGGCGAATTCCTGTGGGTGGTCGATTCATCGAGTGACCGAGTCTTTATCTATGACCTCGCTGGCACGCTGCTGAATTCATGGCGGCTCGACCCTGAAAATGCGGATCCTTCAGGCCTGACCATCAACGCCGAAGGCAACCGACTGTGGGTCGTCGATGCGGTCGATGATCGGGTTTATGTTTACTTGCTGAATTCGCTTGGGCCAACTACTTCAACCGCAGCCACAAGCAGCTTTGCTCTCGCATCTACCAACAAGAACCCACAGGGGATTGCTGACCCGGGTGGTCCATACACGATCGGACAAGTTCGAACGTCGAATATCGCTACGCCCGGTGCCATCGATGACTATTCGTTTAGCGGCAGCGCAGGCCAACAGATCTATATCAATTTTCAGTCGCTCAGTTCAGGTGGCTTACAGTCCAGTCTGTTTGCACCCGATGGCAGCCTGATATACACCCGCGATGATGATCGATTTTTCATTCAGAACTCGGGCGTGATTACTCTGCCCCAATCAGGATTTTACACCCTGCGATTGACTTCGACGGCAACGCCTTCCTATCAATTTCAGATTTTCGATGTCCCGCCCCCCGATGTGAAACCGGTTGCCATTGGCCAGCGAAATTCCGGAGCGATTGAAACGCCCGGAGCCCAAGATCTCTGGACCTTCACAGGCCGTGGAGGTACCGATGTTTATTTAGATGTAATCTCGCTGGACACGGTGTTCGGCGGCGACGTGATCTTCGCAATCCTCGCTGCCGACGGAAGCACCATCAGTGAGAGGAGCTCAACGGTGGAATTCCGCGTCGACCAAGGCGTGACTCTGCCGGTCGATGGACAATATCGCATCGTAATTAAAGCTGATTTCAATGGGGCGCAACTGCCAACCTATTCCTTTCGTTTGTGGGAGGTTCCGCCCGATGATGTGCAATCCATTGCCCTCCGCCAGATTGCTGCCGGAGCAATCGAAGTCCCCGGTGCCAAGGATCGTTGGACGTTCAGCGCTACGAGTGGACAAAACATTTTCTTAGACTTTCTGGATATCACTGTCGGTGAACTGCAAGTTACTCTCGCGGCACCTGACGGAACACTAATTTACGATAACTATTCTGGACGCGAATCAACGCTCGATCGAGAGTTTGTCCTACCACAAACGGGAACTTACACCGTGACCGCTCGCGCGGCATTGGGAACGCCAACGCTCAATACTTACCGTTTTCAGATTTGGGACATTCCGCCCGAAGTGCTTCAGCCCGCTGTGCTCAATGAGAATATTACTGGCAGTATCGTTCCGGGCGAATCCAAGAGTTTCCAAATCGTCGCGCGCGCCAACACGTCCATCTTGCTCGATGTCATGGATTCGAGCGGCGGTGCGCTCGGCGTCTCAATAATGGGTCCCGATGGCATCACCTTGGTCGATAGCGCCACCCATGACCAACTGCTCACGTTTGTCCACCCGGGTACTTACCGCGCAATCGTTCAAACCTCATCGACCGACCCTGCAGCCCTCGATGCCTTGGGAAACTTTTCGTTTCGCCTGCAAGATGCTAGTTCACCGGCGCTGGGTGGGACCGATAGCTTAGGAACACGATTCTACCTCGGATTCCCGCGCAATCTTCTCGGACTATTGGGGCCGAGCTTTCCGGACTATTCGATTTCAATCACTTCGCCAGTGAACACTTCGGGTACCGTACAAATCCCCGGCCTCAACAAGTTCTATTCCTACGACGTGCTCGCCGGGAAAACGACAAAGATTCCATTGCCCTCCGAAGTAGAGATCTTCAGCCCCGACCAAGCGGTTAACAAAGGCATTCTCGTTACCGCCGTCGATGAAGTCGCGGTCTACGGTCTCAATCAATTGACAGCTTCGACCGACGGTTACACGGCCTTGCCCGTCGATGCAATCGGTCGCCGTTATGTCGTGCTGGCATACGGAAACACGGTGCATTTGGGCGGAGGCGGTGGCACCAACCTGACCATCGTGGGAACTGCCGATAGTACAACAGTCACCATTACACCCACCGTTGCAGTCGGCTCTCACCCGGCAGGGGTGCCATTCACTATTTCACTCAACGCTGGACAGGCTTATACACTCCACGTCGATACCCAGCCGAATAACATCTCTGGAGTTGTCGACCTGACCGGCACCGTGGTCAATGCGGACCAGCCCATTTCACTTTATGGCGGCAACACCGCGGCCTATGTTCCTGCCGGTTTCGCTGCCGCCGATCATCTCATCGAACAGTTGCCACCCATCGAAACTTGGGGCAAACATTTTGTTACTGTGCCGCTAGCCATGCGCACGCGCGGCGATACGTTCCGCGTTTTGGCCCAAGCGGATAATACGGAAGTTCGCATCGACGGTACGCTCGTCACCACGCTCGCGGCTGGAAAATTCTACGAAGCGATTCTCTCTGCGGCATCGGCCATCACCACGTCGCAACCAGCTCTCGTCGCGCAGTATTCGCACGGCCAATCGTTTGACAGCGTGCCCAGCGACCCGTTCATGATGCTCGTGCCTCCCACCGAACAGTTTCAATCGGACTACACGCTCAGTACTCCGGTAACCAACTTCGATGTCAACTATGCAAATCTCGTTGTACCTGATGCCTCCACCGTTAGTGTCAGACGCGATGGACAAGCGATTCCGAGCTCCGCCTTTACGCCCATTGGTAGCAGCGGATTTTCGGGCGCTCAAATTCCTATCGGCGTAGGTTCACACCACTTTACGGCCGACGCACCCTTCGGAGTTTCCATATACGGATTCAGGGAAGTTGAATCGTATGGATATTTTGGCGGTACTAGCCTTGCTCCGCTGACTCGCGTCGCTAGCCTATCGCTCGCACCCACCACGATTGCCGTGCCGCTCAATACCCAACAACTCATGACCGCGAGTGTTATCGATCTACAGGGTAATCCGTTGCGTGGTGTTCGCGTCGAATTCGCAGTGACGGGAAACAATCCCTCTCATGGCTTCAGCTTCACTGACTCGGGCGGCCGTGCCTCCTTTCAATTCACTGGCACACGTGTCGGTGTCGATAATGTCACCGCCACTGCTGCCGGTATAACTCAATCAGCTTCGGTTGTCTGGTCCTCCTCATTTCCAACCATCGTTATCCAATCGCCCGCTCCCATGGAAAACCTGCCCGTCGGCAAGCGAGTACTCGTTGGTACAGCCCGAACCGCAGTTCCAGGGTCAATAATCGCCGAAGTTCTTGTCGATGGCGTTCGGGTCGAAGCGGTCGATGCCATCGGAAATTTCATCGCGCCCATCGCGATTGTCTCGGGAGCTCAGTCGTTCCGTGTGACTGCCATCGATTCGCTCGGTCAACAATCGTCGACATCGATCACAGTAACTGGTGTTGTTGACGACCCAGTCGGATTTAACAACACGTCCAATGTGGATACTACCTCAACCACTCAAGTACAGTTTACTGGTACGACATTCAATCGCGCGACCCATAGATTGTTCGTCGATTTGCAAGTCAAAAATCTGAATTCGGATTCGCTTGACCCCAATACAGCAGTGCGTTTCGAAGCAATCGATCCAACCCGAGTCGGATTGCTCAACCCAGATGAACGCACCGCCAGCGGCCTACCACTTGTATGGTTTAATTCAAAAATTTCGACCGCTGGACTTGGAAAAGACCAGTCCTCGGATCCGGTTGCGCTGACTTTCGATAATCCAGTCCGCGATCGCTTTGCGACCCAAGTCTCCGTGCTGACGCGAGCCAACCGACCGCCGCAGTTCACGTCCGCTCCGCCAGTCGAAGCGACCGTTGGTCGAGCCTATCGCTACGCCGTAACTGCGATCGATCCTGACGGCACTTCCAACTTGACTTACCAACTGGCCAGTGCTCCAAACGGCATGGCCATCGACAGCGCCTTAGGCTTGATCACTTGGACTCCACAGACTTCCGATGCCTCCACACATACGATTACGGTCAAAGTGCAAGGCGCTCGCGGCGCGGAAGCGACTCAGGTTTTTGCATTGAACGTCGCGTCGAGCAGAATGAATCGGCCGCCGGTGTTTACCACTGCACCGGCGATCACAGCGAATGCAATGTCGACTTATCAATATGCTGCTGCGGCGCGCGATATCGATGGCGATGCAATCGTCTATGCACTTTCGCAAGCACCTACAGGCATGACCATCGATGCCGCTACTGGACTCGTAAAATCCTCAAACACAGCCGTGGGGAGCTATCCTGTTTCGATCACCGCCAGCGATTCGCGCGGTGGCATAGCGACCCAAGATTTCATTCTGTTCGTTGGTACGACTCCAACGCGAACATCGCCTGTGATTGCATCGACTCCGCCTGTAGTCGCGTATGTCGGTCTAACTTACGTCTATTCAGTCACGGCCTCCGACGCCAACGGGACTTCATTGCAGTTCCAACTTCTGCAAGCCCCAGTGGGAATGACGATCAGTCCCACTGGCCGAATCACTTGGCTGCCTCAAGCAACCCAACTCGGACCCCAAGTCGTTCAATTGTCCGTCACCAACGCCAGCGGGGGAGGGGCAGCGCAATCATTCACTGTCGAAGCGGTCCAACAACGACCAAATCTCGGCCCCCAGTTTTCGTCGACTCCACTGCGTATCGCCTCCCCTGATCAAGATTATCGTTATACAGCCGTTGCCGTCGATCCCGAGCAATCGACCCTCACCTACGCATTGGCGTTTGCTCCTGTCGGTATGAGCATCAACGCGCAGACCGGCGCCATTCTGTGGAAACCATCCACCACGCAAGTCGGTCTACATCGCGTGCAAGTCAGCGCTACCGATGTTCAAGGTTTACTCGCAACCCAAACGTTTTCCATCGATGTCCGCCGTCCCAACACATTGCCGAATTTTTCGAGCACGCCCATCAAAACAATCATGGTCGGTGATGCGTACCGCTACAACGCGCTCGCCACAGATTTGGAAGATGCGGTGACCTATTCGTTGTCGGCTGGGCCAACTTCGGGACTGAATGGAATGCAGATCGACCCACGCAGCGGTGCGATCACATGGCAACCTCGCGCCCTGGATATTGGCAACCACGGCGTAACGGTTCGAGCTACCGATGAACGCGGCGGATTCACCGACCAAACATTCGACTTGTCAGTGGTTGCTGATCGCCGTGCACCCACCGTTTCAATACGACTCGAGCGAGCGACGATCAACGTCGGCGAGAGTATCCGCATCGACGTTCGAGCTTACGACACTGGCGGAATGGATTCCGTTTTACTTGCCATCGACGGTCACGTGGTTGCGTTGGAATTGGACGGCAGTTTTGTGTTTACCGCCACTGCCAGCGGTATTCCTAGTATTGTCGCTACCGCCATGGATCGCGCCGGCAATTCGATTACGGTAGCCGCCGACCCCGCCCTGCACGTGCTAGATGCAACGGACACCGAACCACCGCGCATTCAATTGACCGCACCTGCCAATGGTTCGACGACGACTTTCTTGACGAACATTGTGGGCACAATCACCGATCGCAATCTCGAATATTTTGAATTGCAATACGCACTGGCCAACTCGGATCAATGGACCACGTTCGCGCGACGCCAGTTCCGTCCCGGCCCCAGTGGGAATAGCAGTGGAGATGGCATTACCAACGGTACTTTAGGTGTCTTTGATCCGACGCTGCTGGCCAATGACACTTATCAGGTGCGCGCCATCGCTCAAGACACCAACGGCGCCCAGAGCATGTCCACTATCGAACTGTCGGTCGCCGCGCAGGCCAAGATCGGCAACTACCATTACGATGCCGTACAAAACGGATGTACGGAATGTCGGGCTGGCTTCTCGGATTTGGAAGTCAATGTAGCGGGAATTCCAATTAACATCCAGCGATCTTACGACACATTGGATGCTGCCTTCATCGGTGATTTTGGCTACGGCTGGCGGATGACGATTACCAACCCGCGCATTCGCGAAAGTGTTCGCCCGAGTCTCTCGGAGCTGGCTGGAGCGGGTCCACTGACCGCCAATCCTTTTCGCATTGGCACCCGAGTCTATATGAACGCGCCGGATGGTCGCCGCGTCGGTTTCACGTTTAATCCGGTGCCCGCTGGAGGTTTGCTGGGAACAATTTGGATGCCGCGCTTTACGCCCGATCCCGGCGTCAAATATGAACTGGAAGTTGAAAACACCCCGCTGAGCCAAAACGCCAACGGAGCCTTTGGACTTTATCTGCTGAATCTGCCTTATAACCCAGACCGATATACGCTCGTTAGCAAGGATCAACTGCGTCTGACCTACAGCCAGTTTTCTGCTCTGCAACTGGAGAGCATCTCTGATCGTAACGGCGTTCAACTGACGTTCACGCAAGACGGGATCTTCTCCAGCCTCGGTCCCAAGATCGTTTGGCAACGCGATAGCCAGAATAGGATTACGTCGATTACTGATCCGGCAGGCAATGTCCTTCGCTACAGCTACAACAACGACGGAGACTTAGTGTCATTCGAGGATCAGGTTGGCAACGTAACGCGTATGAGCTACTTGGCTGATCCAGCGCACTTTCTCCAGTCGGTCGTCGACCCGCGCGGTTTCGAATTAATGAAACTGACGTACGATGCGAACCATCGCATGATCGGTTTGACCGATGCCCTGGGAAATTCCGAAACGCACCAATACGATATCGAGGACCATGCGGAGGTTGTTGCGGATTTTAGTGGCAGCGAGACCAGACTGTTGTTTGACGATCGCGGCAATGTCACTCGTCTGACCGATCCGCTCGGCAATGTTTTCGAAGCGGTCTTTAATCAGGACGACGATCCCATTCGGCTAGTCGATGCGAATGGCGGCTCAACAGAAATTTCCTACGACGATCGCAGCAATGTGACTCAAGTAGTCGATCCTCTTGGAAATGCTTGGAAGACCACCTACAACGCCAAGAATGATCGCACTTCGACCACGGACCCAAATGGAAAGCAGCTTAAGTTCGAGTACGATGATCGTGGCAATCTCGTTAAATCCACCGACCAATTGGGCCGAACTAACACATTGATCGTGGATTCAGCCGGGCGTACGACGTCGCTCACCAATCCTTCCGGCCAGACCTGGTCGTTCACATTTGGGAGCTTTGATTCACCGTAGCGAAACACCAACTCCGATGGCACCTTTCGAGCAGTCGCGCTGAATAGCTGGGGTGAAATGGTCGGAGTAACCGACGAAAATGGCGTCACCTATCAATTCGATCGCGATGCGGCGAACCGAGTCACCGCCGTCGCCGTCGTTAGGCCGACCCAAACCGACTCGCGGTTACAAGCAGCGACTGCCGATACGCGTGAATTCATGGCAGTGCGAGAGTTTCTTCACAATGTACTTATCAAGGAAACCGACGCCCTAGGACGCACTACCCAATATCACTACGATGCACTGGGGCGCATCGATGAAACCACCGACCCCATCGGCGGTAAATACACAACAGTCTTCGATGCACAGGGTCATGCAAGCGAAAAGATCGATTCCCTCGGTAATGCTACGCGATATGAATACGACCGCAACCATCACGTAATCAAAGTCATCAATGCCGCCGGTGGGTCGATTCAATACGGCTATGACAACCTGGGCAACGTGAATCAGGTTATTGACGGTGCTGGTTTCGTGACGAAGCACACTTATGATTTGGCCAGCCGTCGCACGAAAACCGAATTGCCTGATGGCTCTGTGCTCACATTCCAATACGATCCGTTTGACAATGTCACGCGCGCTACCGGCCCGCGCGGTGAGGTGACACAGTTCTTCTACGATGACGCGCATCAATTAACGAAAATGATCGACCCCATGCAGGGCGTCTATCAGTGGGACTACGATCTGTCGGGAAACCCCGCCCATTACACTGACCCGCGCGGCAACACTAGTAGCCGCTTATATGACGGTCGAAATCGATTGGTCCAGAGTACCGATGCGCTCGGTTTTACGGAACAATATGCCTACGACGGAATCGGCCGCGTTGTTCGCTACATTGATCAAGTCGGTGCCAACACTTCGTTCGATTACGATTCGCTGGGTCACTTGACGCTCCACACCAATCCCGATGGTGGTATCAGCCAGTTTGAATACGACGCTGTGGGCAATCTAACGAAGGCGATCGATCCGCTAGGACGTACCAACTTGGCCACGTACGATGATCTCGATCGACGCGTGACAAGTACCGATCCACGCGGCTCGGAAACGACCTTCAGCTACGATGCAATGAGCAACTTGC
>JANLQO010000430.1:0-3073 GCA_031367855.1 Planctomycetia bacterium | reverse complement strand
TAAGCTGCGACCACCGAGAATATGAAAATGCAGGTGGTCCACTGATTGTCCGCCGTCCTGACCGCAATTCACAACCACTCGATAGCCCGATTCATTTAAATTGAGCTCTGCTGCAACTTTAGCAATCACCAACCATAGGTGGCCAAGCAGCCCTGCGTCGCTGGCTTGCAACTGTACCAACGATTCAATCGGTTGCTTGGGGATCACCAATACATGTACGGGTGCTTGCGGCATAACATCGTGGAAAGCTAGGCACTTTTCGTCTTCATGCACAATTCTAGCCGGAATCTCTTTGCGAATAATCTTGCCGAAAATCGTCTCCGCCATCCAAGGTACTCCTGCGTTGATTTGGACCAAAAACGAACCCGATGTACCACGCAGCACATCGGGCTAAAATTTATTTCGAACAAGCAGCAGCAGACGTCTACGCCGCTTTTTCGTTACGAGTGCGATAATCGACGACGTCCCAGGCCATCCCCAACGCTCGCATCAAGCGAATCGTTTGATACGTCAAATCGAATTCCCACCACTTGTGACCGTGCTTGGCCATGCGTGGATGAGCGTGGTGATTGTTGTGCCAGCCTTCACCGTAGGTAACTAAAGCTACCCACCAGTTATTCCGGCTGTCATCTCGAGTCTCGTAGTTGCGATATCCCCAAATATGACTAGCGGAGTTGACTAACCAAGTCGAGTGCAGGACGAACACCATGCGCACGAATACAGCCCAAACCAGCCAAGAAATGGCTAGAGGCCAACCATCAACCAAATAGCCCGCACCCATGATGACGGCCGACAAAGCCACATTCAATGGAATAAAAGCATATTCTAGACTTCGCATGAAGCGATCGCGCTGAAGATCGGGGGCCCATTTCTTGTAATACTCAGTCGGGTTGCGCCCACCGACGCGGTAAGCGAGCCAAAATGCGTGGCTCCACCAAGCACCATCGCGGGGTGAGTGTGGGTCACCATCCTGATCGCTGCGCGCGTGATGCAACCGATGGTTCGCAACCCACAACAGCGGTGGTCCTTCCCCAGCCAAGCAACCGATCATCGAGATTCCTTGCCTAACCCAACGCGGGCAACCAAATCCGCCATGCGTCAACAACCGGTGGTATCCCAGGCAGATTCCAATACCTCCGCATAGCCAATGCAGCACAAAAACCAGCGCCAGCGCAGACCAACTAAAAGTCCACGGTGCCGCAATCGCGCCTACATGAATCATTAGCAGCCAAGCTGCTGCGATCCAATTGATATTGTTGCTATGGGCAACATTCACTTTTCCGGCGTTCCAACGCAGCTCTTTCGATGCTTCGCTAGGTGCACCGCCACTGAGTAACTCCGCAACATCATTCTCTGTAGTTGGTCGAACCACCGGACCAGCGGCTTGCCGATAATGGCGACTGATTGACCGCTGATTTTTCTTTTTATTTTTCATTCGCTCTTTTTTCGCAACAAGTGTTTTGATCAGACTTGAGGTTGATCGAGTTGCATGCCTCTATTTCGGATTGGCTAATTGTTCCCGTTTCGCATTTGGTCGTCTAGTCTGAATTACCCTTTTCCAACCGCAAGCACCCAGATTCCAGCACCTTTGGTGGAAAAAGCCAGGATCTAATGCTTGCCGAAACGCTACGACTTCACTTTCAACTCTTTCAGCATCTTCTTAAATCCCTCAGCGAGTTTCTCAACCGTTTCCGTTGGTCCCGTGATCTTGACGTAATGATTACCCATTTTCTTGGTTTCAATAATGGCACCCAGCATGCGGTAGTTCTCCCGCATGGTGGGAGCTTTACTCGGCGCAAATGGTCCGGCGCCCATGGTGTCCTTAAAAGTCCCTGGAATGTCTACCCAGTGAATAGTCTGTCCGTCGGCATCGAATTTCTCTAACTTCGCTTTGTCCTTGGTCGCGCTCTTGTCCGGTTGTTCGAATTGATCAAACCAACGGCTGATGTTCGCATCGATGGTTCCGCCTGAAGCCGTAAATGTGATGCGGGCAACTTTGGCTTTGTCTTTTTCTTCCAACTTTGGTGCAGAGAATTCGTACTGAACGATGCTCGACTTGGGTTGACCTTTGACCCATTCTTCAGGGGCAATCAACGTAAGCTGCCCATTCGCCAGTTCAACTGTTGTGGTTTTTGGGTCTTCGCCCAACGCAAAATTTGCTGAGCAAGCGATCCAAGCACCCAGCAAGCATACCCCTGAGTTCATTTTCAAATGCATCTAACGGCTCCAGAGTTCATATTCAGTGTAGTATCGGTCGCAGTCAACCGACGTTCATGTCACGCGTTACGCTTGCCATTGCTCATGCCTGGCGAGGCCAACGAGACGCCGACATTCTATTCCGATTCTCGAGCAAATGTTATCCCGGGGTGGGGTTCCAGTGGTCTAGCGACATCGGCCCGCAAAGGTGACAGCAGCCTCAAAAGAGGACTTTCCCTATTGCTCCAACCCGCGAATTTTGACTATGAACAATTGTTTGTTCCTACGACACTTTCCGGCGCCGGGGTTTGCACATAGCGAAGATGCAATCATGAATCACTCACAATCACCGCTTCGCAATGGCCTTGGTAAGCGCACACTCAGGCAAAAAAGCCAGAAAATGACGGCGAAACGCCAGCGTTTTTTGCGAACCATGCCTTGGATGGCCGCCTGTTGCCTGACTCTACCAGCTTGCGCGCAGAGCCCATGGTCAGCGCCAGGCCGACAAGCCCAGGTTCAGCCGGCTCAAGCAACTCAGACGGCTCAGCTGGAAGATTCGCGAGTCGCCAATCCGCCACGCACCGCCGCAGAGCTGCCTGTTGATCTGGTCATTCGCGGCCAGGAACCTGTCGCAGGGACACTTGTCAGTACCCCCGTAGACGGCGACAACGATCAAGCCAATTTGAGAGACTTCGATGCCGGAGAACTGGTCGCGGTAGTTGGGACTGAGCACGTGTTGGCGGGTGACATGATGGTGTTCATTGAACCTATCTTGGAGAAGAACCGTGGCAAAATTACTCCCGAACAAGAAAAGCAGCTTAAGGCCAAATTGATTCGCGATGTGCTAGCGCAATACGTCGAAATCAAGGCGCTCTAT
>JANLQO010000437.1:0-5063 GCA_031367855.1 Planctomycetia bacterium | reverse complement strand
ATCGGCGTTTTGACTTACACACCCCTGCTTGGAACGTTGGCGCTATCGCCTGAGACACGATCCATAGGTTACGAACCCAAACAGCCAATTCCCTTCTCACATGCTGTCCATGCAGGCAAGTTGCAGATGGATTGTCGCTACTGCCATTCAACTGTCGAGTCGGCCGCCTTTGCAGCCATTCCTCCGACCCAAGTCTGCCTGAATTGTCATGCCTCGATCAAAGGCGACAGCCCTCTGATCGCTCCTGTAAAAAACAGCTTTGTGAGCGGCCAGCCGATCTCTTGGGTAAAGGTCCACGACCTGCCCGACTTTGTCTATTTCAATCACTCCGCGCATGTCAATAAGGGAGTCGCATGCGAGACTTGTCACGGTCGCATCGACCAGATGGAAGAGGTTTCACAAGCCAGGGCGCTTTCGATGGCGTGGTGCCTGGAATGCCACCGTGCACCCCAAGAGTATTTGCGGCCTCGCGACTCCATCACTGCAATGGGTTGGAATTCACTGGAGGCAACTGGGAAATCACCAGACATTTTGGGTTCCGAGCTTGTTTCGGAACACCGTGTTCAGTCGACTCATTTTATGACAAGTTGCACAACATGTCACCGCTAAACGAACCATCGAAAGTGTCGACAACTCCTTGCGTTGCTAAGGAGCCGAACCCAAATTCCAATCACGGCTATTGGCGTGGCCTGGAGCAACTTGTCGGTTCGGAATTGTCGGAACAAGAATTGAGTTCGGAGTTTCCAATGCTGGCGGAAGCCATCGCAAGCCACGACCGCCGAAGTTTCTTGAGGCTGCTCAGCGCTAGCATGGCCCTGGCCGGAATAACAGCCACCGGATGTCGACGTTGGCCAGTGGAAGAGCTTCGCCCGCACACCTCCTGTCCAGTTGGTTCGACGCCCGGAGTTGCGGAGTACTATGCTACTCTTTTCGAATTAAATGGCTCAGCCACAGGAATTCTGGCCAAGAGTTACGATGGCCGGCCTATTAAGATCGAGGGTAACCCTCAACATCCTAGTTCGCAAGGCGCGGCCAACAGTTTGGCTCAAGCAAGTGTCTTGGACCTGTACGATCCAGATCGCAGTCGTAGCCTTGTCTATCATCAGGAGGGAGAGAGAAAAGAGGCGACATGGGAACAGTTCGAAGCCTATGCCAAAAATCTGTTTGCGGTTCATCGAACAAAACAGGGCGAAGGCTTAGCGATCCTGCTGCAACCTAGCAGTAGCCCGACGCAACAGCGATTGGTGGCTGAATTGAAGCAATCGCTACCACGAGCTCGATGGTATAGTTACCAACCCTTACATCACGATCACCTTTGGACTGCCAGTAAATCTGCCTTTGGCCGATTCGTTCGCTGTCAATATGACCTGACACAAGCAAGAACGATTGTCTGCATTGATTCGGATCTGCTGGGTACGCATCCCGCCAGTCTTAAACATGCTCGCGATTGGTCCGCTGGACGCAAGGCCATTGATCAGGGAACCATGAACGAGCTGATTTGTTTGGAGTCTAGTTGGTCGATCACCGGCTCGGTCGCGGACACTCGACTCGCGGTGCTACCCTCGCAACTGGAAAAATGCGCTGAGTGGTTGGCAGCGCGCTTGGGTGTCGTACAACAATTTCCATCCGGCGTGGACGAGTCGCTTGGAAAACGGTTGGATGCAATTGCACAGAAGCTTATGCAATCGGGCAAAGGGGCGGTCCTTTCGGCTGGACCAGCCGCCAGTTCGCGAACTCATCACTTGATACATTTGGTTCATGAGGCGCTTGGCAATGTTGGCTCGACGATCCAATACACTGAGGAACCTCTGGCCGACAGGGAGCCTCGCGGTTACATGGCATCGATTCGCGAGTTGAGCGAGCTATTACAAGGCAACGTTATTCAAAGTTTAGTGATCCTTGGTGGCAACCCAGTTTACGACGGCCCAGCCGATGCGTTACTCGATCTAACCTCAACTTCACAGCGACCACTTGTCTCTATTCACTTGAGTACCCATGTGAATGAGACGTCACAAGCCTGCACCTGGCATCTGCCCGCCGCGCACGCTTTGGAGTGCTGGAGCGATGGAACTGCCTGGGATGGAACCTACACGTTGGGACAACCGCTCATCGTGCCATTGTTCGGTGGCAAGTCCACCATTGAAATGCTCAATGTGGTTGCTGGCAGCTCTGGCAGTGACACTCGCTCGATGGTGCGTCAAACGTTTGAGCGACTCTTTCCCGATGCTGGGGCCAAGGGATGGGAGCTGGCATTGCATGATGGTTTGCAACACGCATCGCAATTCAAGTCTATATCCATCAGGCTGGCCGGTTTGCCACAAGCGCCTTCGCTGGCAACTAATCGCGTGGAGGCGGCTGGCCAAGACACGTTCGAATTGCAGCTGGTCGCCGACAGCAAAATGTTGGACGGGCGTTTTGCTAACAACGCGTGGTTGCAAGAATTGCCAGACCCGATCAGCAAACTGACATGGGACAATGCGGTTTACATCTCCAGGTTCGATGCCCAGCAAAGAGGATTGACCACGGGTGACGTGATCGAGATTCGGCCGGCAGATGCTTCCGCCACTAGCCTATCGATACCGGTGATGGTCATGCCTGGCCAGGCCGTCGGATGTATCACTGTAGCTCTCGGCTATGGGCGTACCGCTGCGGGGAGAATTGGAAATCAAGTCGGCGTGAATGCATTTCCATTTTGGAATTCGAGCGGAGAGTACTTGTTGAAGGGCTGCACGATTCGCAAAACTTCGAGCACACACAAACTCGCTTCGACTCAGATGCATCATGTTGTGTCCTCAATCGCAGACGTGGCGTTGAACCAGCGGTTAGGTAAGAAGGGACAGCCTGGCCAATTAATTCACGAAGCTTCGCGGGCCGTTTTTCTGAAGGATTTTCAGGCGATCCATGGCGCTTCACACACCATCCATGAGGCTCCTTTGTTTGATCCACCGAACGACCTGAGTTCGCCGCATCGTTGGGGTATGGCCATTGACCTGAATGCGTGTATTGGCTGTAGTGGTTGCGTCGTAGCCTGCCAAGCCGAGAACAACATTCCGGTCGTGGGCAAGGAAAACGTAGCCAAGAATCGCGAAATGCACTGGCTGCGCATCGATCGTTACTTCAAAGGTTCAGTCGAGGATCCCGATGTAGTGCACGTACCCACGGCTTGCGTGCAATGCGAAAACGCTCCGTGCGAGCAAGTCTGCCCTGTCGCCGCCACCGTGCACGATGCGGAGGGACTCAATGCAATGGTCTACAACCGCTGCATTGGTACGCGCTACTGCTCCAACAACTGCCCCTACAAAGTTCGGCGATTCAATTATTTCGACTACCAAGCTACAGATCCACGAGAGCCAGCCAAGCCTTGGATTGGAATACCGGATCAACAGCAAACGCAAGACGTTTCGACCCTAAAGAAGATGGTGCATAACCCAGATGTCTCTGTCCGTATGCGAGGCGTGATGGAGAAGTGTACTTACTGCGTGCAACGAATAGTTGAGGCGCGGATCCGCGCTAAGAATGAGCATGCGCAAGGGGCGCGAGCATCGGATTTGGTACAGGAGGGAGAACTGCAGACGGCCTGCCAAGCGACCTGCCCAACCCAAGCCATAGTGTTCGGCGATTTGAACGATCCAAACTCCGCAGTTTCCAAGACTCGAAAGAATGTTCGCTCGTACGAGATGCTCGGCGAGTTGAACCTAGGGGCACGCACAATCTATATGGCCAAGATTCGGAATCGTGACTCATGAGCATTATCAGCCAGTCTACGACCTGTGAAACACTATCGCAATTCGAGCTGCAACCGAACGATCCGACGCGGCGCGTGCAGTTGGTACTTGGTGACCACGACTTCACATCGATCACCGATGTCATCACCGGCGTTGCCTTGCGCCGAACACCGCCGATGTGGTACGTGGCCATGGCTGTAGCCCTGTCGTTGCTCTCTCTGTTGTTTGTCACTGTCGCATATTTGCTGACGACTGGCGTGGGGGTGTGGGGAAACAATAATACGGTGGGTTGGGGGTTTGATATTGTCAACTTTGTTTTCTGGGTGGGTATCGGTCATGCAGGCACGCTCATCTCAGCCATCTTGTTCCTGTTGCGGCAAAACTGGCGCACCGGAGTAAACCGATTTGCGGAAGCGATGACGATCTTCGCGGTCTGCTGTGCGGCGATTTTTCCGGGTTTGCACGTCGGTCGCTTGTGGCTGGCGTATTGGTTGTTGCCTTATCCGAACGAATTGGCGATGTGGCCTCAAGCTCGTAGTCCCCTGCTGTGGGATGTCTTTGCGGTGGGCACGTATGCAACCGTGTCTCTTTTGTTTTGGTACATGGGAATGATCCCAGATTTGGCGACGCTTCGCGATCGCGCCACCCATCGAACCGCCCAGATGCTTTATGGACTCTTCTCGCTAGGCTGGACCGGTTCGAGCCGACATTGGATGCGATTTGAGAGAGCCTATCTCTTGCTGGCGGCACTAGCGACTCCGCTGGTACTAAGCGTCCATAGCGTGGTTTCATTCGACTTTGCCACCTCCCAGGTGCCTGGCTGGCACACGACTATTTTCCCGCCTTACTTCGTGGCGGGAGCAGTGTTCGGTGGTTTTGCGATGGTCTTAACACTTTCGATTCCGGCACGCGAATGGTTTGGATTGCGCGAGCTCATCACACACCGCCATATCGAGAATATGGCCAAGGTGATGCTCGGGACCGGGATGATCGTTGCTTATGCCTATTCAGTCGAGTTCTTTACAGCCTGGTACAGTCAGCAGCCCTATGAACAGTTTGTTTTCTTGAATCGTCCCTTCGGGCCCTATGCTTGGGCGTTTTGGACGATGGTCACCTGCAATGTGATTGCTCCGCAAGCGATTTGGTTTCCGCAGGTGAGAAAAAACGTCTGGGCGATCTTGGTGGTGGCCATGTTTGTCAACGTGGGTATGTGGTTCGAGCGGTTTGTGATTGTGGTCACTTCCCTGCATGAGGATTTCCTTCCTTCTAGTTGGGCGATGTTTTCGCCGACATGGGTTGACTTTGGAATGCTGGCTGGAAGCTTCGGGTTGTTCTTCA
>JANLQO010000407.1:0-6979 GCA_031367855.1 Planctomycetia bacterium | reverse complement strand
GAGTTCGCCCGTTTGCTTATGGAGTGCTACCATGGTCGACTTCTCACCGCCGGGCGTGCAGACAAGATGGTCACCATCGATAAGAACCGATTCGCTATAGCCCCAAGGGTCATCTTTCTTGCCGCCAATTTCGTCGACTAGATTTTTGCGCCAGACTTCTTTTCCATCGGCGGTGTTGCATGCGACCAAGATACCCTTGGGCGCGACCACATAGACCATTGAGCCGTCAATGGTCGGAGTGCTCCGCGAGTTATGCCAGTTCGGATCCATCTCTTTCCAAGCGGGGCCGGTCTTGGTCGTCCAAAGTTGCTTGCCGGTCGTCCGATCAAAGGCGATCAAGTACTCATCCTCGTCGCCCTCTTTCGTTGAGAGTCCATCGCCGAGCGTAAAGATTTTATCGCCAGCCACAGCGAGACTCGCATAGCCCCGTCCCGCGCCGCTCGATTCCCAAACTAATTCGGGACCACCTTCAGGCCACGAAGTCAGCAGATTCTTGTCTGTGGCCACTGCCGTTCGCTGCGATCCGCGAAACGTTGGCCAATCCTCACAGTGCCCAATACCAGCCACCCTCAGTGAAGCAGTTCCAGCAATCGACAATGAGAGCGCGCGAACAATTCTAGCAACGGACATGGATCGAAACCTCAAAAGCGAAACAAAACTAATTCAGAAATCGCCACCGACAAGGCAAATTCTATGCCAACGGCGAATTCACTGCGAGGGTAGAGCTTCAAAGGACACGGGACGCGGGTAAGTGCATTGGGCCATTGGGCTTACTGCGATTCTTTGATGGTGCCACCAGCGGCGATTAATTTTTCGATGTCGGCCTGGAGTGCTTGCCATTGGTTAGCGTCATTCCACGAGTAAAAACCAAATGGATTTCCCGCCGCGTCGATCACTGCAAATTTTTCCGGGTGAAAGTAGCGATCGATGGGAATACGAAAGTACTCAGCACCGACACGACGGATGTACGGTAGATCGCCGGTAAAAAACAACCACTGATTTTCGTCGGCTTTGAATCGGTCTGCGTAGGCTGAAAGAACTTCAGGACGATCGACTTCGGGATCGCATGAGATGCTCACGAAACGCACTGGTTGCCCTTTGAATTTCTCTTGCAATTGACGAACTTTTTCATTCTGCCTGGGGCAAATCGAAGGGCAGCTCGTGAAGAAAAAACCAGCCACGTAAGGCTGACCCTTTAGCTCTTCGCTCCCCATGTGTTTGCCGGATCGCTCGGTTAGCGTGAACGACGTCAGCCATTCTTCGCGTTTCCCGTCAGCCGAATTTACCGCAACCGTTTTGTCGAGCTTCGGTGGCTGGGTTCGCTCTGGCGGACGAACAATGTCGGCTTTGACCATTTTTCCGTCCGCGGTTTCCACGTAAGCCACCGCAGCTTGTCCTATAGGAACCGATTTACGGTCCAATCGCCACGCCAAGACAGCTATACCCAACAGGACAAATAACGTTACGAGAATGCTATAGAGTTTAATCATTTTGAATGAGCGCTTTTTCAAGGCAATTTTGTCGCTGCCGGAGAGGGTCAGACCCCTTTTCGGTCAGGCTCTGAGTCAACTAAGAAGGGAACCTAATATAAGTCACTCTTTGCGGGTCGCAGCACCATCCACCAAGCAGCAGAAAAAGTAAGCAACAAGAACACGAGCGACACGATCCAACATTCGGTTAGTCCAGGGATCCAAACCGTTTCTGAAACCGCACTGTCGTCACCCATCATTCTACGCATCCCAGCAATGGTGTAGCTCAACGGATTGGCTCTCATAATCCAGTGCATGAACCATTGTCCGATGGGACTATCGGAAGTTGGCGAGGGAATTGGAAAGAACGCACCGCTGAGCAACCAGAGTGGCATGAGCACCAGATTCATAATCGCATGAAATCCCTGTGTCGATTCCATTGGCCAAGCGAAAAAGACGCCGAGGGCGGTCAACGTCAGCGCTGAGACTGCCATCATCAAAAGCACACCGGCAAGTGAGGCGCTTAGCGTAACGCTGCCGATCGCAATGGCCAAACCCAAGAAGATGCAGGCTTGGACCCAAGCGATCGCGCCTCCGCCAAGAATTTTTCCTGCCGCAATTGTCCAACGCGGTACAGGCGCGACAAGGACATTTTGTAAAAAACCCTCCCGCCGATCTTCAATGATCGAGATCGTAGCAAAGATCGCAGTGAACAAGAGGATCAATGCGATCGTGCCAGGTAGGTAGTAAGTCATGAAATTCTGGTTGCCGCCTCGAAACGCGGTATGCATGCCGGTGCCAAACAATAACCAAAACAAGATAGGTTGGCCCAAGGCACCGATGACTCGGTTGCGTTGACGGAAGAATCGCGTCCATTCACGCCAGCACAACATCCATACCGCCGCTAGGGCGACAGTGGGGGGAGCGATGTTTGTTTGGGCTGCTGTTGCGGCGGGCATGCGTCAACCTGGGGGAATGGCGGGTAGTGTAAAACGATTGTCCCCTATCGTTTCGCGAGAAAAAGTGTAGAACGATTGTCCCCAATCGTTCTCGGGAGAAAAAATGCTCTCTATCTATGATCTATTCGGCTCTACTCTGAACCAGTTTACGGTGAATCGTGGTTTTTGTCGTTGGTACTGGGCAGGTCGTCATGCGCGGCCAGCTTTTTTGCCAACCGAGGGACGCCATTAAATTCACTTGCATTGTAAGATTATCGGATACAATGTCACGCACTCTCAAAAAAGTGTCCCATTCCTTATAGCGAGTCGCAGCATGTGGAAACAAGCATTAGCATCGCCCGTCGGATCGCTTCAAGCCTCTTGGAACGAAGATGGTTTGTACGCACTTTCCTTCCTCCGGTTGTTGCCAATCGATTCGTCGGAAGAAGTGCTCGAATCGCAGTCATTGGAGACGGAGCCGACCGACATGCCGCGGCGAATTCGCGTCCTGTGCAGCCAACTGAACGATGCGTTGGAGACCTATTTTGACACGGGTGAATTGACTTGGTCGCTCGATCGGTTGGATTGGAAGGGAATATCAGAATTTCATCGCGAGGTATTGAGACTGTGCCACGCTATTCCGGTTGGCGAGACGCTCACTTATGGCCATTTAGCGAAACTCGCTGGTTCTCCTCAGGCGGCTCGGGCTGTGGGTGGCGCGATGGCTCGCAATCGCTGGCCTTTGATTGTTCCTTGTCATCGCGTAGTCGGTAGCAGCGGAAAACTCACCGGATACTCCGGCGAAGGTGGATTGAAGACCAAGCACTGGTTGCTTGAACACGAGTTCCACGCTGCACATGGCAATCTATTTCTAACCAACGCGCGGTAGCCTCAAACGTTCCGAAAAGCCCGCTGGCTCGTTTGAGCGATTTCATCCATTGGAAAAATGCGAGTTGACTTCCGTCCGTTGCCCTTCGGCAGAACGGTTGGGGACAACCGTTCTACATTTTTTATCGGAACGGTTGGGGACAACCGTTCTACACTCTTTATCGAGACCAGCTTCACCGAAGTGCTCTAAACGGAAATGCCGGAATAGCGATTGCTATCCACATTCGCGTTCTCCAGTCCCGCTTCGGTATCGGTGGCTTCATGCATGTTCTCAGCCATGATCGCTTCAATTTGGGGCGTTAAGTCGGCCAGCAGTTCGATCAACTTTGCAACCGTGGACAACGCGGCACCTTCATTTGCAGGACCAATAACATCCACACGGCCTGCGATCTTTCCATCAGCAAAAATTGGCAAACCTACAGTCCAGCGTTCCAGTCGATCCAATTGGCGACTTCGGTGCCAAGCCCCATGAAACCCTTCGTGCAACCATGGCACATTGAGATCCATATCCAGTTTGCAGAGCTGCTCTGTTTCGGCAAACTCAACCAACGTGTTCCAAATCGTCTCCCATTGCCGCGTACCCTGCAAGCGAACTGTTTTGCCGTGCGTGATTTGGTCCGACGTGTTCGCCGGTTGCAGCAAGCTCTTGATAAAGTTGCGACCGCGTCGAGCGACAAGTATCATTTCAGCGTGGCCAAAAGCGCGGGTCATGACCAATACCGCAAACACGACGCCAGTTCCAACCAACGCTAACCATTCGCGACCTAGCATCTGCCCCAGGATCGCGCCACCCGAGGTGATCAACGCCATTAAAGTCACAACGAAAACCAAACCAAAGTCACCTAAACCCCGGTCCTTCAAACTGTGATGTAAGTGCGCCCGGTCTGTCGTATAGATGCTGCGTCCGGTCAACTTGCGACGCACGATGGCCATCGATGAATCGAGCAAAGGAATGGAAAGAACTGCTAGCGGCGCTAAAAACGCAACGCTTGCCGGGCCCTTGATCGAGCACCGAATCGCCAGCGCACCCGTTACCATGCCGATTAGCAAACTGCCGGAATCGCCGAGGAAGATGCTGGCCGGAGGAAAGTTGAAAACCAAAAAACCAATTAAGGCACCGCACATTGCGAAGGCAATCGCAGCTTCTGCAAAATGACCATTCCTCGACGCAATAACTCCTAGTGCCCCCGAAATAACCGCGCCGAGACTTGAACACAATCCGTCGGAGCCATCAATCAGGTTCATGGCGTTAGTGGTTGCCAATAGCCACATGATCGTGACAGGAATTGCCAAATATCCCAACTCCAATCCGTATCCAAAGAGCTGCAAATGCATGATCTTGAACCCGGTCATCGCTAGCACAAAAGCCAAAACGATCTGACCGAACAGCTTTTGACGACCGCGAAGAGTCCAAATGTCATCGGCAAGCCCCAAGAGGTTGACACCGATCATCACAACGAGCAGGCCGACAAAGGGCGTTATGTTCAGATTGAGCAGATTGGTATTGAATCGAAGCAGGGCTCCCGAGCAAGCCAAAAGCACAGCTAACAGTACAGCCACTCCTCCTGCACGTGCAACCGTTCGACCATGCAATTTGCGTAGCGGATCGGGACGATCGACGATGTCGAAGCGAAAGGCGAGCTTGCGGACAACTGGTGTGAATACAACCGCCGCTAGGAAGCTGCCGATTACAACCAAAGAGAGTTCGAAAATCATAGAGTGAATCATCCGACTAACGACTTACTATGGAAATTCGTCCCGGTGAATCGCACGCATGCACCCATCTGAAAGCAGCAAAAACTGCCTCGGTAAAGCCATGCTGATTGAAACCTCCCAGTGCGCCTAGTCTGCCAGTACGGGTCAGGTAAGAAATGCCTATTGAACCGTTATTATATACCGGTCGCGCAGATTTGTTGGACTTTGAGCTCGAATTTTCGGGGTCGCCCAGCCAGCAGCGAGCTACAAAAACACCACGCCACCCCCTAAAAAGACTACTGGAAGGTGCCATGCCCTGAGTCATCGTTATCGAAGGGTGTGATTGGACGCGATTTGCCACTCCCTTCGCCACTCCCTTCGCCAAGCCTCAGAACGTGCCACCGTAAAAATAAAGTTGGACGGGGTACACTAGTGCACTGTCAAAGACGAAAACGGGGTTGGATTAATCAGCCGGAGTGCGTTATCACCCGGTTTTTTTAACCTAAACCGGGTGCTAACGCACTCCGGCTGATTCCTGTTTACCAATTTGACACAGCATTAGCTAGTGCTTTTCCCTACGCGTTCTAGCCCTATTTAATCGGCAAACTCGGAGCAATCGTCGAGATGAACTCAATTCACATTCGGTACTCAATCGTCGCACATGTGGGCATTGCAATGGTGCTTTCCGGTGCAAACCTCCACTCTCAGACATGGGTTCCCTCAAAAAAGGAGGGTGTTTTGCGTGTTGCGACTTACAACGCGTCGCTCAATCGATCCTCCGCTGGCAAGCTAACTGAGGATCTGCAGTCAAACAACGAGCAGATCCAGGCTATCGCCACAGTGGTTCGCGCAGTGCAACCCGATATCCTGCTGGTTAACGAGATCGATTACTCCACCGATGCCGACAACGCCGCGTTGCTGGAGCAGAATTACTTTTCCAAAGCATCGCCAGATTGGCTCGGTGGTGCGGCTTGGCCAATGAATTTCCACTTTTCAGCCGCTAGTAATACCGGTCTGCCGAGCGGCATGGACCTTGATAACAATGGAAGCGATATCGATCCCAATGACGCTTTTGGCTTCGGCCGATTTCCAGGCCAATACGGAATGGCCGTTTTCAGTCGCTTCGAAATCTTGACCAATGAAGTCGTGACTCTCCAGGATTTTTTATGGTCGAAGTTACCGGGCGCGCTGCGACCCATCGAAAGCAAAACGGGTAGGTCGTATTATCCCGATGCCACTTGGGGAAAACTTCGTTTGTCATCGAAGAGCTTTTGGGATGTGCCGATCCAGACTACTAGCGGAATTCTGCATGCAATCGCTAGTCACCCAACGCCGCCCGCCTTTGACGGTGACGAAGACCGCAATGGCTGTCGCAATCACGACGAGATCAAGTTAATTCAACACTACATCGAATCCTCCGCTGGATTGCTCGACGATCGCGGCAACAAGGTGAGTTTTTCGAAAGATGCACCGTTTGTCGTAATGGGCGATTTGAACTGCGACCCCAATGATGGCGACAGCCAGCATGCGGCAATCATTGGGCTGCTGAATCATCCTCAGATGGCGAAGGCTCCGGCCCCACGCAGTGCGGGTGGCGAACAAGCGAGTAAGCGACAGGGGAATGCTAATACACTTCACAGGAGCGATCCGGCGGAAGACACCGCCGATTTCAACGACTCATCAGTTGGAAATCTGCGGGCAGACTATGTTTTGCCAAGCGGACATTTCAAAGTGATTTCTAGCGGTGTTTTTTGGCCACTACCTGAAGACGTAAGTGCTGACAGGGTCGAGGTTGTTAAGAAGTTGATTGACGCCTCAGATCATCACTTGGTTTGGGTTGACGTGCGCTTGGAATAGCGTGGAGCGACGAGAGTAGCGAGATATTCTACATCCGTAAAATTTTCTCCAAGGATTCGGGGGCGAGGTGGTTGCCTGCGAGTTCCGGCGAGGCTTGCACGTGGGTGCCTGAACGATTGGGGACAATCGTCC
>JANLQO010000387.1:0-19756 GCA_031367855.1 Planctomycetia bacterium | reverse complement strand
CTCGGAGCGCTCCCGTTTCGACGCGATGCGACCAAGTTGAAAAGCGAAGGGGTCACAGGAGTTGTCAATATGTGCGAAGAATATCCAGGACCGACAGCTCGTTACGATCAGCTGGACATTGAGCAATTGTGGCTGCCCACGGTCGATTTCAATCATCCATCCGAAGCGAGTGTTATTCAAGGGGCAGAATTTATCGAGCGTCATGCAAAAGCGGGAGGCACAGTCTATGTCCATTGCAAAGCCGGGCGGGCTCGCAGTGCAACCGTCGTGTTGTGGTGGTTCGTGCAATTCCGTGGCATGACACCTGAGTCCGCGCAGCAGCATTTGCTTTTGGCACGTCCCCACATCAGCCCGCGTGTCTACTTGCGACCCGTAATTCAAGATCTCTACCGAAAGCTGCAGCGGGACTCAACTCAGTGAACATCCCAGGTTATAATCAAGAAAATAGTTCGTTTAACCGCGTGGGCATCTCCCTGCGATTTACCGACAGTGCGGCCCGATGGACGCACAGTTAAATTAGGTTGTGATAAATTAAACTGTGCTACAACGGCTGGACACCAGCTTCGCTAAGCGTTTTTTTCTTTAGGGGTAGGACCGTGGAGAGAAGGAAATTTTTGCAAGCATCGGCGGCTGCCGCTGTGCTGTCGACGGCGGCTCGAGATTCATTGGCCGCGCTGGCGGATCAGCCCGCCAAGCGCATTGGCCTGATCGGCACCGGTTGGTACGGCAAGATCGATTTATTGCGGCTGATCCAAGTGGCTCCGGTGGATGTGGTTTCGCTGTGCGATGTCGATTCGCAAATGCTTGACGGTGCGGCGGCGATCGTGGCCGAACGGCAAGTCAGCAAAAAACGTCCGAGGCTGTATGCTGACTATCGCAAGATGCTGGCTGAAAAAGACCTCGACATCGTCTTGATCGGCACCCCCGATCACTGGCACGCGCTTCCGATGATCGAAGCGGTCAAATCAGGATGCGATGTCTACGTTCAAAAACCAACTGGCGTCGATGTTATTGAAAGCCAAGCGATGCTGGCCGCAGCCCGCAAATACAACCGCGTCGTTCAAGTCGGCACCCAGCGTCGCAGTACGCCGCACTTGATCGAAGCGCGAAATCGCATCGTTCGCGAGGGCTTGCTGGGAAAAATCGGTCATGTCGAAGTCTGCTGTTACTACCATATGCGAGCCCGCGAAAATCCCCCTGAGACCGCGCCGCCGGCATACTTCGATTACGACATGTGGACCGGGCCTGCGCCGCTACGACCCTACACGTCGATGGTTCATCCTCGCAAGTGGCGAGCCTTTATGGAGTATTCCAATGGCATCATGGGTGATATGTGTGTGCACATGTACGACATGGTGCGCTGGATGCTCGATCTCGGTTGGCCAAAACGCATTTCGAGCAGCGGCGGCATTCTGGTTGAGAAACAAAGTCTAGCCAATACCCCCGATACGCAAACGGCAACTTTTGAGTACGACGACCTCGATGTCGTCTGGAATCATCGCTCGTGGGGTACTTCACCCGATAAAGATTATCCGTGGGGCGCCATACTTTATGGCGAAAAAGGCACTTTAAAGCTCAGCGTCAACAGTTATGATTTTATTCCCACCGGTAACGGAAAAGCCCTGCACGGCGACGTAGTTATGGAATTGGATAAGTATCCTGAAGATAACACCGAAAAAGATCTTGAAAAACACGTCGCCCCGGCCGTCCGAGGCCATATGCTCGACCTGCTCGCAAACATCGAATCGCGTGGCCGGCCAGTGGCTGATATCGAGCAAGGCCATATTTCGTCAGCTTCATGCATTCTGGCAAATGTCGCGCTGCAAGTGGGTCGCACGTTGGTTTGGGACCCTAAGTCACATCGCGTTATCGGCGACAACGAAGCCAATAAATTGCTGGCACGACCCTACCGCGAACCGTGGGTTCATCCGGCCCCCGAAAGTGTGTAACAGACCTACTCCGCCGAGGGATTTAAAACTTGTACGCCAGGCCAACGCGATCTGCAATGGAACGCACTCAGGCAGCACAGCTTGACTGATCCGATCTATCTGTAGATCGCTCCGTTAATCTGTGCGGCTTTTGTCATTAACATAGCATTGGCTTAGAAGGCAGTAATCTGGATTGCTGTGCAGCCGAAATAGATTGTGGTATCTACCCAAGCATTTCGTCGAGACCAATCAAAATGGCTAACGCGCAACTTTGCATCCGCTTTTCGATTACCCAGGCAAAGTCGCTGGTTAAAGACCTTTCGGTTCCCAAACCAGCCATCTACTGGACTGATTTCTTGGCTTCGATCTTGGGTGGCCACCTGTGCTTTTCGCTGTGTTTGAATGCTCCGAAGTTATTCTCGCTTTCGCAAGCTGAATTGTGGACTGCGCGCGGGATGTTATTTGCGATGGCTGCAATTCTCTACATGCGGTCTGCCATGTTCATTCATGAACTGGTACACCTCAGAAGTGGAACGTTTCGTGGTTTTCGCATCGCCTGGAATTTGTTGTGTGGCATTCCATTTTTAACCCCCTCGTTTCTTTATTATCCGCATATCGATCATCACCGTCGCAAGAGCTATGGCACCGAGCACGACGGCGAGTATCTCGACCTCAGTCACCGGCACCCGGCGAACCTGTTATTGTTTGTGGCGGCAGCGTTGGTCGTTCCCATTGCTGCTTTCGCTCGATTCTTGATCCTGGCGCCCATCGCCTGGTGCGTCCCGGCATTTCAAAAATGGGTTGAGTGTCATGCGAGCAGCATGGTCATTGACTTGTTCTACCTGCGTGGCGACCACGGCCCTGAAGCGCGGCGCATCATGCGAATACAAGAATTACTTTGTTTTTTGTGTTGTATTGGAATGGTCCTACGCGCACCGATCGCTAGCGGAGCGCTGATTGATGGTTTCCTGATTCAGGGGTATCTGATGGCCGTTGCACTGGTGGTCATCAACAATGTGAGAACACTCGGTGCGCATCGCTGGATGGGTGATGGGAGCGAATTGAGTTTCGAAGAGCAACTGCTTGACAGCGTCAATTACCCGCATCGGGCTTGGATTACCGAATTGTGGGGACCCATTGGCACTCGCTATCACGCTTTACATCACTTGTTTCCAAGCATTCCGTACCACAATCTCGGCATCGCGCACCGTCGCTTGGTAGCTGGCTTGCCAGCGGATTCACTTTATCACAACACAATTCGTATTTCGCTGGTCGGTGCGATTGTTGAACTGATCCAGCGCAGCGTCCATCGTCACGATATGAAAATCGTCGCGGACGAACAGTCGCCGCGCCGCGTAGCCTAGCCAGCTAGACGATTGTCCAGATTAGATTTCTTAGGTTCGCGCCCCGGGAGGCAACGCTGCGGCACAAGGTCACTCTCGGCAAGCTCGGCAAGAGTGACCCACGGTGGGTCGCATCTGCCGGATGCGACCGCGAAGTATTATAGTCACGAAACTGCAGGTGATTTACTGACAAAAATGCATCACAGCGTTGCCCGGGAGGGCGAGGTTTCTACCGAGCATTTTTTTGCAAATCGGCCTATCAGGAGCTTCGCGTCACCGACGGCGGGATCTCGCCGATTGGGTTGCATGCATTGGCAGTTGATATTGACACGCGAAAAGCCGTATCGCTACCCTCGCCGCCTATGGCTGCAACTACGATTTTCTACTTGCGAACGGTTCCCATCGCCGCTGCGATTTTTGTCTCGGCGGCCACGCTCGTGTATGCCCAGGTCACTACCGATTCGGCGTCCGACTCACTGATCGTTAGTCCGCAGCAAGCCGTTCTCTTGAAAAAGACGGATCGCATTCTGTTCGGCACGGTTCGAATGAATGGAAATTACTGCGAAGTTGAAATTGCAGATCAATCGCGTGTTTCCATACCGCGGGAACAAGTTGACTTTGTTGGTGCTAGTGCTGAGGAAGTTTATCAACACAAGTGCCGCAGCATCACTCGTTGGAAAACTGGCGATCACTTCCAACTCACCCGCTGGTGCCTGCAAAATCGCTTGCTTGTTCATGCCATCGATCACTTCGCGGAAGTCGAAAAGCACTCCCCCAAACATCCCGCCGTAAATCAACTGGGTGCCGAGCTCCAGCAGAAAATCCTCAGCGATGAGCAGTATCGTGCATTCGCTGGTTTACCGGTCTTGAACGCTGCTCCGGCAGTTGCCGCCAGGGAACCTAAGGCGGCTGACAGTGTCTTGACAGCCAGTGCGAACACTCAGCTGGCTGAACATCCGCAGATTGCGGTTTATTTCAATGATCGTGTGCAGCCGATCCTAATGAACCGCTGTTCGCAAGCTGCTTGTCATGGCGCTGCCTCGACGAACGCGTTGCGACTTATTGAACCGCGAGGGAATGCCTACGCACGCGTTTCATCCGAAAACATGAAGCGCGTACTCGCGCTGATTGATCCCGATGAAGCGGGGACACCCAAGCTGCTGAGTTACGCGACCAAGTTACATGGCCCGCAGCGCCTGCCGGGTATCGCACTTTCTGAATCCTCCTTGATCGATGAACTGAAAAAGTGGATTCACTTTTCGCAGAACCCAGTCGTTCCGGCCGTTGCGACTCGCAGCCCTATACCGTCATCAAAACTGAATCCGCTTGCACCAGGCAGCACCCCTTTGCGGTCCGTTCCGGGGTCTACCAGCCAAGTCGAATTTCCTGTGGGTTCGACTCGGCCCGCCATTAGCGAAATCGATGCCCTCGACGCTCAATTGAATCAAATCTTGGCCAAGGAGAAATCGATTCCAGCCACGGCTCAAGATCCGTTCGATCCCGCCGAATTCAATCGCCAAGCAGAACAACCATCGAGTCCGCCGCGTTAACTGCGGACGAACCTCTCTCCACTCCATTCGCTTTGCGGTCATTGATGCATCGTGTGGCAGCGTCTATAAAGATGCTTCGCACGCGAATGAATCAATAACTAGGCATTAGCTGGGTGGAGCCTCCGCAAATTGGAAACTCGAATCGTTTTGCTTCCCGGTGACGGGATTGGTCCGGAAATTGTCGGTCAAGCGCGCCGCGTGCTGGACTGTGTGAGCGAAAAATTTGGGCGCGAGTTCAATTTCGAAGATTGCTTGATCGGTGGCATTGCCATTGATATGACCGGCGATCCGCTGCCTCAAAAGACGATCGAAGCTTGCCAGGCCAGCGACGCTATCCTGCTGGGCGCCGTGGGCGGTCCGAAATGGGATGACCCTTCTGCCAAAACTCGCCCCGAAGCCGGTCTGTTGAAAATTCGCAAAGTACTCGGATTATTTGCCAACTTGCGACCGATTACGCCCTTCCCAGAACTGCTCGATGCATCGCCTTTGAAGCGCGAAATTGTTGAAGGCACGGATATTCTGTTCTTCCGTGAACTCACGGGCGGAATCTACTTTGGTCCATCGGGCTGCGAAACGTTGCCAGACGGAAACGAGCGCGCATTCAGCACTGAAGTCTACGAAACCTACGAAATCGCTCGCATCGTTCGCTTAGCCGCGGAAGCAGCGCGTCGGCGGCGACGCAAGCTGACGATGGTAGATAAAGCCAACGTGTTGGAGGCTAGTCGCCTGTGGCGTCGAGTCTGTGCCAAGATCGTAAAGGAAGAATTTTCCGATCTCGAATACGACGTTGTACTCGTCGATTCGATGGCCATGCACTTGATTAGCCGACCGACCAGTTTCGATGTTGTGGTAACCAGCAATATGTTCGGTGACATTCTGACAGACGAGGCCAGTATGTTACCGGGGTCACTCGGAATGCTGCCTAGTGCTTCGATTGGTTCGAGCGGTCCTGGATTATATGAGCCCATTCATGGTTCGGCACCTGATATCGCAGGCAAAGGCATCGCCAATCCGCTGGCAACCATCCTCGCCTCCGCGATGATGCTGCGGCATTCCTGCGAAATGGAATCCGAAGCGATCGCTATCGAAAACGCGGTGCAGCGAGTCCTGGCGGCAGGCCATCGCACGGCGGATTTAGTGCCACGGGGACAACCTAGCATCGGTACCGTCGAGATGACCGACCAGGTAATCGCTGCGCTTAAGAAGTATTAGACTCTGTCACACAAGAAAATTTGGCATAGGCTGGCAGCGCTGGCAGCCTGTGAATCAGATCGGCGGGGCCACACGCAGGCTTGCAGCGCTGGCAGCCTATACCACATGTGACACAGTACTAGTTCAATCGTTTACATTCGAAAGCCGAGCATGGCCCAATCCAGTTCCCAGCCGTTTTTCGAAGGGTTTGAGCCCACCGCAGAAGAACTAAAAGCTGCACCGAACTCCAGCGGCCGAAAGGCCGACCGAGCAACCAAACCTCAATCAAACTTGCCAGCCAGTGAACCCAAGCTCGCTGCAGATTCCGGGCCTACAGTTCCACCCTCGGTCGAAGTCACCTTTTCACTCGACGCGGCGGAACTGCCCGATGACCTCAGTGGTCAGACGGTGGTACTGATCGATTCGCATTCGTTGATCTATCAGATCTTTCATGCGATCGCGCCGATGAGCAGCCCCGCAGGCGTGCCAGTGGCGGCGGTGTTTGGTTTTTTGCGGGACGTTGCCGACCTGCGTGATCGTTGGCAAGCCGCCTTTGTGTGGTGCGCTTTTGATCTGTCAGAAATCACCTTTCGCAACGAACTTTATCCAGAGTACAAGGCTCACCGCGACCCCATGCCCGACGAACTTCGCGGGCAAATTCCGTTGATTCGCGAAACGTTGCAGCTGCTGGGTGTCGGCGTGGTCGATGCGGTCGGTTATGAAGCGGACGACGTGCTTGCGACACTCGCCGCTCAGGTCGAACAAGCGGGCGGTCGTGCAATCATCGTGACCAGCGATAAAGACTGCCGTCAGCTGATCACCGATAACGTGCTGATTTACAACATCCGCAAACAAGAAGTCTTCGACGCCGCCAAGCTGCAAGAAGTGTGGGGCATTCGACCGGACCAAGTCGTCGACTTTCAAGCCATGGTTGGCGATGCAGTGGACAATGTCCCTGGCATTCCGCTCATCGGTCCCAAGATCGCGCAACAATTGTTAGCTCAGTTCGACAATCTAGAGCGGATCCTCGACAATCCGAACGCAGTAGCTGGTACGAAACGCGCCGAGAACATTCGTGACAGCCGTGACAAAGCCATGCTGTCGCGCGACCTATGCCGCTTGCGCAGCGATGTGCCCTTGGCGATCGACTGGCGCGACGCCAACTTCAGTCGCCGCAATCCACTTGGTCTGCAATCAAAGTTTGCGGAATTCGGCTTTCGCCGGTTCGCTGAACGTTTGGTGGGCAATATTCCCATGGTTGCCGTCGAAGCGCAACAATGGTTGCCGGAATACACGACCGTCGATACTCCTGCCAAGCTCCAGTGGCTAGTGAGTCAGTTGAGATCCGCCAAGCTGATTTCGCTGGACACTGAAACCACTTCGACCAATCCTCGTTGGGCTGAGCCTGTCGGTTTTTCGTTCTGTTGGGAAATCGGCAAAGCCGCCTACATTCCGCTTCGCGCTCCCCAAGGTTGCGCAACACTGTCCATCGAAACGGTGCGAGACGCCCTCCAAGCAATTCTTGGCGACACGACGATTCCCAAGATCGGCCAGAACATCAAATACGATCTCATCGTGCTCCGTCAGCAGGGCATCGAAGTCCGTGGCGTGGTCCTCGACACCATGGTTGCCGACTACTTGATCGATCCCGGCCAGCGCGATCACAGCCTCGATGATCTCGCCCGCCGCTACCTTCAGCACAAGACTACGAAGATCACCGAGCTGATTGGTTCCGGCCGCGATCAGATCACGATGGATCAAGTGCCCGTCGATCAAATCACGGACTACGCCTGCCAGGACGTCGACATTCCGTATCGCATGCATGACATGTTGACCGAACAACTCGAAGCACTTGGCTTGAAGAAGTTGTTGGAAGCGATGGAAGTTCCGTTAGTTAGCGTTTTGGCGGACATTGAGTACAACGGCATTCGAATAGACGTCGAGCGGCTGGCGTCGCTGCGCACCGTTTTTGCAGCCCGCATTGCCACCTTGCAAACCGAGATCATTGAAATCGCCGGCGAGTCCTTCAACCTCGATTCACCCAAGCAACTGCAAGTTATCCTGTACGAAAAACTCAAACTGCCCGTTGTGAAAAAAACACAGACGGGAGCTAGCACGGATGCCGAGGTGCTCCAGCAACTCGCCAGTTATCATCCCTTACCGGTCAAGTTGCTCGAGTATCGTCAACTGACAAAACTGGTCAGCACTTACGTGGACGCCTTACCGCAACTTGTATGCCCAAAGACCGGTCGAGTGCATACTTCGTTCCGTCAAGACGTCGCCGCCACAGGACGCTTGAGCAGCACTGATCCGAATTTGCAGAACATTCCGGTGCGGACCGAAGAAGGTCGCAACATCCGCTCCGCCTTTCGCGCCGGCGAGGATGGTTGGCTGTTATTAGCCGCCGATTACTCGCAAATTGAATTGCGAGTCCTCGCGCATTTCTGTGGCGATGAAGCCCTGCGTGAAGCTTTCTTCAACGATCGAGACATTCATACACAAGTCGCCAGCGAAGTCTATTCCGTGCCGCTCGACGAGGTCACCTCCGCTCAGCGACGCAGCGCCAAAGCCATCAACTTTGGAATCATCTATGGGCAAAGCCCGTTTGGTTTGGCGAAGAGCCTTCAGATCTCCAAGGGAGAAGCTGCGGAATTTATCCAAGCCTACTTTGCCAGGTTCCCAGGCGTCCGTAAGTTCATCGAAGAAACCATCATGACCTGCCGCGCCCAAGGCTACGTCAGCACGTTGTTCGATCGCCGTCGCCGGATCAAAGGTGTCCGCGATTATGCAAGTCTGAACGATGCTCGCAAGCAGGTGATGATTGAACCCGAACGCATCGCTGTCAATACGGTGATACAAGGTTCCGCTGCCGACCTCATCAAGATCGCCATGCTGCGCGTTCACCGGCGGCTCGCGCAATCGGGCTTGAACGCGAGAATGCTGTTGCAGATCCATGACGAATTGGTGTTCGAAGTGAAGCAGTGCGATTGCGAATCGCTTTCGAAGCTCGTCCGCGAAGAAATGTCTACCGTCGCACAATTATCTGTACCGCTCAAAGTCGATGTCAAAGCGGGCCTAAACTGGGCTGAATGCGAACCGATCTAGTGGGTTAAGCTTCCAGCGTTTCCAGCGCTTCCAGCTTGCAAAACAATAGGGACAACGAACTTGATCATTGAAGGACTGTTAACGACCTCGACCGACACAGGCGAGCCACATGTGGCGCCGATGGGGCCGGTAGTTAACGTCGAATTGACTGAGTGGACTCTGCGACCGTTCGCTTCTTCGACAACTTTCAAGCTGCTGCGTGCGCGACCGACGGCAGTGTTTCATGTCGTTGACGATGTGTTGCCGATCGTTCAAACAGCGCTCAACCTGGCCGTCGAGTTGCCGTTCGAACGACACCCTTCGGGAGATTGGATCATTGCCGACTGTTGCCATTGGTTTCAGTTGCAGGTAGTCGACTGGGACGTCGTGTCGGAGCGGAGTGTGGCCAAGGCGCGGGTTGTCGATCTCGGTATAAAGCGACCATTCTGGGGATGGAATCGCGCCAAGCATGCGGTTCTGGAAGCGACGATACTGGCCACGCGGTTGCACCTTGCAGATCGCCATGCGATCGCGGATGATCTGGCGACTCTGAGGAAGGCCGTCGAGAAAACGGCTGGCGAGCGCGAATGGACGGCCTGGAATTTGGTCCAGGAGTTTATCGAGCGATCAGCGTGAGGTGCCTAAATTGCTAGAAGTATCGACTGGAAGCCGACTGCACTTTGGACTGCTTGAGCTGGCGGTTGGCCAACCGTTGCGATTCGGCGGCCTGGGCCTGATGCTCAACGAACCAGGTTGGCGGCTGAGATTCGGGAGCGATAGTGGCGTGCAAAATGCTACTTGCCACGCTTTGGAACCGATCGCAATCGATATCGAAGCCCGCATCGAACAAGTTCGGGAGCGGTTGCAGCGACAGTTTGGTCGCGACCTGGATACTAACATCGGTGTGCTGCAAACGCTGCCCATGCACTCGGGTCTCGGTGCAGGAACACAGTTGGCGGCCGCCGTGGCAATTGGCTTGTCACTTTACGCGAAATTGACGACTGAGCCGACCATCGAAGAATTGATTCATTTCAGTGGGCGTGGCAAGAGGTCTGGCATTGGGCTATTTGGATTCATGCACGGCGGCTTGATCCTGGACGAAGGCCACTCGCCTGAAGGGTTGCGATCGCTGCGCGCGAATTCGGTGGCACTGAATTGCGATTGGCGAATTGTGTTGATAACGCCGGATCAGATCGAAGCCGTGACGGGTGGCTACGAAACAAGTTTAATGGAACGCTTGGGTCAAACGCGGAATACAAATCGGGAACGAATGTATGCGTTGGCGAAACGTGCCCAGGAATTGGCAGACGTCGACGGTGGATTTGCCAAGTTTACCGAGGCATTGCAAGAGTATGTCGATGCGGCGGGTCAGTTATTTGCGGCTGGCCAAGGCGGGATGTACAACGGCAAATCGGTTAGCCGTGCGGTTGAGTTAGCAAAAGAAACCGGCCTACGGGCGGTTGGCCAGAGTAGTTGGGGTCCCACGGTGTTTGGCTTTGCGGAACATCAAGGCGAAGCGGAACAGATGGCGATAAAACTAACTGAACTTCGTCCCAACGAGCGGTGGCAGATTCGCATCTGCACTCCCGCGCGTCAGGGAGCAAGTTGGCGTTGGATCGAAAACTAATCCAGCGCTTGAATTACTTCTTCTTGGAGGTCTTCTTGGCGGCAGCTTTCTTCACAGGAGCCTTGGTGGCCGTGGCAGCTTTCTTGGCGGGAGCTTTCTTAGCCGCCGCTTTGGAAGCTACTTTTTTTGTAGTTGCTTTCGCGGCAGTTACTTTGCCTGTGGTTGCTGATTTTTTCCCAGCGGTCTTGGCTGCGCCAGTTGCCTTCTTTGGCTTGGCAGCGCCGAAGGCCATTTCCCAGCCCGAAGCGTATTGAGAATTGGAACCTACGCGCGTGATCGTCATGTCGTTTCCTTTCGAGTATAGACCTAAAAAGCTGTCTGCGAAAATCTTGATCCGCAGTACTGCCTAAAACAATTGCGATTCCGGTTCAGTCACCCAGTCAACATCCCAAAGCTTTTAACCAGAGAGTTTACGAAATATCTGCGATTTGTATAGCGTTACAGACGGCAGTTACCGATGGCGGTCTCGAGAATCGCCGATGCACCTAGCTCTTCGAGGCGTTCCATGATATCGATCGCGTGTTTGCGTTTCACCATCGCGCGCACCGCGCACCAGTCGCTGTCTTCGAGCGCGTTGACGGTTGGCGAATTGAAGCCGGGCGTGATTGCCTCTGCGGCGGCTAACTGTGAACGCGGAATGTTATACTCGAGCAGCGAGTAGTCGCGGGCGATCACCACGCCCTCCAGACGGCGAACAACTCGATCCGCGACCTCAGCGTTGTAGCGTTCGCGATTTTGGATCAGCACCGTTTCGTACTGGCCGATGTCGGTGAGGATGCGCAATTTATTGGCGGCGAGCGTACTGCCAGTTTCAACCAAATCCACGATCGCGTCCGCCACGCCGAGCGCAATCATGATTTCAACCGACCCGGAGAGTTCGACGAGATGAACTTCTGCGTGGTGCTCTGCCAGAAAGCGCTCGGTCAACCTGGGGAAACTGGTCGCGATCCGCTTGCCGTTCAATTGCTGGCAGTCGGTAATTTCAGAACTATCGGGTACGCACAGGCTAAGTCGACAATGCCCAACACCTAGCGGCATGCGCACGTCGATTTCCGCATGGCTCTCCTGCAAAAGGTCGCTTCCAGTTATGCCCAAATCAATCGCACCTTCGGCACACAGGACCGGAATGTCATCGGTCCGCAAAAAGATGATGTCGATGGGCAACTGCTTTACCAGCGCGAAAAGCGTTCGCTCTTGCCTACGGAACTGCAGCCCAGCCTGGTTGAGAAGCTCGATGGCAAGTTCGCTAAGTCGACCTTTGCTGGGGATACCAATCCGGAGATTTCGGTTCATGTTGTTGGTTTATGCGTTGGGTTTTGGTGGTCGGTTTTGCTTTTCAGTCAGTCCAGAAACACCTTCGCGGCGAGCCAATTCCTGGCGAAGATCGTCCACTGTGATGCCTCGGCTGCCTAAAAGCACCCACAAGTGATAGATCAAGTCACAGGATTCGTAGATCAAATGCGCGTTGTCGGGTGAGGACGAAGTAGCGGCTGCATCGACGACTTCTGCGGCTTCTTCCGTGATCTTGGCTCCCATTTTCTCAACGCCACCTTCGATCAGCCGCGTTGTGTAGGAGCCCGGGGGCATTTCGCGCGCTCGCTTCTGGACCTGTTGCATCAGGCGATCAAGCGTATCGGAAGCCGACTCAGCTGAGGCCGGAATTTGGGAAGTTGGTTCGGTCACGCGGTTGGCAATTGTCAAAGGATTCGTAAATGAGTTGGTAAGCCTGGGTTACCAATTTCCGGTCGACGTATCATAATTCCAGCAAGCTGAATCGCCAATCATACCGATCCCTCGGCAGCTCGACGACAACACCGCCGCTGTTATCCGAAAATTCATGAACTTCGATCCGATGACCACTGCTGCCGAATGGACCAAGCCGCCGCTCTTGGGTTGCTACTATTTGACTGGGCCCACCTGCAGCGGTAAGACGCCGCTGGCGATTGCATTGGCGAAACTGCTAGACGCGGAGATTCTGTCGCTAGATTCGATGGCCGTTTATCGCGGCATGGACATCGGAACTGCCAAACCTTCGCGGGCACAGCAGCAGATGGTCCAACATCATTTGATCGATATCGCCGAGCCCACGGATTCTTTTAGCGTTTCGTGTTATGTGGCAGCGGCTCACAAATGTGCCGCGGAAATCCAGGGCCGCGGCAAACGTGTGCTGGTCGCTGGCGGAACGCCGCTGTATTTGAAGTGCCTGCTGCGAGGGCTGTTTATTGGTCCCCCCGCAGATTGGGAGTTTCGAAACTCGATCAACGAGGATCTCAAGGTTTACGGCGCAGAAGCACTCAAGGCTCGGCTGGCACAAGTCGATCCACTGCTAGCGCATCGCTTGCACCTGCATGACTCGCGGCGGATGATTCGAGGATTGGAAGTAGCCCGTGTGACTGGGCGACCTCTGAGTCATTGGCAAGAACAGTTTGAAAATCCCGCACCCCGCCAGTTTGCACCGGTGGCAGTTCTAAGACTGGATCGAGCTTGGTTGCATGAGCGCATTAATACGCGTGTGGAACGCATGTTGGCCGACGGCTTGCTAGCCGAAGTGGAAGAATTGCTACTCAGGCATGGCAGCCTTGGCCATACCGCGGCACAGGCGGTTGGCTATCGGGAAATGCTCCAGCAGATCCAGGGCGAGTTGCCCGCCGCAGAAACTACTGACAAAATCAAAGCTCACACGCGCCAATTCGCTCGCCGACAAGAGATTTGGTTTCGGGGGCTGAAGGAACTCGAACCTCTGGTGGTAAATCCTGAGAGCCAGCTCTCCGATATGGCTGAGCAATTGGCAAAATGGTTCACCGATCAAATGGAACCGGTTCTTCCAGCATAGACTCCCTTAGGAATTGACTCGATGGAATTCGATACCAGCCTGATGTGCGCCGCAATATGGCTGTCGACCGTTGTCATCGGAATGATTGCTTACGTTCTGCTGTTGGCGCGAACGAGCGACTACGATTTTTGGGAGTCGGCGCTCTACTTGCCGACCTACTTGATGGGACGCTTACTTTGGCGCGTCCATTTTACGAATCAAGCGCCGCCCGAGATAAAGTCCGGTGCGTTGCTGGTTGCTAACCATCGCAGCAGTGTGGATCCATGCTTTGTGCAGTTGGCTGCGCGGCGGCGTGTGCATTGGATGGTTGCACGCGAGTATTGCGAGCACCCAGTGTTTGGAGTGTTCCTGCGGTGGGCGCAAGCGATTCCCACTAACCGCAGCGGCATGGACACTGCGGCCACGAAAACGGCCATTCGCTTGACAAAATCTGGGCGTCTCGTGGGCATGTTTCCCGAGGGACGGCTGAACCACACTACCACCCCGATGGTTTCGATACGCAGCGGCGCAGCCGTCGTGGCCGAACGGGCCGGAGTGCCCATTGTGCCGCTGTACATTGCGGGCAGCCCCTATCGCCGTGAGGTTTGGAGTCCATTGATTATGCCAGCCCATGTCGCGATCACCTTCGGAACGCCGATTTTTCCGAGTAACAGCCTGGCAGACTCTTCGACTACTGGTGAAGCCGATCCTGTGCCGCCTGATATCGGCGAAATCACATTCAGCGACGAAAGCGACTGCAGCATTAATTCGGCAGAGGCCCTCATCTTGCAATGGGGGCAACAAGTCGTCACGCTATCAGGCGATCCGGAATTTAAAGTTGAATTAGCCTCGAAACGAAAGCGACGCACGCGCGCGAAATCATGAGTGACAAAGATACGCTGCTGAATTTGACCGAATGTCTTTTGAAGAGCATCGTGGGCGGCGACTGGGCCGCATACAGCGAACTGTGCGATCCCAGCCTGACTTGTTTCGAACCCGAGGCGCTCGGTCAGTTAGTCGAAGGCATGGATTTCCATCGTTTCTATTTCGAACTCGAAAAGTCGCCGAATCGCAAGGTTCAAACGACGCTGGCTAGTCCCCAAGTTCGAATTATGGGTGACGCGGCGATCGTTTGTTACGTACGCTTAACGCAAGCCACCGACGCCGGCGGAGCACCATCAACTCGCGCCGTCGAAGAGACGCGCGTCTGGCACAAGCAAAACGGCAAGTGGAAACACGTTCATTTTCATCGCTCGCCGGTTGCGTAAACCGTGCGGATGCGACTTCTTATGGTTTGAGTTTTACAATTTAAGCTATTAGAACCGCCAGTTAAAACATTAGAATCTCCAGCGAGCCGTCGACGCTAGTTTTGATGTTACGCTATTTGAACTAGGGGCAAAGCCCCGTTCGTTTACCTACGCCCAGCCCAACGGGCTCAACGGGCTGGGTACAAATAAACAACACAAATCAAAGGGCCAACGGCCCGGCAGTTTGTTCATTAGAATCACGTCAGTTGACAAATGGCCGGACCTTTGGTCCTAAAGAACGATTTCGCCGAGCACCCAGCCCGTTGGCCCCGTTGGCCTGGGCTAGGTAAATTGTTGAGCCTTTGGCCCGTAAAGATAAAAAGTGCGCAACATCAAAACTAGCTAACGCCGACGGCTCACAAGCTGCGAGTTTCGATTGAAAAAAACTTTCCAAGCTTACAGTTCGGCGGCCATGTCACGGGCGCTGTTGGCGACAGCTTCTTGCCAAGAGAAACTTGCATAGCGAGGCAATTGATAAGCGAAGATGATGCCGCGCGAGCTGTTGACAATCGCCCCGAGTCCGTGGTGATCAAAGCCGTGCGCAACATCGCTGGCTGTACCGCCTTGAGCGCCATAGCCAGGGACTAAGATCCATGCATTGGGCATCTGCGATCGCAGCTTGGCGAGTTGTTCTGGGTAGGTGGCGCCGACCACCGCTCCGATCGATCCATATCCCGAAGAGCCCACGGTCTGCAGCGCATGTTGCTGAACGAGTGCAGCCATTTGTTCGTAAACGGGGCGTCCGTCGACAACTTTGTCCTGTAAGAAACCGCTCCCGGGATTGGAAGTTTTGACCAGAACAAAAATGCCTGCGGCGCGCGACTGGCACGCGTCGACAAAGGGTTGCAGAGTGTCGTCACCGAGGTAGGGATTGACGGTCAAGGCATCGCACTGCCAAGCGCTGCAGTCGCCGAGGTAAGCGTCCGCGTAGGCTTCGGCGGTGGTGCCGATATCACCCCTTTTGCCATCCAACAGCACCATCAATCCGGCTTGCCGTGCGTACTGAATGATGGAGCCGAGCGCGACCATACCGCAGGGGCCGAGTTGTTCGAAGAACGCGGCCTGCGGTTTAACGACGGGTGCGAATTGAGCGACCGCATCAATAACGTGGCGACAGTAGCATTCGGTGGCATCCGCGACCGCTTTTCGGTCTTGGGTGTCCACGCCTGCCCGAAGGGAATCCGGCAGGCTGCCCCAACGCGGGTCCAAACCGACGCAAACGACAGAATTCTTTGCCCGAACGGCGTCAGCTAGCCGGTCACCAAAGTTGCTCGAAGCCGAATTGTTCATGGTTAGTTGCTATCTCAAAGAATGGTGGCGGTTGTGGCGAATTCTAGCATGCGAGCTGAATCGAAAAAGTGGCTAGGTGTCCAACTTTAACCTTGGGGTTGATGATTTAGGGTGGCACGTCCCTGGTCTTCGAAGGGCGTGATTTGAGCTTTATTCTCCACGCCCTTCGCAAAGCCCTCAGAGCCTGCCACCCCAAATTTAAAGTTCGACGAAGTACTAGCAGCATTCACTGTGTCTTGTAAAATCTGTCGCATTCGCGGCACCGAAGTGACTGACTTGGGCGGGCTCGGCGGCGAGACTTTGAATTTATACTGAGGAGTATTCCTTTGCTTCGCACACATACCTGCGGCGAACTTCGTAGCGAACACATTGGCCAACGCGTGACGCTGTGCGGCTGGATCGATACGTCGCGCGACCACGGCGGGACGATGTTCATCGACCTCCGCGACCGGTACGGCAAGACACAATGCGTAGCCAACGTGGACAGCGGTGAAGCTTCGTTGGAAGTTGCGAAAAAACTACGTGGCGAAGATGTGGTTTTGATTTCTGGAATCGTCAGCCATCGGCTGGAGGGCAAGATCAATGCGAAGCTTGCCACCGGTGAGATCGAGATTCGGGCCGACGAAGTCCGCTTGCTGAACCGCTGCCAAACGCCTCCGTTCTTCCCGAATCAAGACGAATTACCGGGCGAAGATCTGCGGCTGAAATATCGCTACATTGACTTGCGGCGCGAAGCCATGCAGAAAACCCTGGTGCTCCGCAGCAAGATTATCAAAGGCATGCGAGATTACTTTGCGACGCATGACTTTATCGACGTTGAGACGCCGATTCTCGGTCGCAGCACGCCCGAAGGGGCGCGCGATTACTTGGTCCCCAGTCGCGTGCATTGGGGCCACTTCTTTGCGTTGCCGCAATCCCCGCAGTTGTACAAGCAAATTCTCATGGTCGCTGGTTACGACCGCTACATTCAAGTGGCGCGCTGTTTCCGCGATGAAGACTTGCGGGCCGACCGCCAACCGGAGTTCACGCAGCTTGACTTGGAGATGTCGTTCGTTGACGCAGAAGACGTGATCAAAATAATCGATGGCTTGATGGTGACGCTGGCGAAAGATCTGCTCAACCTTGACTTGCCAACCCCGCTGCCACGAATGACTTATGACGAAGCGATGCGACGCTTTGGCAGCGATGCACCCGATTTGCGCTATGGCATGGAGATCGTCGACTGCAGCGATTTGGCAAAGCAGTCCGAGTTTCGTGTGTTCCGCGGGGCGGTGGACGCAAATGGTTTTGTTCGCGGTATCAAGGTTGACGGTCGCGCGGAGGAGTTTTCTCGCAAACGGATCGATGAACTGACGGATTTTGTCAAACATGATTTCGCGGCCAAGGGGTTGGCTTGGTTCCGCGTCGAGCCAGACGGGTCGCTGTGGTCGCCGATCAGTAAGAACGTGGAACCACCGGTACTCGAGGGTTTGAAGGCGCGCTTTGCAGGCAAGCCGGGGGACTTAATTCTGTTGTTGGCGGACTCGTGGGAAGTCACCTGTAAGGGGCTGAACGGTCTGCGTCGCAAATTAGCGGCCGAACTGAAGCTGTTCGCTCCCGGTCAGATGCATTTTTCTTGGGTGGTTGAATTCCCGATGTTCGACCACGATCCAGAAGAGAATCGCTGGGTAGCAACCCATCATCCGTTTACAGCTCCCCGCCCAAATGATCTAGCCAAACTGCGCGACGAACCAGCCTCTTGTAGGGCTCAAGCCTACGACTTGATCATCAACGGCTACGAGGCCGGCGGCGGAACGATTCGGATTCACGATCCGGAGACACAACAAATCGTGTTTGACTTGTTGGGGATTTCGCCGGAGATGGCGGTAAATCGCTTTGGGTTTCTTTTGGATGCATTGCGTTATGGTGCGCCGCCACACGGCGGAATCGCTTTGGGTATAGACCGCGTCGTGATGCTGTTTGGCGGTTTGGATAATATCCGAGATTGCATTGCGTTTCCAAAAACACAGCGGGCGATGGATTTGATGACCGAAGCTCCTGGAGAGGTCGAAAGCAAGCAATTAAAAGAGCTGCATGTTCAAGTTGAGACGCCGCCCGCCAAATCGAAATAGATCTCGACTTCGGCGGCTATTTTTGACAACATCCCCACCGTGTCAGTCAGTTCAAAACGGAAGGGATGCTATGAATGTGCAACGGATTGCCCTGTTTGGTTTGATTCTTGTTGTCTGTTCTTCCAAGTCTCTGGTGGCGCAAGAGTCCAAGTCATCCTCGTGGTGGCCCTTTGGATCAGGATCAAAGTCAGAGCCTGAAACACGCTCAAGTTCGTTCTTCGGCGCGTCGGCCCCAAAGCCGAAATCGTCCTCTACGTCGATGTTCAAATTGCCTTCTTGGTCGAGATCGAAATCGAAGTCAACGATCAGCAAAATGGGATCGTCGACCAAAAAATGGATGTACAACACGGCTGATTTTCTTAACCCATTCAACGATGGCAAACCTAAAGCCAGCCAGTCGCACGGTTATCAAACGGACTATTGGAGTGAACGCAACAAGCCCAAAGAAGAAAAGAGCAGTATGTTTGGCTGGATGTGGAAAGAGGAAGAGGAAAAGCCCCTGAGCGTCAACGACTTTCTCAAGCAACCGATGCCTTATTGATCTCTGCGGGCAGGTGGGATAGGCTTCGAAGTGTAAAGCACTTGTCTCAATTGCTGCCAGTGTAGAGCAATTGACTCAATTGCTCTCGGAACGATTGGGGACAATCGTTCTACGCAAAAGCCCGGAACGATTGGGGACAATCGTTCTACACAACAGTTTGAACTACCGTATGAGCCGTATTGAAATTGCGATTGTAGATTATCAGATGGGGAACCTGCGGAGTGTTCAAAAGGCTCTGGAGCACGTAGGCGCAGCAGCGACGATCACGAATGACCCGAACCAAATCGCGGAAGCCCACAAGGTTATTTTGCCCGGAGTGGGTGCTTTTGGCGATGCGATGCGCGAACTGAACGCTCGCAATCTACCTGAGTCGATCGTCGATTCGATTCGGTCAGGCAAACCGTTCTTGGGGATTTGTCTTGGCCTGCAGTTGCTGTTTGAGACCGGATTTGAAGGCGAACGTCATCAGGGGTTGGGAGTGATCGCCGGTGAAGTTGTTCGCTTTCCCAACATCGCTGATCGAAAAGTTCCGCATATGGGCTGGAACCAAGTTCGAGCCGAGAAACCCGCTTGCAAACTGCTGAACGGCATTTCGAGCGAAGCTTATTTTTACTTCGTGCACTCCTACTATGTCCAGCCTGCCGATGCTTCCGCAATATGGTTGTCGTGCGACTACGGCCAGCAGTTCTGCGCTTCAATTTGGCGCGACAACCTGTTCGCGACTCAGTTTCATCCTGAGAAGAGCCAGCGCGATGGTTTAAAGTTGCTTGAGAACTTCGCGGCGCTTTAGCCCGCGGCCGCAATAACAGTGCGCTCACCCTGGGCAAGCTCGGAAGGAGTGACCCGCCGTGGGTTGCATCTGCCGGATGCAACCGTGAGGCGGATTGTCAGGAACTTCCCGGATTATTCGGGGCCTACTCGGGCCTACTCGGCAAGAGTGACCCACGGAAGATTGTCTGCTGGGGCTATGAG
>JANLQO010000374.1:0-18278 GCA_031367855.1 Planctomycetia bacterium | reverse complement strand
CCTGAAGCAGAGCTGTGGAACCCTTCAATGGAGCTTGTATGATCATCAAGTGCCGCGTTTCCGCCTGGAAAAAGGCCTGTTGAAATCAGCCGGAACGCCTTAGAGAGCGTCCCGCTTAGGAGATTGAACAGGTAGTAGTTGTTACAGTGGTTTGGTTGGGGATAGAACCGGAGGCTAACGCCTTCCGGCTGATAAATCGTCTGTAAATCAGTGTTTTCATTTTATTCCTAAGCGGGACGCTCTCTAACGCGTTCCGGCTGATTAAACGAACCGCCGGTTTCGGCTTTGGCACAGCACTAATGTGTATTCATTTCAAAACCGCTGCTGGCGGTCCAGCGATGCAGGATCACGCGGCTGAGTAAATTGACCAGCGCGAGCATGGCTAGGCCAAGCAGCGTGCTCGAAAACACAACGGCGATCAAGGCATCCGTCCGCGCCAGATTTTGCCAACCCATCATAAGTTTTCCCAAGCCAGCGTACTTAGCGCCGCTGCCAACAAATAACTCGCCGATAATCGCTCCAATGACGGTCATGCCTGAACTAATCCGCATCCCGAGAACCAAGTGGCTGACCGCGTAGGGGATGCGCAATTTCACTAGCGTTTGCAGACGCGTAGCTCCGTTCAACTGAAACAACTCCACCAGATTGCGATCCACGGAAGTTAGTCCAGCGGTCACATTGGAGATGATCGGAAACAAACTGATAATCGTTGAGACCAGGATCACGGTCGTGAAGTAGTATCCAAACCAGGTGATCAGCAGCGGTGCGATCGCGACGATGGGAACGGTTTGCAGAAACACCACGTAGGGCTGAAACGCGATGCGGACGCGCGATGATTGGCTAAAAAGCATCGCAATCAACGAGCCGATGACGACACTGGCCAGCAATGCGCAGATCGCCGCGCTACCCGTGACCAACAAGCCGCGCAACAGCACTTCCCGCTCAAGCCACGCGACCTGCAAGACTCGCGCCGGTGATGGCAGAACGATGGGATGAATATTAAATAAGCGTACCGCTAAGTACCAAATGAATAGGAATGCCAACAGTACCACTGCAGACAAGGCGCCATTTTCCAGGGCCAAGATCTGCCTATTCCTGTCACTTTTCGCCAAGAGGTGCTCCCAGTCCGCAGTTCTGTTGCTATTGTCTTGATTTGTCTTGAAAGCAAACCGGTAATCATCCGTCTTCGTCCACGCCATTAGCTCGACCCAACTGAAAATCAAACTCGCTGAGCGCCGGAACAATCATAGCAGCGGTGGCAAATCCATAAGCCGCCACGATCACCGAAAATACCGTTAATTCTTGATCACGCAAGATAAAACTGGTAATCGCGAAAAACGTCAAGAATGGCAGGCCGAATGAAGCTAAAGCGATCGCAGGACTGGGATTGCGGCTTCCCATGGCGACGAACAAGCCTGTGCCACCCCCTAAGATGATTGCCAAGAACGGCGGCAACTGCCGAGCAAACGAGCCGCGGAAGCTCATCATGATCATCATGCAAGTCACAATGCCCAGAAACAAGAAGAACAACGTTCCCAAGCTTGTTCCGATGGCCGTGCGCGACTGGCTGTAGATCATACCGCAATGAATCCCCAACATCGTTGCAAACGCATTCATCACGATCAAACTACCGATCGTAAATAACAGATTCTCGGTATCGATCCCACCTTGCGTCCAGAGATAGGTCACCAGGGCAATCGGCAGGATGACCATCTCCTTCGTCACATACAACACGCCAAACAACTTGCCGATCAAAAACTGCATAGGGGTGATTTGGGTCGCCAGCAACAAGTCGAGGGCTTGGCCATCGCGCTCGTTGGTGATCGAATTCACGGCAAGCGCGTTGATCATTACTAGTGAAATCGCGAAAAAGGGGGCCAGTATCCGGGCCGAGACTGGAATCAGTTCATCGGACAGTCGGCTGCGCTGGAGTGCGACTCCCGAGGAGACTGACCAGAACAGCGCAGCCACAGCGGCGGCGAAGAGCAGTAGGTACGAAAGCCGAATAATCATCAGCTTGCGGCCGTAGGCCCAAGTACACATCTCGCGCCACAGCACCGGATTGTTCCACATCCGGCGCGGCGCCCGCACTTTCCATGATCGTTTATCGGCAACTCGGGCTTCACTGGTGGGTGACAGGGCGTCGTAAGTTTCATCGGGCTCCGGCGTATGAACTTGTACTTGTCGCGACGGATTCCAAACGCGTAAACGCATCACTGAAATCGTGCACCATAGGCACCCGACCAGCACGGCCAAAACACAATGAATAGTGGCTGCACCACCGGGCAGAAAGCTCCACCTAGATTGGCTGATCGGTTGGCAAACCGCCCACAACGCGCGGACCGGACTGAGGATTTCGGCTAGCTCCGCAGGCACTCCGCTGAACGTGCCAGCAGCGATCGCTTCGCAGAACACTAGCCAACTAGTGATTGCCAGCATGGTGAGCGCCAGGGTTTGAAAAGTCTTTTCACGCCAGAACGCAAATAAATTCGATAGTGCCGCACACCAAAACGTGGTCACCGCTACGATCGCAGTTCCCAGTACCACTTGAGAGACGCTCACACCGCCAAGTAGCGAAATGACCAGCAAAAGGGGAAACGCCGCGAACACGAGATTGGCGCTGCCAATCAAACTAGACGTCAATTTACCCAGCACAATTTCAAAGCTGCTCAAGCGGGTCAGCAATAACAAAATCAAAGTGCGTCGATCCTTCTCTTGGCTAACAACGCTGGCCGCCGCCACTGCGGCTAGAAACATCGTGACGATCAACTCGAGCGGCAATACGATCTGAAACACCATCGAACCGAATCGTGAAAGATCGCCCAAATTGCGAACTTGCTGGATTCCAGCCATTAGCGCCCAAGCCGTACAAACCAAACTAAAAAGAACAATCACAAACGTTGCGCGCTGTACGTAAAAGCTCAGCCGGCGCGGAGAAACCATCCATTCGCGGGCTAGAATTGGACCAAACATATTTGTTTTCAACTGAAAAGTGATAGCCAAAAGGTACAGAGCTGACGTTGGTATCGATTGTAACTTCTGACAACAGAGTTCAAGGGTCCCAGACGGCATTTATTTTGCCACGAAGCATCATCTTTGTCACCGCAAGCTAAATTTCAGTTGGAACTCGCCATTTTCGAGGCCGAGATTTCCGGTATCGAAAGACGCTGCTGCAGGGAATACAAAATGTTGCGTTGGTGCACAAAAAAACTGCTTGCTCGCTTTCACGCAGACGAAAGCGGACCTACGGCGGTCGAATACGCAGTAATCGTGGCTTTAATCATCATCGTCTGTATCAGCGCAGTGCAATCTCTCTCCACCGCCACGCGATCAAGCCTAGATACATCGAGTAATGCGATCCAATCTGTTCTCTAAGCGTTGCCTTAGAGTCTATTTCCCCGAGGTGAAGCGTGGCATTACGACAGCAAGTTTGGGTAGATAGAAGCGTTCAGGGCGTACTTGTAGGGCGAGTCATCCTGTATTGGTTGTACGCTTTGCTATACGTCGGCATCGGCTCGGCGTGCTTTCAATACAATCAGAACCCAGATTGGACATTGGTCAAACACAGTCAAGTTCTGTTCGGCCAAATTTGGCCTTGGTTGCCTACGGCTATTTTCCTTCTGCCACTGGCCATCTACGACGTCGTTCGCCTAAGCAATATGTTTGCTGGGCCGGTTTATCGATTGCGAAAGCACTTCGCTGAATTGCGCAACGACATTGCTTGCGCTCCATTTACGACGCGTGAAGATGACTACTGGCGCGACCTCGCGGCACCTATCAACGACATGCAAGCCGAGATCCTGCGGCTGCGATCAAGGGTAATCGAATCGCCCAAAAAGCCCTCTCCTTCGTCTGAGTTGCTGCCAAGCTTCAGCGTAGACAGGCCCAACCTGTCTGAACCGGAGGTTCTTCAAGACTCGGGGGATGGTCGGGCTGAGCAGCAAGCGGCAGGCCAAGAGCGCTCCGATTCCATTACGTTGATTCCCATGACAACCGGCATCGCGGCAACATCCGAGAGCCTGGACGTCGTCGTCGCACCCAGCAGGTCAATGCTTTGAAGCATTTCTTGACTGTGAAACAACTGCCGTTTCGTGACTAACGAAGGTACTGCGCGGTCGCATCCGGCAGATGCGACCGACCGTGGGTCACTCTTGCCGAGCTTGCCGAGTGTGACCAGGAGTGACCGTGCACTGTCTGAATAGCATCTAAAACGAAGACTGGCTGCGGGTTATTGATCAAATACGTCTGCCTCCGTTGCCAGCGCATCTAGCATCGCTTGCAAACGGCAGCGCAACTGGACCATGATTGGATCTTCGGCATCTTTGGCGGCTCTGTCCGTCCCGATCGTAATTGCCTCGTCGATTTGAATAACCGCATGTAACGGTCGGTGAACTCGCACTCGATCGGTGAGGTCCTCTTCGAGTCGCTCGACGGTTTCCAGTACCCGCGTGACTGTTGTGGGCCGCATAAAGTACTCTTGTGGATACGACCCGACTTGCTGCGCCAAGTAAATCGACGCTAGGTCCCGCCAAATTTTGTCGCGATCCACAGGACTGAGCTCGCCGGCGGTTAGATTTGGAACCATCTTGGACCGCAGTTGCTTGATACGCGGAATCAAGTTGCCTTTTTGAACACTTCCGCACCACTCGATCTCCAGCGGAGAGAGCAAGTGATCAATCAGTCGTTTTTGTCGTTCGATAACAGATCCCTCCTGCGCTTTCCCAAAATGCTCTAACTCTTTAAGCGTCATCAGCGCATTGACAATTCGGTGAACCCGTTCTGTAAGCGATTTGCCGACCGAAGTGTTCCAGGTCAGCCGCTGTTCAATCGACGTAATCACCGGCTCAACCGAGGCTTTGAGATCACCATGAAACAAGTACTTGATTGCCACGGGATGGATCACCACATCGCCACCACCATCCTTAGCGCGTCGCCGGGCGGCGGTGCGAGCGAGGAATGCGACTCCATCCAAGAGCGGCTGCAGAATATCATTGGTTCGAAACACCGTACCTTCAGGAAACACCACCAACGGGCGTTTGGCTTTGACCAAGGCATCAATGGCCGTGTCGAGCGACTGACGATCGAGCCCTTCGCGGTAAACGCTAAAGCCGCCCATCATGCGAATAGCCCATGCCTGCAAGCGGCTTTGGTTGAACAAATGCCAGCTTGCCATCGCAAATACATGAGTATCAATCTCGCGCGCCACCCAGCCCATGGCTAAAGGGTCTGCGTAACGACAATGATTGGGCGCAAGCAGGATTCCTTTGTTCTGACGCAGGGATTCTTTCAAGTGATCGATGCCGCGAATTTCGTGTGATGTTACGCCTTCGTGTTTAGCCAAGTAGCGATCGACGAATCGCAACCTCTGAATGATGTTGGGAATCCAATTGCCAGTATGCGGCGGAACAAACTTGTACGGTTTCTCAATGATGATGTCTTGCATGACCGGTTTTTTTCAGGGGCTTCAGTTCAGCCCGGATTATTCATGGCGCGTAGCTACGTTCGCCAGAACGTGGTGAACCTCTTTGAGTTACGGCCACGTTCTGGCGAACGTAGCTACGACAGTCTGTTTACTCAAATTTCGACGTAACTCGTCGCGTGATATTCGTTTACGTAAAATATTGATCAGGACTATGAATAATCCGGGTTCAGTTCTTGAGACATGCAATTGTAGCTAGGCTTTGTCTCAAAAGGGGTCTGACCCTCTCCGGGCATGTTCAATTGTCAGGGTTTTGCATGCCCTCCAAAGGGTCAGACCCCTTTTGAGCCAAAGCCTAACTTGCGTAGCCGCGTGGATGCGAGCGATGCCAACGCCAAGCCGTCTCGATGGTCGATTGGATATCCATATATTTTGGCGTCCAACCCAGAACCTTCTGCGCCAAACTGCTATCGGCCACCAACTCCGCAGGATCACCAGCGCGACGCGGTTCGATTTTTACAGGGATCACATGCCCTGTGACTCGGCGGCACGCTTCGATCACGGCCTGAACACTCTGCCCGCGCCCCGTACCAAGGTTCAATTGCAAATTGCTCCCCGGCTCGATCAGCGACAGCGCTTTCAGGTGCGCATCGGCTAAATCATCCACGTGAATGTAGTCTCGAATACAGCTACCATCGGGCGTCGGATAATCGTCGCCGAACATCCCGACATGCTCGCGTTGCCCCAATGCCGTTTGCAACACCAAGGGAATCAGATGCGATTCGGGCGAATGGTCTTCGCCGATATCTCCTTCCGGACTCGCTCCTGCTGCGTTGAAATACCGCAACGCGGCGCAACCGAAACCGTAGGCGCGCGCGTAATCGGTCAACGCATGTTCAATGACTAACTTTGTAAATCCGTATGGATTTATGGGCAATTGCAGTGTCGACTCCGTGATGGGCATCTTTTCGGGCTGGCCATAAGTAGCGGTTGTGCTCGAAAACACGATTCGCCAAACCCCGGCGTTGCGCATGGCCTCCAGCAAATCCAATGTTGCCGTGACATTGTTCTGATAGTAAATGGCTGGATGCGATACCGATTCACCCACCAATGCGAAGGCCGCAAAATGCATGACCGCTTCGATCTTGTGCTCAGCAAACACGCTGGCCAGTTTCGTGCGATCTGCCAGCTCGCCAACGATCAGCCGCCCTTCAGGTACTGCTTGGGCATGACCTTTGCACAAGTTGTCGTAAACCCATACTTCGTATCCATTGCGATTTAGCAGACGTACGGTGTGAGAGCCTACGTAGCCTGCACCACCGATCACTAAGATCCTCATCAGTACAACCCATCCTTTCGCTCTTCTGCAAAAAATCGCAACTGCGTCCACTCCGCCAACACGGCTGCCGGCCGCTCGATGAATTCGATTCAGCCCATGTGACGGTGAGTGCCGAGAAACATTCTATCGTCAATCACCGCGCCAAATCTCGAACAAGCACAGCAGTTGGCCAACATGAGCAGTAAGCTTAAGCGATTACGCGATCAGGGAAAGACGTCCAGCCTCGCGCCGGCTCCCGCTCTGGCCAGCAACTGGCAGCAGAAGTTCACCGATTACCTGCGCACGGAATGTCACCTGGCTGATAATACCGTGCAAGCCTACGGTCGCGATCTCAAACGGATGATGAACTGGCTGGGTACCAGACCCATTAATCGGCTGTCGCTCGCGGACTTGACCGATTTCGTGGCCAGTCTGCAACAGGAAAAGCTCGCCCCAGCCTCCATCTCGCGCGCAATCGTTACGACCCGCATGTTCTTCAAGTATCTGCAATTGGAAGGCATCGTCCAAGACAATCCTTCGGAGTTGTTGGCCACGCAAAAAATGTGGCAACGTATTCCCAAAGCGATCACTCCCGCAGCGGTCGAACGTTTTCTTGTAGCCCCGCGAAAGTATGACATCTATTGGCAACGCGACCGAGCTGTCTTAGAGCTATTGTATGCCACCGGTTGCCGCGTTTCCGAAGTCGCTAACCTGCTGCGGGCCAACGCTCACCTGGCCGAAGGATACTGCTTAGTCGAAGGCAAGGGCTCGAAACAACGCATGGTCCCAATCGGTCAAAACGCGGTCGTAGCCATCGAGACCTACTTGGCTGAACTGAGGCCATTGCTACTGGGCAGTCGTGATCCAGAACGCGTCCCCTGGCTAGTGCTGTCGCGCAGCGGCCGTCGTTTACGCCGCGAAGCGATCTGGGAACTCGTAAAACGATATGCTCTTCGTTGCGACATTGATCCGGGAATCAGTCCGCATACACTGCGCCACAGCTTCGCAACCCATATGCTCGCCGGCGGTGCCGACCTGCGCCAGATTCAGGAACTACTCGGGCACGCCAGCATCCAGACCACACAGATTTACACGTCGGTCGATAGTTCGCGGTTGAAGCGTGTTCACAAGCAATACCATCCTCGGGCTTAAAGTGTCGAAGTGGGGCAGCAACCCGACGTAATCTACAACGGAACCAGCCACGCTCTTCGAATACTCAGGGACGTGCCAACCGCTGCGATAGGGTTAGCGAGCCTCACATCGGCGGTAGCACGGAGAATTCGATCCGGCTTGGGTGCGCAGGGCTGTGAAAGAGCCGATGCGTGGCTTTGATAAAGTCCGCTTCTTTGGCTTCGAAAATATTCGCGACAAACTTCTGTGGATTGCGATCGATAAATGGAAACCAAGTGCTTTGGACCTGGATCATCACGCGATGTCCGGCCGGAAATGTGTGTAGGATATCGTCGAGTTTAATTTGCACACGAGTGGGCTTGTTCGCATTGAAGGGCTTCGGATCGGAAAAGCTCTCGCGAAAGCGGCCGCGCATCACGCCAGCTCGCAGCAACTGCTGACGACCGCTTTGAAAAGCGTCTGACGCCCCATCCCCAGGCTTTAGACCCGTCAGCGGTGCACCGGGGAACTCATCGATCACTTTGACGATCCAGTCCGCATCGCCCGCCGATGTACTGACCCACAGGTCCGCCGCAATGGTGCCCGCAACCGTCAAGTCTTCTCGCAGCGACTCGCCGCGGTAGACTAACACGTCCGGCCGCCATGCCGCGAATCGCTGATCTTCGGTCATATAATCCTTGGCCCAGGCGGAAGTAATTTCCGACGTGTATGGAACTGGCTTCGAAGGGTCGCTGACGAATTCATCGAATTCCTCTGCAGAATTTCCTTTCGGTGTAACGGCTTGTTCCGAAAGCAGACCGCCAGGAGCGAAATGCAGGGAACTCGGTTTTACTTCCTTCGGCGGCCACGCATTAAACTCGCGCCAACGATTCGCGCCGGTTTCGAAAACAGTTGCCTCGGCAATTCCCAGTGTCCCTTGATCCTTCAGATGAAACTCGAAGAACGGCAACTGCACTTGTTCACGAAACCACTGAGCTGTTGGGAAACCAAAATTCGCTGAGCCCAGCTTGTTTCCTCCATCGCCATTCCAGCCGCCATGCGACCAAGGCCCCATCACCAAACGATTCTGGGTGGTGGGGTTCATCCGCTCTATCGCCGCATAGGTTTGCAGCGGACCATAGAGATCCTCCGTGTCGTACCAGCCGCCAACGGTCAAGACGCTGGCTGTGACATTCTTCAAGTGCGGTAGCAAATTGCGATCTTGCCAGAATTCATCGTAATTCGGATGAGCGGCAATATCATTCCAAAATGCAATCCGTCCATGGAAGTGCTTTTCGTTGACGTTGGGGAGTGGACCGAGGTCCAAGAAAAATTGGTAGCCGTCCTTTGTGCCATGGTTGAAACGCTCGGCTCCGATCGGCGTCGGCCCAGGGCGCGAAACACCGAACGACGAAAAGAAATTAAAGCCCATCGGCAACACAAAAGCTCCGTTGCGATGGAAATCATCAAAGAACCAATCTGCAATCGGGGCTTGCGGTGAAACCGCTTTCAAAGCTGGATGCGAATCGATCGCGCCCGCCGAAGTATAGAATCCTGGATAGGAAATGCCCCATTGTCCAACTCGTCCATTGTGATGCTTGACATTGGCTAACAACCATTCGATCGTATCAAAAGTATCGCTGCTTTCGTCGTTCTGCGTTCCCGTCTTGCCTTCAATGTGCGGCCGCATGTTCACAAACTCACCCTCGGACATGTAGCGGCCCCGAACATCTTGGAATGCAAAGATATAACCGCTCTTCTCAAACTCGGGCGAAGGTCCCAAAATTCCCTTGTACTGATCGATCCCATACGGACCTACACTGTAAGGGGTCCGAAACAATAACACTGGATAGCTGCGTTCCGCTTTCGCATCGTTGGGAACATAAATCGACGTAAACAGCTTCGTTCCATCGCGCATGGGGACTTTGGCTTCGTACTTTGAATAGTGCATCCGCACATAGTCTGATCGTTCGTCCGCCAGCCCACTGTTCAAATTGCAAATCAGTAATGCAGTTGCGAGAAAGTTCACCAGAGCTTGCTGAATGGCAATCCGCATAGGCTTGTTCCCAGACTCCTCGCCGCGGCAGCACTGGTTAACAGTCTCCGACATCGGCGTCGCCTTGGGCGAGAAGGGGCGCATGAGAGAATGGTTTCGCACTTGCGCTGCGATACGAGCGTTTTGGGTTTGAATCATAGTTAATCGAATTTTCCAAAAAAATTGCCACTTCTCAGTGAACGCGAGGAAGGGCGAATATCCCGCTCTTACCATAATCTGACGTCACCTTGATCGGAAGCGCGATGATTACGCATTGCATGCATTTTTCTTAAGTGTTTTACACTCCACTCTCCTCGATAGCAATTCCTTCCGTCAAGCGTTGACGGTTGTAGCGGATGTAAGTTTGTATTTACTGTCCGCAGCTTCGACAGGGATCGAATACCTAAATCAACCGTAGCGATTGGTTCGATTCTCCTAACCGATTCACTCCCCATTGTCGCTGGATCATTTTGCGACGAAATGCTGTCCTGGTGGTTTTCTAGACTCTCCAGGGCGCGGGTGAATGGTTCAACGCATAGCCGAATCTCGGCAGGGAATGTTATGGAACGAGCGAAACGCATTGCAACTGCCCTAATTGGAGTCGCTTTTGCAGCGAACTGTTGTGAGCCGAGCGTTGCACAATCTCCGAGTCGTTTTATACGACAACCAGTCAAAGTGGCTGAGCCTACGAATCCGTCGCCCGCAGCGACCATCCTACCCAAGTCGGTCGGCGAAACGCCTGGTTTCCCAGCACTAGCCGATTCAGCCAGCCTCAAGTTTGATGCGCTCGAATCATTCGCGACGGTACCCAATGCGAGCAGTGACAAACCGACGACTCCTGAGCAAGACTTGGCCGAGCCAAGCAACGCAGTGATTTTCAGTCCAAAGGTCACTTCAACTCAAACGCTTACCGCGCAAACGACCCAATTCGCGCCTGCGCGTTCGAATCAACTGCAATGGACATCTCGTAGCGGCAGCCAATTGCGCGCACCGTCACGCCATGCAAGCGTTACTACGCAACCTCAATTTATCGCCCATTCACTCTCCAGCGCCAGCACTCCGACGCCCGACACGCAGTCCAACTTGCATTCAACGGCCACTACAAAGCAACAACCCCCTTCGACGAACGAGTTGCTCAATCACATCGCCACGCGCGTGGAAGCAATCGAATCGCAATTCGAAAAAGCGGTTGAGCCGGCTAAACAAGATCGCATTCGTGCAAGTCTGGTCTCCGCACGTATTACCAACGACCCAAGGTTTGCAAACGCTTCAGCGGTTCAACCTTCAGTGACACCTATTGAATCCCCCCAGGGCTGGCAATCCATTCAAACTCGGTTGAGTGAGCATGTCGCGAAATGCGAGTGTTTACTGCGCCGCGGCGCATTTTGTTCGGCTCGCGAAGAAGCGGAAATGGCGAGCATGTTGCTGTTCCGTCACATCGACCTACACGACAACTTATTTCGTTGCGAACCCGCCATGCAGGCCGCCAACCAAGCGCTTCGCGAAGCGGAGGATTTTGTGGTGGCTATGCGCTCGACCGCAGATGGAGATTCCCTTCGACGCTTGGTTGACGCACACAAAACACCCGTCCTCAAGAACAATAATTTATCAGATATGTCGCCTCTCGCGGCCGCTCAACATTACCGCCAGTTCGCCGAATCTCAGCTTACCGAAGCCGCGCAGGGACACCCCTGGGCAAGCGAGTTACTTTACACAGTAGGTCGCACCTATCAGGCTGAAGCCGACGCCGCCAGCAATAACATCGATGTGCTGCGGATGAAAGCGCTGGCTTACTACCGTGCGTCGCGCGTGACCATGCCAACCAATGCCATAGCATGTAACCAGCTTGGTTACTTATTACTGCAGATGGACCGCAACGAAGAGGCCCGCGAAGCCCTTGTCGCGGCGGTTGAACTGAAGAAAGACGAAGCATTCCTTAGCAATCTCGCGGAAGCCAGCCGACGCTTGGGCGATATGAAAACCGTCACCTGGGCTAATCAATCCGTGGCTGCGATTCGAAGTCGCACTCCACCAGCCTCTCCTGTGCCTTCAATAGTGGAAGTGTCGCAGGAGGATTTCATCGCCATCAGTCCACGTGCGATCGGCCCAAAAAACGCAGTCGAATCTGGTGCGGGTGTATCGATTCTGACGACTGATAGATCGGCCACCGTCATGAACGCGCAGCAACTGCGTTAACCAAACAACACATGTCGAATTCGCTGAAGAGATTCCAATGCACTTGAAACTCGCCGTTCAAAAAAGTTTGACCGTTCTCGCAACCTGCATGGTAGTTGCGAACGTGCAGGGAGTGTTTGCGCAAACCGCTGGGCCAACGGTGATGCAACCATCACGGATACAGCAACCGGTCACATTGCACTCGGCGGATCAACCCAGCTCAGATCAACCCAGCTCACTTGCGGCAAAGAACCCATCGACAGAGTCTGAAGCCGTCGACGAAAAACTGTTTGCTCCGCAACCGTTTGTCCATAATACTGAATTCGCACCGGAAATGGGTGTGGTCGATCGCAGTGGTTTCTCCATTCACAATCCGCCACCTCAACAACAAGTTGCCGTGGGACGTTGTCAACCTTGCACAGTTGCCGTCGATTGTGCTGACAATTGCTGCGCACGTCAGGATTGGAAAGATCTGCATCCCTATCCGTTTCAGCCGCTAGCGCATGGCGAGTTCATAGGGCCAATTCGTTTGCCATCGACGATGGATTACCGCTTACGCGTTGGGGATGCACTGTCCTTCGTATTCATCGACTCGCCAACGCAACTGGTAGGAAACTACCGCTTGATGGTAGGTGACGAAGTTGCCATTGAATCCGCTACGGACGACAAGATTCGTAAGGGTGATCTTCAACTTGGCCGCGGACTGGTGATTCAACCGGACGGTAATCTGACCGTTAGCCTGTTGGGCGAAGTCGAGGCGGCGGGACTAACGATTCCCCAACTGCGCCATAATTTAGAAGTGAAATACAAAGCCTTCATCCGTGAGCCGTCGATCGACGTCACTCCGATCAAGACAAATTCGCTGAAGTCCGCGATCCTGAATTCCGTCGATGCACGAGCCGGAACGGGTGGCCAGAATTGGGTTGACACGGTTCATGCCGACGGTACCGTGCGTTTGCCAAAACTGGGGGCGATCTGCGTTCTGGGGATGACGGTCGACGAAGTGAAACGTGAAATCAATCTTCGCTTTGGGCGAATCGTTTCGGGTCTTGAAGTGGAACCCAAAATTGCTGCGGAAGCGCAGCATTTCATTTTCGTTACCGGCGAAGTGGCTGTACCCAATCGTTACCAATTACTGGGGCCAACTTCAGTCACCCAAGCCATCACGTTGGCCGGGGGACATAAAGTCGGAGGTAACTTGCGGCAAATAGTAATTTTCCGCCGAGCTGAAGACTGGCGATTGATCGCGACACGGGTCGATTTGCGCGGCGCGATCCTCGGAAAAGACCCGACGCCCGCTGACGAGATTTGGCTTCGAGACAGTGACACCATCATCGTGCCGCAAACTCCTGTGAAATTGATGAACAACTTCGTTCGCCAAGTCTTCACTGAAGGCATCTACGGTGTGCTTCCCTTCAACTACAACATCTCGAACTTCCGCGGCGGTACATTTAGCAGGAACTAGGCTTTGTTTCAAAAGGGGTCTGACCCTTTGGAGGGCATGCTAAATCACTGACAAAAGAACATGCCCGGAGAGGGTCGGACCCCTTTTGAGACAAAGCCTAGTACCCTCGATCTCCCGACCTACATTTTCATTGGTAAAAGAGTTTCTCGCCTCTTTCGAACCGCCGCTGCAAGGCCATCCAATAGTAACACTGTCTCGTCCCAACCGAGGCAGCCGTCCGTGATACTCTGACCATAGACCAACGGTTGCCCGGGTATAAGTTCTTGACGTCCGGCCACTAGATGAGACTCGATCATGACACCGAAAATACGATCCTCCCCGCCCGCTATCTGTGCGGCTACTTCTCCACCGACTTCGATTTGTCGTCGGTAGTCTTTGCGACTGTTGGCGTGTGAGATATCGATCATCAATCGCCGCGCTAAATTGGCGTCCGAGAGCAACTGAGAGGCCGCATCGACACTGGCCGCGTCGAAGTTGGGCTCTTTGCCACCACGCAAAATAAGATGGCAGTCGTCGTTGCCGCTAGTTTCAACAATTGCGACTTGGCCGTTCTTATGGATAGATAGAAAGTGATGTCGGCGCTGCGACGCAAGGATCGCATCGATGGCAATCCGAACATTTCCATCGGTTCCGTTTTTGAAGCCGATGGGAGCCGACAAACCCGAAGCGAGTTCGCGATGTACTTGGGATTCAGTTGTTCGGGCACCGATGGCCCCCCAACTGATCAGGTCGGCAATGTACTGCGGAGAAATGGTATCGAGAAACTCGGAAGCGGCAGCGACGCCTGCTTGATTAATTCGAACCAGTAAATCACGGGCTATCCGCAACCCTTCATTGATCCGAAAGCTCTCATTGAGGTAAGGGTCATTGATCAGCCCTTTCCAACCAACGGTGGTTCGCGGTTTTTCGAAATAGACTCGCATCACAATTTCAAGATCGGCCTGCAGTCTTCGTCGCTGGACAGCCAGTCGCTGCGCGTACTCAATCGCCGCTTGCGGGTCGTGGATGGAGCAGGGACCTACGACAATCAACAACCTATCGGAGCGACCATGCAAGATTTCTTTGATCGCAGTCCGGGTCTCGTCGATCAGTTGCTCGGTGGGTGTGCCCTCAATAGGGAAAAAGCGAATCAGATGTTCCGGCGGTGGAAGGGGAACGACACCCTGAATACGCTCGTCATCCGTCCGCGATGTGCGATCAAGCGGTGCTTGGTTTCGGAGTTCATCGTGAATCGTGGTCATGAATTTCTTATGCAGGAATCGGATATTAATTCGTCTTCATGGTCTTGCTCATGAAACGCTCGAAATAGGATCGTTCATCGTGTAGCACGATAATATGATCGCCAGGGCGCAGGGCATAGTTCTGGCCCACGTTGGTCGCTTTGCCAGCGTCATTGGTTGTGAGATCCATTCGAACTGGGGGAGCACCTTCACCGTTCGGCCGCATGATTGAGATCGACAGTTGCCCGAAATTTTCATGCAACTTCGCTTGCTGAACTAATTCCTCGATGAACATCCCCTTCTCAGGCAACGGAATCGTTTCCAAGTGCCTCTCGTCAGCACGAACTTCCAAAATGACTCGCGGCCCATCGTTCGGATCGAGTACCACGGGCGCGGGCATTCCACCTGGTGGAATCGAGTAGCCTTGCGCCTTGAGCAGGCTGACATCGAGTGCGCTCGTGGGCTTGCGAGGCAAAAAGGCGCTCAGCATTACGCAACCCGATTGAGTTGCCAGCACGACGAAAAATCCGAGACAAATGGAACGCGACGCCGAACACATGGTAAGGACTTTCATGTATGAATAACAAAGCGCCGCTGCGATTACGGGGCAAGCATCGAAACGGCGCGCCGCCAGGAGCGGCTATTGCAATACATCGTCAATCTGACTTAAGAAAATCCACTTTAAACGGTAAACTCACCGCAATCAGCGTAAACAGACTGCTTACGCCATTAAGAGCAATTCGCGACGTTTTCGCCGAACCAATGCAAGTACGCCAAGAGCTCCAACCACTACCGCAGAAGCGGGTTCAGGAACTGCCGAAACCGAAACCGAGCCTCCAACGACCGTTATAAACACAGGAGCATAGCCGTTATCTTCCGAGAAAAATTTGTCGAATAGCACATCGTCCGGAAATAATGGATCGTTGGATGGCGTGCCGTCGAATTCTCCTGGAAGGACCAAAGGAGCTCCGGGTGAAAATGTCGCCCCCGGACGCACTGTGAAATCTAGAGTTGCGAGCTTATAAAAACCAGTTTGGGTGAAGGAATCAGGGAAAGGAACCTCGCCGTTAAACCTTCTTAACTCCAGGAAATTCCCCGCGAACGGGTTGAGTAGACTTTGGCTGACCGGCGCAGGGTCGGGATTACCGCCGTTTTCAAATTCAACTTTTGAATTTGCTTTGAAATTTCCCGGTCGGAACTGTTCCCGCATCTGGAAATCAAGGTCGGCATTATTGAAACGAACTGAAAAGCGGTAGCCGTACAGGGACCCTCCGGTCAATTGCAGATAGATGCTCGCCGTTAAGCTACTTCCACCCGGGTCATAGCTCGACCGAATATCGCTTTCGTTGTTGACCACCATATCTCCAAAATGGACATACAGGATGACTCCACCATTGGCTAATTCAGAAAGACACAAAAAGGCGGAAAAGGCTATCAAAACTAATTTCGCATTCATTCCCTGCAACTCTTTCTATCTGGAGGAAGCAGCAGCAGTTAGAACTTCACGTATTCTGCTATCGCTGCGAAAGCCTTTCATTGGCCACATCCATGTCGGCCAACGCAATAAAATAACCCGCATGGCGCTGTAACGCCATACGGGTCTTTTATGTTCCGCTTCCAGACTAAGAGAAGATCGCTGTGAGGGCTTGCGCCTTCACCAATTCCCGTGGCTGGTTGAGATGATTGTAAACGATGGTTTCTGGGTCAATGCCGAAGCCATGGTAGATCGAGGCGAGTAGCTCGATTGGGTGGACCGGGTCTTCCATCGGGGCGGATGCGGTTTTGTCGCTCTTGCCATGGACGTATCCGCGCTTAACGCCGGCTCCGGCGACTACTGCCGTGTAGCAGTACGGCCAGTGGTCGCGGCCATCGTCGGAGTTGCCGTTGCCGGAAGTGCTCACGCCGCGCTGCGGCGACCGACCGAATTCACCGATACAGACGACCAACGTATCGTCGAGCATGCCGCGCTCATCCAAGTCAGAGATCAAGCCGCTCAGTCCCGCGTCGAGCATCGGGGCGGAGCGATTCTTCATTCGCTCGGCCAGCCCGGTGTGATGATCCCAGGAGTGATTGTCTGAGTTCGCGACCTTGGGCCAAATGACTTCGACCACTCGAGTGCCGGCTTCGACCAAGCGACGCGCCAAGAGGCAACTTTGGCCAAACGTATTGCGTCCATAACGGTCTCGCAAGTCGCTCGGCTCGCTCGACAAACTGAACGCTTCTCTAGCCCGTCCCGACACGATCAGGTTCAGGGCTTGATCGTAGTAGCTGTCTAGCTGGAAATTTTTAACAGCCTGGTTGATTTCCGGCATCTGTGCATTGACGAGATCGCGGAGTTTCGCCCGGCGTTCGAGCCGCACGGCGAAGACGTCTGGCCGCATTTGCAGGTCGTCGATCTTGATCCGCTCCATCTTGGCCATATCCATATCATCGCCGTCAGGATAAAGCGTGTAGGGATCGAACGACTTGCCGAGGAACCCCGCCGTCCCACCTTTGCCAATTACGTTGCTCTCTTGCAACGGTCGCGGCAGCATCACGAAGGGCAACATCGGTTCTTCCGTTGGTCGCAGACGGATGATATTCGAGCCAAAGTTTGGAAAGTCTTTTGGAGTTGGCGGCTCGAGTTGTCCTGAGGGACTGACTTTGTCGGTCGTGTACCCGGTCATCAGTTGATAGATCGCAGCGGTATGATTGAACAGCCCATTCGGCGTGTAGCTCATCGAGCGGATCATGGTGAAGCGGTCATTGATCTGCGCGAGTTTTGGCAAATTCTCTGTGAATTGGATACCTGGGATCTTGGTCGAGATGTTCTTGAACGAACTCTTCACGTTATCTGGCACATTCTCTTTCGGATCCCACAGATCCAAGTGACTTGGCCCGCCTTGCAGGTAAACCATAATCACGCTTTTGGCTTTTCCCCATCCCGGAGCAACAACTTGTTTGCCTTCAGTCGCGCGGGCTTGCAGCTGCAGAATATTGCCCAGAGACAGCCCCAGCAAGCCGGAACCGCCGACGCGCAACACGTCGCGTCGACTTACTCCCAAGTGGCTATCGCAAAGGTCTTTTCCTGGTGAACCTTGTAGACGTAACATCGGAAGCTCCTAATGATTGAACAAAAAGGCGGGACTGTTAATGAGAGCCCAGGTCAAATCCTGAGCCAAGGTAAGGCGGCGGTTATCGATCTGAAGCTTGCTGGCTGCAAAATCCGTTCGAAGTTGCGCAAGTTTCGTATCCTCAGGTGTAACCACTTCGAGCGAAGCAATTTGAGCCCTTAGAGCCATCAGTGGCTCATCGGCTGGGACCGGCTGTTGTGCTGAGGCCACTGCGGCTTGCGCGTCTAGCCACTGTTTGTCGTTCGCTCGCAAGTATGCCAGCAATGGTTTAAGCGAATCCAGGGTACGGGTCTCTTCACCTGCTGCGGCGGCGGCAGCGAATTCTTCGGGAAGCCCCAAATCGATGTCGCCCTGATCGACCGCGAACGATATTCGAAAGCGGCCCAAGCGATGATCGACGGCGTCATGGAATTGGTGCAAGAC
>JANLQO010000356.1:0-12103 GCA_031367855.1 Planctomycetia bacterium | reverse complement strand
TCCCAATCAACAAACTGAACTCGACGACGCGTTACTCGATTCGCTGTTGCGGGCAATGTATGTTGGTGATCCACGCCAAGAGCAGCGCATCGCGAAGATGCTTACACGCCTCGACGCCAACGCCAGCGTAGCGACTCATTCGTTTTCCGAGTCGCGACGCACTTGGAATCGTCGGATATCAGTCGCATTAGCGGCATCGATATTGCTTGCCGCTGCATACTCGCTTACTTATTTGACCGCCAGCAATCCTGCCTATGCCGCCGTCAGGCGTTCTCTCGAAGTCGCTCCATCAACACGTGCTTATCGTATTCGGATGGTTCATCAACGGCCGATTTGGGGCAAACGTGAAGTGACCGCGGACCTGTATTTGAATGATCGAGATCAGTTTGTGGTTCGTCACCCAGGTTGGTCACGGTTGGGCGATGTGTGGATCGGTGGGGACACAAAGAGTCGCTGGATCGCGCCGCGTTTTGGCCCAGCCTTCGTTGGCGGCGAAGAGGTTGTGGGGAATTGGCTAATACGGAAAGATATACCCAGCCCCTACTTGCACGTGTCGACGATTTTGGAGCGGATGAGTCGTGCGTATCGCTTGAAAATGTTGAGTAACGAATCGCTTTCACCGCTCGATGCGCCCGGAGAATCGACCATGTGTCAGCACATTGTTGGGGAACTTCGTAGAACGAACAGCTCGCTGCCCGCCAAAATCGAACTTTGGGCGAACGTTGACTCAGGCATGGCGCACCGCTTGGAGTTGACATGGCAACGAGCCGCCACGGAGCGCGGTCCGCTCCAGTGGACCATCGACTTAGTGGGCTCACCTGAGCTACCTACCAATTGGTTCGAACTCGCCGGGCATATTGCCGCCGATCGAAAGATCATTCCGATCAATTCAACCGCAGAACTGGACGCCGCAGAAAATGATACTCAGTGATTTGCGAAAGTTTAGGAATCCTCAGATGCCAACTGCCTTTAACCTCATTTCGCCGTGCGCGTATCTGGCAGCGATTTCGCTGGCCATGTCTACGCTGGCAATTTCGACTGCTAATGGAGCGGACGTAACCTTTACAACTCATATTGCGAAGATCATGTACGATCACTGTTCGACGTGTCATCGACCGGGCCAAGCGGGACCATTCTCGTTGCTGACCTATGAGGACTTTCGCAAGCATTCAGAGACGATTCAGTTGGTGACCCAGAACCGTTACATGCCACCCTGGAAACCGGTACATGTGGGGATCGACTTTTCCCATAATCGGCGGCTGAGCGACGTACAAATCAAGAATATCGCCAGCTGGGTGGCAGCCGATTGTCCGGAGGGGCCGCGCGATCAAATGCCAGCCGCACCGCAGTTCGCGGAGGGCTGGGCTTTGGGCAAACCCGACTTGATCGTCAAAATGCAACGGCCTTTCGAAGTTCCCGCTGAAGGCAAAGACCTCTATCGCTCGTTCGTGCTGCCCGTCGGTTTGGCGGAAGATAAATGGATTAAAGCGTTCGAATTGCGGCCGACGGCGCGCAATTCAGTTCATCACGCATTGTTCTTCGTTGATGAAACTGGGAGCGTTCGCAATCAAACGGAACGCGATGGGCAACCAGGCTTGAAGGGAATGAATTTTCTGCGCGGCATTGGTGGCAATTTCCTGGAACGCGGGCCGGATCGATTGGCAAGTGGCTTGGGTGGTTACGTTCCTGGCGCGGTTCCTAATCCACTGCCCGGCGATCTGGCGCGTTTTCTACCAAAGGGGAGTGACATCGTCATGCAAACTCATTTCCACCCCAGCGGCAAGGCGGAAACCGAACAGGCCGAACTTGGTTTGTACTTTGCCGACAAACCCCCTTCGCAGCGGCTGGTGCCGATTCAATTGCCACCGTTATTCGGAATGGGTGCCGGCCTTGATATCCCAGCCGGTGAAGCCAATTTTCGAATTCAAGGAAACTATGTATTGCCCATCGATGTACGCGGGGTCGAAATCGGTGGGCACGCGCACTACATTTGTCGCGAAATGCTGATGACCGCCAAGCTACCCAGTGGCGAGACTCGCGAGTTGCTGAAGATTGATGATTGGGATCTCGATTGGCAGGATCAGTATCAGTTCGCGGCCCCACAAGAGTTGCCCAAAGGAACTGAGCTGAGCGTCATGATTACGTACGATAACTCCGCAAGAAACCCTGAAAACCCGTTTTCTCCACCGCAACATATCGCGTGGGGACGTGAATCGACGGATGAGATGGGCTCGATCACACTGCAAGTCGTGGCAGCCGACGAAAGCCAGCGCGAAATCTTGCAAGAGGACCTGCGAAACGCAATGCGAGAGAGCTTGAGGAAACGAATTCAGTCGCAAACGGCGGGACTGGCCGCGCTCGGTGGCGGAGCCATCGGCAAAGGGGGCCTGATGAGGCTGCTCGATAGAAACCGCGATGGCAAATTGCAAGAACAAGAGGTGCCAGAGAAATTCCGCGAGCGATTGTTCGACTTTCTCGACAGCAATGGCGATAGTGAATTAGATACCGAGGAATTAGCCGCTGGTCGTCGTAGCATCGATGGCCTCTTAGATCGCAAGTAAATTGAGGGACAAGACGATGAGAATTGGGGGCGTATATGGTCTGGTTGCCACACTGCTAATGGTGGTCGCTTCCACAGCTTTCGTACAGGCGCAACAGGCTATTGATTCCCGCGACCCACTGCTCCCCATGACTTTTACAGACTTAGCTGGGGCAGAGCACCGCTTGCCATGCAAGGCAGGGACCCGCGGTCTGGTGCTGATATTTATCAATATCGATTGTCCGATCGCGAATTCCTATCACCCCATACTAGGGCGATTGAAGGAAGAATTTGCTGACAGCCGATTCGATTTCGCGATGGTGCATGCCGATGCGGACCTAAAACTGGAGGCGGCTCGTAAGCATCAAAGCGAATACGAGATCACTTGGCCGGTCGTGCTGGACCCGGGCAACAAGATCGCTCGCCGCGTTTCAGCAAGGGTTACTCCGGAAGCCATCATTGTGGATGCTCAGGGGCGGGTCCTTTATCGCGGCCGCATCGATGACCGGCACCAGGATTATGGCCGCAAGCGCCCGGCGCCCACTACAAACGATTTGCAAATTGCGATGAGCGCGATTTCGCAGGACAAGCCAGTTCCGAAGCCCGAGACCAAGCCGGTTGGCTGTGTCATTCGTTATGCAGATTGACTTCGACGTCGTAAAACACGTCGCCGTAGAAAGAACCAGCTCCCCGAGGTACAATTCGAAAATTGCTGGGTCATGTGTTTTGTCCAGATTGAAGCTTGGGTTCGCGGCAACGGGAGAGCGGGTTCCTACCGAGCCTTTTCCCTCAGCCCCATTTTTCAAGCAGAGCCCAAACTTGAAATTTAGGTTCGATTGTTTTGGGTGGCATGTCCTGAGATTAGTCGCTAAATTCGATGAATGGAAGATGAACCGCAAACGTCTTTTTCAGCTGATAATCGTTCTGAATCTATGCGCTGCTGCGTGGATCGTATTCCTGCGGAGCGTATCGCCACTCGCTCGGCAGCCCGAAGCCAGCGATGTTTCCGCTGTGCACACGCTGGGCAAACTGGAATTGCCTGCTCGACCAGTGATTGAGATTTTCGACAAGGATTCACCGAAGCAGGTCGAAATTGCAAAGTTGCGAACGCTGGCTTTCGACTTGGCCGAGAATGCGCTGCGAAATTTGCCCAATAATCCAGAAGCGATTTGCTTGCTTGGGAAACTGCACCTAAGGAGCGGCAATGCAGACGCTGCACGAAGGCTATGGGACTATGTCTTGCAGATGGAACCGAACTTTGCTGAAGCCAATATCGACTATGGCCACTATGAACTGAACTTGGGGAATTTTGACGAAGCGGCTGAGCATTTTCGTAAAGCAATCGAGAAAGACTCAAGCCGAATTGATGCCTATCTACCACTGGCTGAATCCCAATCGTCGCAACGCAACTATGAAGCGGCGGCCAAGAATTTTGAAACGTACTTGGTACAAAATCCGCGAGCTGCAGAAACGTGGTGCAAGCTCGGTTGGGCTTACCAGCAACTTAGCAAGCCTAGCGAGGCGATTGTCAGTTATTCCAAAGCAGTTGTAATTGAACCAGCTTCAAGCACTGCGGTACAAGGCTTGGTTACCGCCTATCGCGCACTGGGAGATTCTGTCAGTGCGAAGCAATATGCAGATATTGCCGCCGAGCTTGCGAAGGCATCCCCACGAGTCGTTGAAGGCCGCGATCAATTCGACCCTGATTTGGACAAGGCGAGAGAAGTCTTCGATTTCGCAAGTCGATCAACAACCGGCGTATTGGTCCAAGCCAACGCAACTTCGATAGCTATCGCGCAACTTGAAAAAGCAAAAGCGTTGCTACCAAAATCAGATTCAATTCGAACGCTGTTGATCGATTTATACATTGCGCAACAAGCGGTCGAAAATGCGATCACACTTTTAAACGAGCAGTGTGAACAATCACCGGGCGATGCCAACGCCTGGCTTCGACTTGGTGTGCAGTGCATAAAATTCCGACGGTTGGACACGGCAGAAGCTGCACTGCGCAAAGTAATTGAATTGGAGCCGAAGAACGCCGAAGCTTATGCACTACTTGCCCAAGTGCAGTTGCCTGCCGGTCGAAACCCTCAGGGCGCGATCCAAAGCGCGCGAATCGCGGTGCAACTATTGCCAACTGGCAGCAATCACTTTATTCTTGGAACGGCACTGTACCATACGGGTGACTTAGCAGGTTCGAAACAAGAGATCCTCAAAGCCGTCGAACTTGAGCCGCGTAACGCTGAGTTTCGCGCCGCGCTCGAACAACTGTAGCGCTATCACGAACGGAATTTGCCTTGATGTTTCTGCAAAAGTGTGTCACTTGCTTGTTGATTCGCGTTCCTGTCGCACTTGTTTTTGTCTTGTTTATCTTAATGCTTGGCGGCTGCAAACCAGAAAAGGGAAAAGTGCCAATCGCGAATCCCAACCAGCCAACCAACGGAAAAGAGCCATCGAGTTCGATCACATTAGTTGACGTGACCGAGCAGTCGCAGATCAGTTTTGTCCACAGCTACGACGGCCACAATCAACGTTACATTGTAGAAGAAATTGGCAGCGGCATAGGCACGCTTGATTTTGATTCCGACGGCCTCATGGATGTCTACTTCCTGAATGGTGCGTCGATTCCCGTTGAAAGCGGGCCCAAAACTTCCAACGCACTCTATCGGAATCTTGGCAGCATGACGTTCGTTGAAGCGACACTCGCGAGCCATACGGAAGACGTGCTTTTTAGTATGGGTGTCGCGGTTGCCGACTACGATAGCGATGGGTTTTCAGACATCTTTGTGACGAATTTTGGCCCGAACTGCTTCTTGCGAAACAATGGCGATGGAACGTTTGAAGATGTTTCGTTGAGTGCAGGAGTTGGTGGAGGCGATCAATTGGGTGCTGGCGCGTGCTTCCTGGATGCGGATCGCGACGGTCATGTGGACCTGTTTGTAGGAAACTATGTCCAATCGCCGGTCGAGAAAAACATTAAACGGACGACGGAAGGTTTCCCAAGTTACCCGGGGCCGCTCGATTTTATGACGGATCCCGACTTCTTGTATCACAACAACGGAGATGGTTCCTTCAGCGACCATTCGGCGGTTTCAGGTATATCGGAACATTCGTCGACATCCATGGGCTGTATCGCAGTTGATTTTGACGATGATGGCGATACGGACATTTTTGTAGCTAACGATGTCGATCGCAATTTCTTGTTCGAGAACGACGGAACAGGCAAGTTCGTTGAAGTAGGCATTCAGCGTGGCGTGGCGTTCTCTGGCGATGGCAAACGTAATGGAAATATGGGCATCGATTGCGCTGACTTCAATGGCGATGGGGCTCTCGACTTTTTCACTACCACCTTTAGCAACGAACTGCCCGTGCTGTACAAGAACGATGGCTTGGGCAACTTTTCAGATGTCACAATTGAGTTTGGCGCCGGGGTGAATTTGCTACCTCATGCAAACTGGGGAACGGCGTTCATTGATGTTGAGAATGATGGCGATCAAGACCTGGTGATCGCCAACGGCCATACCGATCCCAACGTTAGTAGCTGGGCCTATACCACTGCGTGGAAAGTTGCGAATACGATGCTGCTGAATGGTGGCGACGGCCACTTCAAGGACATTTCGAAAACCTGCGGCAGCGGGTTCGCGCCCATTGAAAACAGCCGCGGAGTGGCGACTGAAGATTTTGATATGGACGGAGACGTTGATATTATCATTCTGAACGCATTGGCTAGACCGACGGTTATCCGCAACGATTCGCATCCGATGCATCACTGGTTGCAGTTAGATTTGAAAGGCAAATTATCGAGTCGTGACGGTACCGGTGCGCGAGTTACCGTTGAAGTGGCGGGCAAGAAAATCGTCAAGGAAGTTCACAGCGGTCGCGGGTATCAAAGCAGCTTTGGCCAACGGTTGCACTTCGGTTTAGGTGACGCGAAATCCGCTTCTAAACTGAACATTCGCTGGCCCAGCGGAGAAAGCCAAGTCTTGGTCGACGTGGCTGGGGATCAGATTTTGACCGTCGTTCAACCCTAGAGCTTCATCCAACTTTGATTTCGGGATTCTCGGATTGGGGTGGCGCACCCAGAGTCTTTCGATGGGTATCACCCCAAATTTACGGTTGGACGACGCTCCAAGCTGCTGCGACGGACGCACAAAAGCAGCATGAAATCAAGCGGTTGCAGGCCACTTTTTTCGGCGTTTTGAGTCGCCCAAGCAGGGTGCTTTCGTAGCCGATGGTGGTGGATTCTCCGGGCAACCCTTGCTTTCCACCCCCCCTCTCGGCGTAGGGGGCAATGTTCTCGGAAATCCGTTTGCACGAGTCGCCAAAAGCGTGCAGACTTGAGTTCTGGCAAGGACGGCCGCGGCTGTTCCGCCACTGTGGCAACCAGCCGATGCACACAAGTTTGCATCCAGTGGTTTTCAGTGGTGATACCATGACTGATGTCGATCGCGCCTATAACATCGTACGCAAAGAGCTCGCAGAAGTAGGTTTGCTGGCGGAAGGCAAATACTTGGATCAGATCGAGCTGTGGATATCCGACCGCCCAAGCGAAGGCGAATCGGCGTATATATTCGAAGCTCCTGGACCGTGGGAGAGCAAAGGTTATAAGCCTGGCGTGATCTATTTGCCGAGCGATACGCCCAACGTTCCGAATCTGCCAGGTCTGACTTTGATCGATGTGATTCGCCACGAATTCGCGCACGCGTGGTACTACATCGACCCGAAATTCTTCCGAGAAGATTGGTTCGTGCGAACGTTCGGTGCCCAGTACAAGAACTGTAACCCGCGTGCCCTCGAAGCATGGAAGCGCCAGTTGCAAAGTAATTTCGACTACCAGCTACGTTTATCGCGTTGCCGAAACGAAGAGACCCGAAAAAAACTCTACCGCAAACTGCTCTACAAGAACTTCGTGTCCGGGTATGCCTCGAACTGTGCCTGCGAGGACTTCGCCGAGACATTCATGTTCTTTTTGAAGTACCGAAATTCGCTCGAACGATTCGCCGAAAGCCGACCCGTGGTGTACCACAAGCTGCAATCGGTCGAGAGGGCAGTGAATAAAACAGCGCGAAGGCTGCGGTCGAACCGCGGTACAACTTGGCGCGTGCTGTCGGCTTAGTCGAATCCATATAGGGTGGGTTGAGGAACTAGACCCACGGTTATTGAGTTTCGTTGAGTGGTGGGTCTCGTACCTCGACCCACCCTACTAGGCTGGCAGCCATCCAAGATGCTGTTTAGGGCCAGAGACTTCGAATGGGAATGCCAGCGGCGGCAAGCTTTGGTAACAACAGCAGGTCGATATCTGAGCGATCCTGGCGGGTCAAAATCCATTCGGTGCGGCTCGCCAGGAAGAACACCGCGCCGAGGGCCAGTGAAGCCGCGACCGGGCCGAAAAGCAAAACGATCGGGAAGATCGCCAAGCTGAGCGTTCTGGCTCCTAAGCTGCAGCCCAAGCCGTGCATGCTCCGAATCGTCAGCAGCATCACCACGAAGTTCGCAATCAAGGTGGCAGTAACGGCACCGTACAGCCCGAAGTGATAGATTAGGGGCCAGTTCAGCCCGATGTTGATTGCCAAGCCGATCGCCAAGTTAAAGCAAAACAGCTTGGCGCGTTCGGCGCAAACTAGATACGAAGAGGCGATCAAAAAGGTGCTTTGCCAGATACACTGGATGAATGAAAGCCCCAAAATTGACTGTGCATCAGCGTAACGGCCTGCAAAGAAGCCTTCGAAGATAATGGGCGATAGCAGTAGCGCGGCGACACCCAGAGCCGTAAACGTCAAACTGGCGACCGATAGGACCTGCATCATGCGGCGTCGGATATTGGCATGATCGCCTGCTTCCCAATCTGCGCTGAGGTACGGCAAGACCAGTCCGCCGAGCATCAGGGCGAGGCTGGTGACCAAGTTCGGCATGATTCGCCCGCAATAATACTGTCCGACTAAGGACTGTCCGACCTCCACGCCGCCCTGCGAAAAGTGCAGCAACATGTACCGATCGCTCATGTCGAAGGTGTTGGTCAGCAAATTGGTAAGCCAAAGGGCGGCGGCAAACGGAAGAATCCTCGGCCAAAGCTCGCGGTGAGTCAGCGTCCTACGCAGCACTAGTTCTTGACGGCAGTTCGTCCCGACGCTCCACAGGCCGACCGACATGCCCAACAGGCAGGCAGTTGCATAGGAAGGTAATAAAACACCCCAATCGTACCCGAGACATAGCCAGGAAATACTAACAATCGCAAAGCCAGCGCCATTGGTAAATTGCATCCATGAAATGGCTTTGACTTGACGCAACGACAGTGTCAGTTCGTAAACAACGTTATAGGCCACCTGCGCGATGAGTGCGATGATGGTCCAAGCGACAACCCGGGTAGTGGCTACGTCGCGATAAACCAGCCACGAAAACGCTTCGGGTGAAGCGAACATAGCGAGCGCGAGCAGTGCGGTGCTGAGCGCAATTATAGTCGCCGTGCGCGTCAGGTAAGTTCGCAGGCAACCGCGCTGTCGATAGTGTTCGACGAACTTGCCAAAAGAACCTGGCAACCCCAACACCAGCAAGGGAGCAGCCAGCATGAAAAAGCTATTGGCCAGGGCCCAGTGCCCCAATTCGCTGTCCGTCAAGAACTGGCAGAATCCAAAATTCCGTATAAGTCCGACTACTCGTTGGCCCAAATTAATGACCAGCATCACCATTACGCCGCGCGCGAAAGAATCGCCAATTACAGCGGTTGGGTTGTTAGGGAGGACAGTGGCGGTGGACATTACGGGTAGTGGCCGAACAATATTGTCGTTGAGGGGCCTCAACGCGGAAACGAATCACTAAAACCTACTTCGCATAGCGAACGTGTCCAACAAAAGCAGTGGCACTAGAGAGATATTGATACTGCAAGTGACGGCATCAATGCCAAAACCGTCCTTACAGATGGAATTACCGGTATGGCTGGAGGGTCGACGTTGCCGCGACGGAACTTTGTAAGGTACATTTGGTTTAATACGGTCAGCCGAAGAAATGTCCTCGAATTGGGAGAATCTGGCAATAAGCTGTACGCGTTGAGCCATTTTCCAATACCGTTTCCCATCCAGTTCCTTGTGCGAAATAGCGAGAGAGCCTCATGCGACGGCAATTTTGGTGCATGTTAGCTATTGGTCTCGTCACTTTCAGTGGGCAATCAACGTCTGCGGAGGAACGGCTGACACGCGATCAGCAGCGGTTTTTTGAAGCGAAGATTCGCCCGGTACTCGTCGAACACTGCTACGAATGCCACTCAGCCAAGTCGGAGGATTTGGGTGGCAAATTGCTACTCGATACACGTGAAGGCATCCGTGCCGGTGGCGAATCCGGACCTGCGGTTGTACCAGGTAAGCCGGGCAGTAGTCTCTTGTTGTTGGCGATGCAGCACTCTGATGCCAAGCTGATCATGCCTCCCAAGGATTACGGCTCGAAACTGCCTGCGCCCGTGCTGGCTGATTTCGAGGCCTGGATTAAGGCCGGTGCGCCTGACCCACGAGCTGGCGGGACCAAAAGCAAAACGCAAGTGGGTTCCGATGAAGCTCGCCAATGGTGGGCTTGGCAACCGCTGAAGCCTACACCGATTCCCACGCTGATCGACCATCAAAACTGGGCAAGGGTTGACATCGATCGCTTTATCTTGGCCGGATTGTCAGAATTAAAACTCTCGCCATCCCCTGATGCGGATCGTGTCACCTTGGTGCGTCGTTTGGCCTTCGACTTGACTGGCTTGCCACCGTCAAAGCAAGATCTCGATAAGTTCGCTTTGGCGCATGATCCAGCGCCCATCGAAGAGCTCGTCGATTTGTATTTGGAAAGTGATCAGTATGGCGAGCGCATGGGCCGCCGTTGGCTCGACGTGGCTCGCTATGCTGAATCCACCGGCAAAGATGTCAACGTGGCTTACCCTCATGCTTGGCGTTATCGTGATTATGTAATCGACGCGTTCAACCAGGACATGCCCTTTGATCGTTTTGCCCTCGAGCAGATTGCAGGTGACTTACTCAAGACTTCCAACAAAGATGTGGCTGCAAAACAGACCGTTGCCACCGGCTTCCTGGCGATCGGTCCCAGGAGTCTTAGCGAACAAAATCCTCGCCAGTTCGCGGTGGATGTGGCTGATGAACAGATCGATGCCGTGTCCCAAGCCTTCCTTGGCGTCACGATCGCCTGCGCCCGCTGTCACGATCATAAGTTTGACCCCGTATCGCAGCGAGATTATACCGCCATGGCCGGTATCTTTCTTTCGACCAAAACGCACTATGGTACTGTGGGAGCGGTCGGCGGTCGCAATCGAACCGCCGCGATTGAGCTGCCGAAAACGTATCGCGATCCACAAGCCACGCGTCAGTTAGATAAACAACAGTATGATCAACTGAAGTCACGGGTCGATGAACTTGAAACCCAACGGCGAGAGTACTTGGCGGAACGTATGGAACAGCGACGCGCCGGCAAAGAAGGCTCGCCACTACCCAATTTCGTCCAAGTTCAAACGCAACTCGCACAGCTCGAAACGGCGCTAGATACGCTCAATAGTGATGGTACAGCCAAAGCCCTCGCGATCGGCGTGGCCGATAAACCGGTTGCGTCTGCCCCAGGACGCTTGCAACAACGCTTCGGTCGAGCGATGCAGCCAGGCCAAGTTGGCCAACCCGGTCGCGGTGTACCGCCTGAGATGATGGGCATCTTCGACAGCCCGCAATTGATTCGCGGCGAAATTGATAAGCCGGGTGAGGTTGTTCCGCGCGGCTTGCCGGTTTTCCTCGCAGGGAGCAAGCAAGCCAAAATTGACACACACGAAAGCGGTCGTTTGCAACTAGCCAACTGGATCACCGCCGAACGCAATCCATTGACCGCGCGCGTCATGGTCAATCGGGTTTGGTCGTGGTTGATTGGACAAGGCCTAGTGAAGTCGGTCGATAATTTCGGCACCACCGGCGACTTGCCCAGCAATCAGCCGCTGCTCGATCATTTAGCAAAACGATTCATGGATCAGAAATGGTCGGTAAAGAAATTGGTTCGAGAGATTGTTCTGTCGCATACTTACGCACAATTAAGTGATCACCGCGAAGAAGCGTTTTTAATTGACCCCGAAAATGAATTGGTCTGGCGGGCGAATCGGCGAGCACTGGAAGCCGAGTGCCTTCGCGACGGTTTGCTCGCCGCCAGTGGTTCTCTGCGACTCGATCGACCTCATGGTTCGCTGATCTCGCGCAGCGGTGATGGCAACATCGGTGGTCGTCGCGGAGGCGGAGTGACGGAAGAAGAGATAACGACTGCCAACGACCCGCATCGTTCCCTTTATTTGCCGATCACGCGCAATGTTTTGCCAGATGCTCTTGAGTTGTTTGACTTCGCGGACAATTCGATGGTCAGCGGCACACGAGCGACAACGATTGTACCTTCGCAGTCTCTTTACTGGATGAACAATGCAGCGGTTGAGACCGAGTGCCGACTGCTGGCCGACGAGCTGCTTGGTCAACTTCAATCGCGATCCGATATAGAGAGCTTAAGCAAGGGACGGCTAGCCAAGTCTCCGCCGCTGGCCGATGAGCGCATCGA
>JANLQO010000329.1:0-6608 GCA_031367855.1 Planctomycetia bacterium | reverse complement strand
TGGAGTTGGGAACTGGAGTTGGGAACTGGAGTTGGTCGCGTACCAAGACTACCACCGGTTAACCCTGCAACTCCTTCATCCGTGCTTGATCAACCCGCCTTTGTGTTCATCAATGTTAGCGGGTGCTTCCTGGGCTCAATTGCGGGTGGTTTGCTAGCATTCGCATTGGCCGGTATTGTACGTCCATTTGACTCGTTTGGCGATCCTTTTCCGGACGTTGCATCGATATCCCGACCGCGCTCAGACAGAACCGGACGGTCTCAACAGCCTGCACTCCCACAATCGGCGAACTGCGCCCCCTTCCGAATCTGCCCGGTCGATTTGTCTTTACACTCCGGCTCCCTATGGTGTACGCTGTGGTGCGCAAATAGGTGAGTGCACGCATTGGAGGGTGGGTTATGAATGGAATCAGTTTATTACTGCTGCTGGCGGCTGCGGCCCAAGTTGAACCGGGTACCGAGCGCGATTACGGCTGGTCCGTCAACAAAGAAGACGGCGTGCTTGAGTACATCGTGCAGATCAACACCGACGAAGTGCGCGCCATGGAGCAGCGCAGTGTTAAGTATCCCAACGGACAAGAAAACGTAAGCAACATGCCGCGCGAGTTAGTAGGTCGTGCAACGCGGGTTGTGACACGCGTCGGCAATGAAATCCTCCCGCGCGAACCCAGTTTGCAGGACTTGGAACGAACTCCGCGGTTGTTTGAACAACCCAATCCCAGTGCGACAGCCTTGCTCGGCCCAGGCCGATTGCAGGAGCTTGAATCCAATGTGCACAATATCCAAGGGTCAGCACCCGCCTTGCCCGAATTTCCCAATGGACTCGGGGGCGCGCAAGGGCAAACGGGTGTCGGGAATGATCGTTTCGGTCAAGCGTCAAACACATTGCGGGACGATCTCAAGGAAAGCCTAAGCGATGCGCTTCCCGATTCAAAAATGCTTGCGCAGAATCTAAGTAATAACCAATCCGGCGCCAATAGTTTTCTCAATGATACCCGTGGCGCGGCGGCGGGTGCAAGCTCCAGGTTCAATAACACGGCCCAGCCCGCCGTTGCCAACCCAGCTGCAAATCCGTCTGCAAACCCACCCAGCAGTATGCCTGCCTTTCCGCCCGCCGTCGGCGCCAACTCAACCATCGCCACCAATCCCTATCCAGGGTCGACGAACAGTAAGAATCCTGGACTCGGCAACGGCGCACAACTTGGTAGCAACCCATCTGCGTTAACCTACCCCGACCCACGTCTCAATCCACCATCGCTCAACAGCCCCCTTCCACAGCAGCAAACGCCATCTTCGGGATTTGGCACGTCACCTGGGCTCGCTGGTCGCCCATCCAATAATTGGACGACATCGAATCCTGCGCCAGCGACTTACGATCCAAGAATGTCGCAGCCCTATGACAGTTACGCGGGTACGCCGAATTACTCACCTAGCTACACATCCGCCCCTAATCCAGGCACTTACCCTTTACATGTAGCGACGAACGCACCCAATCCCGCGCTTCCGAATAACTCAACACAAACCGGAAGACAGCAACAAACCCCGGCAAGTGGAGGCGTCGCTCCGCCTCCGATTTCTGCCAGTGGAGGTCAAATCACCGCAACCAACGTCGATGGCATTTTGCAGGTGTTGTTTTTGCTTTCGCTAGTGGTGAATTTCTACCTAGGCATTCTGATCCGCAAGCTGTTGATACGGTATCGATCGCTATTGACCAACGTCCGCAGCCAAACCGCTTACACTTAGTCCGACCACGCCCCTTCGCAAAGCCCACGCCCTTCGCAAAGCCTCAGAGCGTGCTACCCGTAAAAAAAGGTGGGACGAAGCTGGGGGTTGCTAAGCGCCGAGTCCACGAAACGGGTTGAACCGAACGTAATTCAAATGTCGGTAGAGTTCGCAACGTTGCAGCAGCTCCGAATGGGAGCCGACATCGACTACTTTATGATCGTGCAGTAACAACACCGAATCGCACTGCCTTAACGTTAGCAGGCGATGAGGCAGAAGGACCGTTATGGAAGTCGGTTTTACCAAGCTGCAAATCGCTTCGACAGTATCTTGCTCGGTCTTGGCGTCCACGTGCTTGTCAGGCTCTTCGATGACAACAACCGAGGGCGACCGCAAATTCGCTCGAGCAATTCCCAGCCGAAACGCGGCATCTTCCGTCAGGCGATCATCACCCGGCGTAATTAGCGTCGCCAGGCCATCCGGCAATCGTTGCACGATGTCCATAGCCTTCGAAGCCCGCAGGATTTGGTTTATATCTAACGAGGCGTAATCCCCTGTTCTTCGCGAAAGATTGTCCTGCACGGTGCCAGTGATCAACGGACCATCGGCTGAGACCCACAACGAGCAATTCGAGAGGCTGTCCGGTGTGAGGTCCGAAACGAGGACACCATCGATCAGCAAGCGACCGCTTACAGGCCGACCGTATCCGATCAGCAATTCAACGAGCGCTTGCGCTTGCAATCGTTCGCTGGAAACGATTCCAATCAAGCTACCGGGCTTGAAGGTGGCAGACACATTCTCCAGCAACTTGTGTCCGCTGCTATCCTGTAACGTTACGTGATCGAGTTCCGCATGGTGCTCAACGCGCGTGATGCTTTTCAGCACCGCGCCATTGAATGTCTCGACTGGCAATGCAAGGAAGTTCTTTAATTCGTCAGCCGCGCTATCCACTTGGCGAAGCTCACGGGCACTGCGATGCAAGCGGACAGCGCTAATTGCGGCACCGACTCCAGCCAGCAGAAACGTCACCGAACCAGCCATGGAAATCGTCGACTCGGGCCGAAGGACTTGAACTGCGACGATGAACTGAAAGAGGCAGCCGAGGATCGCAACCACGGCAATGACTAAGGGAATTTTCCAAGCGGAATTGGAAAGACTCTTGAACGCTTCGCTGCGATAATTCGCGATCTGCTCGGCGAAGCGCTGATCGATTTCCTGTTCAGCGTGAACCGATTCCAGCAACGGGCCCTTCAAGCACATCGACACCAAGTCCGCGCGTCGTTGCGCAGCACGCTCGCGAATTACTGGCAAGGCACTGCGTCGATTGCGATCTACGAAGCGGTAGATCAACGTTACCAGTGCCGCACCCACAACGGTTAACAGTGTCAGCAGTGGCTGGATCAGTAAGGCGAGCAACAGACAGCCCGCAAGTTGCACCAGATGTCTCGGAAATGTTCGCCACCAACGGGTGAGACTCGCGCGAACTCGCGGCAAGTGATACTCGAGTCCATCGACCAACGCCGTTTGTTGAGCCGACAAAGTGCGCACGACTCCTAATTGCTTCGAGTGAGTGCGCAGTTCGCGGATCAGGCCAACTTCTAATTCAACCGCCGCCGTTTGAACTTGCCGATTCAAAATGTTCAGCGAGATCGCGATGAAGAAGGAGATTGTCAGCGCGCCGGCGAGTAAGACACTGACTTTGGTCAGCGGCGTCATCGTCGCAGGGAACCATGAGTCGACGGTCGGCAGCCCAACTGCAAAAGCGTGTTTCGTCCCAGAACTGGCTTCAACCAAGATATGCGTCACTTCGCCAACCAACAAAAACAGGATGGGAACTGCGATCGCACAAAGACTTCCGACTACTTGGGCAAACAGTAACTTGCCCGAACTTCCGGCCCGATGGGTCAAGAATTGCAGTGACCGTGATCGCATGATGAGTGACCTTGTTGTTTCTCAGTGGCAGTCAATAGTGAGGTAGGCTTGGATTACTACGCTTTGAGAGTGACGATGGGTTTATTGCGTTTGGGGTAAAGTTCACGACAAATTCCACATTTCATTCCGTCGCAGCCACGTGCCGAACAGTGTTCTCGGCCGTAGTAGATGATTTGAAGGTGAAGTAAATTCCACGAGTCCTCGGGAAAAAGACGTTTCAAATCGGCTTCGGTCTGCTTTACGTTCTTTCCGTTGGACAGCCCCCAACGCTGTGCCAAGCGATGAATGTGTGTATCGACGGGAAACGCTGGACGGCCAAACGCCTGACACATCACCACACTAGCCGTTTTATGTCCAACCCCTGGCAGCTTTTCAAGTTCCTCCATGGATTCCGGAACTTTGCCACTATATTGGTCCACCAAGATTTCCGACAAGCCGCGAATTGCCTTGGATTTTTGCGGAGCCAAACCTAGAGGCCGAATCACTGACAGAATTTCTTCCGAAGTCCGCTGACTCATCGCAAGCGGATTATCCGCCAGCTTCCACAGCTGCGGGGTGACCTTGTTGACCATTTTGTCCGTGCACTGGGCACTCAAAAGCACCGCTACCATCAACGAATAGGGATCGATGTGGTCCAACGGGATCGCCGGTTGCGGGTAGAGTTCGGTGAGTCGCTCGCGGACGATTGCCGCACGTGCCTGCTTGTTCATCTGGCTGTAGGTCTAAAGGGTTTTTGGTCGCGTTGCCGCCCTTAGCATTCGATAGTGGCTTACGGCGACGCTATTAGCTATTATGTGCAGTTCTTCGATCGCAAGTATAATTCGCGGTTTTGATTCAATTTGACCAACATACAATTTCCCATAAGCTCTTGGAGACAGAATCGTGCCCAACCAAACACGTCGCGGCTTCCTGACAACGACCGCCATTGCCACCGCCTCGGTTGCTGCCGCAGGTCACGCTCGCTTCGTCCACGCCTCGGGTCAGGATCAGGCGCAATCGACTTCGCCGAATTCCAAACTGCATGTTGCCATTGTAGGCGTGAACGGCCGCGGTGGCGAACATATCAGCGGTATGCTGGGAAACAGCAATGTCGAAGTGACGCATATTTGCGATGTCGATGAAGGCGTTGGCCAAAATAGATGCGAAGGGATCGAGAAGGCGCGAAAGGGTAAAAAGCCAGCCTACGAGCGCGACATTCGCAAGCTGCTCGAAGACAAATCGATCGACATGATCACCGTCGCAACTCCGAACCATTGGCATGCCCTAGCGGGCGTGTGGGCCATGCAAGCCGGGAAAGATGCTTATATCGAGAAGCCCGTGTGCCACAATATTGCCGAAGGGGCCGCCCTCATCGCAACCGCTCGTAAATACGGACGCATGTGCCAAGTCGGAACTCAATGCCGCAGCAGCAAGGCCGTCCGAGAAGCGATGGAGTTTATTCACAGCGGAGGTATCGGTGAAGTCAAATTGGCTCGCGCGCTGTGCTACAAACGTCGCGCGTCGATCGGCGAACTCGGCAACTACGAGATCCCTGATCAAGTAGACTTCAATCTCTGGAGCGGTCCTGCGCCCTACACCGATCCGAAACTGACTCGCAAGAAATTTCACTACGATTGGCACTGGCAACGCCATTACGGCAATGGCGACTCTGGCAATCAAGGCCCGCATCAAACCGATATCGCTCGCTGGGGACTCGGCGTCGACACCCATCCATCATCGGTCATCACTTATGGCGGGCGCTTGGGGTACCAAGCCGAACGCAAAGATGAAAAATACGTCGATGCGGGCGATACAGCCAACACCGAAGTTTCCATTTACGATTTTGGCAATAAGTGCATGGTCTTTGAAACTCGCGGCCTGGGTGTCAATGATTCCGCTGACGAAGAATTGAACCGTCTATTCGATTCGAAAGAAGGTAACAAAGTCGGCGTAGTCTTTTACGGTGCCAACGGTTACGTACTACAGAAAGAGTACACCCATTGCATCGCTTTCGACAAGGACTTCAACATCATCAAGGAATTCCGAGGCGGTGGCGATCATTTTGGCAATTTCATTGAAGCTTGCCAAAAGCGCGACATGAAAGTGCTGAACGCCGATGTGCGCGAAGGCCATTTGTCAGCCGCGATCAGCCACTTGGGCAACATTTCCTATTACCTAGGCGAAAAGAATCCTGTTTCGGTGACTGACCTAGGAAATACTCTGGCAAAAGTAAAGTCCTTCGATGACAACGCCAAGACGCTCGAACGAACAGTCGCTCATCTCAAAAAGAACGATGTTAATCTCGATAAGTACCAGTTGTCGCTTGGTCCACAGTTGGCTTTCGATCCCGCTAAGGAGGTCTTCACCAACAATGCCGACGCCAACCGCCTGTTAACTCGCGAGTACCGCGAAGGCTTCGTCTGCCCCGCAGCAGACAACGTGTAGCAGGAATTTTTTCTTCGTCACCACCGACTTTGGGTCGACCTTGGGTCGGTGGTGAGCCGGTGTTTTATGGCCCTAAATTGACAGCGTGACATCACGTAGGCGAGTCTCTCCGAGACTCGCAATAACCGCGATAAAATCGCGGTGTCCGTCTCGGAGAGGCTGTGATTTTTTTGGCAAACGTGGCCGAGTCGCTCTGCGACTCGCCATCATTGCTTGATCGAATTCGTTCATTTTCGCTGGTTTCGACGAGTCGCGGAGCGACTCGCCTACAAAAAATCACAGCCTCGGAGTGACGGACATACGTGCCTAAAGTGAGTAACATTGGGAGCGTCGCCCTCCCGTTATTACCTGCGAATCAAGAAAGACTTCGTAATCTGAACCGGACGGTCTCTGAAGTTTGGGCTCCAACGCACCAAAGCGCTTTCCAGTTAACCACTCGTGCGTTTGTGAATTCGTGTTAGTGAAAGGCCTTCGCGGGCGTCGTAGCGCATGTACAGGGCATTGCGACTGGCATGACGCTGCATGATGCTG
>JANLQO010000291.1:0-14509 GCA_031367855.1 Planctomycetia bacterium | reverse complement strand
GAGTTCGTAATGTCTCCGGGGGCATTTAGGACCTGCATAGCTGTGCCAGAATCCGTTGCAACCGGCTTCCAGCAGTGCCAACTGTAATTGCTAAAGGTGACGGCACGTTAGATACTAGGGGCTCTGGTGCAGTCACTTGTTGCCCTTGGTCGTCAGGGATGTTGCGACTCGAATTCGAGTTGACCATCGCATGACGGTCCTAATGTTGGATTTCGCAGCATGGATCAACTCATCCGAGAGTATCGTTGGCATAAACGGCAGTCCTCGTCGTCGCTGGCTACCGGTTAATCGAAAGCGATACCTCGGTGAACAAGACTAAATTGACGGCGTTGGCCGAGAAGTTTGGAAAATTCGACCTACATCGCAGAAGTACTTTTTAACTGTGGCTTGATTCGTCCAACCGCCTCATCGTCGATTGCGCGTTTAATGTTCTCTAAGTAGCATGTCATCGAGTGGTCAATCAAATGATCAATTTTGAACTTCCGCAACGAGAGTAGGAATCCGTACCAGCTATCGCGGAAGCGACGCAGAGTTGAATACTTTCGCAATCGCCCAAACGCGTTGAAGTAAAGCTCGCGACCGCTGTGGCTGTAACCCATCCATGCGGGCGGGACGCGGGCTACAATATCGTTATTATTGACCCAACGATAATGCGGAATTCTTACGTAGTTGATATACCGCTTTGTGCCGACACGCGGACTACCGTAAGTAAACAGCCCTGCTGGATTGGATGGTATCTCAGCCAGTTTGCAGCGCCCGGCACTGATCGTCGCCATCGCACCGCCCAGCGAATGGCCGGCGAACCAAAGCGGTTTTTCGTTGTTCTTTAGCGCGCGTTCGAGTCGCGGCCAGAGATCGTCGACCTCGCGTTTGAATCCGCGATGCACCCGGCCGGCCGTTTCGGCTAGCACGGTCAGCGCATTAACGTCTGCCTTGATGTCGTTCCACTCGTTGGGTTCAGTACCGCGGCAAACTACGATGCAATCGTATTGATGTTCGAAGATATAAGCCTGAGCGCCGTCGCGGTCAAAAAACTCAATTTTCTCAAACCCAGCCGCAGACAACGCTGCGTTCACGATATCCGGCCGATAGTAAGACACTTTCGACAGTTCAGCGAACAGCAACGACTGTCGCAATAAACTGAGCTGCTCGACGGGTTGCGCCAGCGGCTCAGCGAGCATTTCAATGGCTTCTTCGATGATCGATGACATGGCGTAGCTTCACAGGTTAGACCGTTAGCTGATGAGACTACTCGCTTGTATCGTATGCGCCTACTTTCGCTGATCCATTGGAATCAGTGCCCGTTTGGTAGGGCCCGTATAAATCTGCCGGGGGCGACCGATGCGCTTCGTCGGCGATTGATGCATCTCGACCCAGTGAGCGATCCAGCCTGGCAATCGGCCGATCGCAAACAGCACCGTAAACATCTGAACCGGCAGGCCCATCGCGCGATAGATGATGCCCGAGTAAAAATCAACGTTGGGATACAACTTCCGCTCGACGAAATAGGAATCCTTGAGGGCCACTTCTTCCAGTTTTTGCGCGACTTCGAACAAGGGATCGTCCAGGTGCAGTTTGGCCAGCAACTTATCGCAAGCTTTTTTTATAATCTTCGCGCGAGGGTCGTAGTTTTTATAAACGCGATGACCAAAGCCCATTAATCGGAAGTTGGACGACTTGTCCTTGGCCATGTCAACGTACTTCTGCACGTTGCCACCATCGGCGGCAATGTTTTGCAACATGTTCACACACGCTTCATTCGCTCCGCCATGCAAAGGACCCCACAATGCGCAAATACCAGCTGAGATGGAGGCGAACAAGTTGGCGTTCGACGAACCCACCATGCGAACTGTCGAAGTGCTGCAATTCTGTTCGTGATCCGCGTGAACAATTAGCAACAAATTCAACGCTTCCACAAAATCAGGATCCGGCTCGTACTCTTCGGACGGAACTGCAAACATCAGTCTCAGAAAGTTCTCGCAGTAACTTAATTCGTTACGCGGGTACATAAATGGCTGGCCAAACGATTTTTTGTAACTGTACGCGGCAATCGTCGGCAATTTTGCCAACAGGCGATGAATGGATACTTCCACTTGACCGGGATCGTGCGGGTCAAGGGAATCTTGATAAAACGTCGAGAGCGCACCCACCACCGATGACAGAATCGCCATGGGATGAGCATCTTTCGGAAATCCATTGTAGAACGATCGCATGTCTTCATGAATCATCGTATGACGGCGAATCGATTCACGAAAATTCGCCAACTCAGTCGCGGTCGGCAACTTGCCGTAGATCAACAAATACGAGGTCTCAACGAAATCGCAATGCTCGGCAATCTCTTCAATCGGGTAGCCACGATATCGCAAAATCCCAACGTCACCATCGAGATAGGTGATCGCGCTCGTGGTACTGCCGGTGTTGACAAAGCCCTCATCGAGCGTGATATGCCCGGTCTGCTTGAGCAGATTTGAAATATCCAGCCCGCGCTCATTTTCTGTCCCGACGACCACCGGGAGTTCCATTTCTTTTCCGTCCAGGATCAATTTGCCCACAGTTGATGGGGAACTAGCGGGTTTCACGGTCGTTGTCATCAGTTGGCTCCGAAGCACTCGTGGCGGAAAATAGCAGTTTAACCGTACTCTAACGCTCGGACAATTGACCGTTACAGATTCCCAGCAGTTGGCTCGCAAGTTAGCAGAATTCGCCCCCACGATCTGACAGATTTTACCAACCTGTACTGAGATAACGCGCGCGATTCGGCTATGATTCTAGGTCAGTGTGAAGCAACCACAGAGTATCGCGACTTTCCGCCAGCGTGATTACCTCCGCAATCACCCAGGCAAGCTAACTTCCACGCATCGCGACGGCGGAGCGGCGCGGAACTCACCGCTCGATGAAAGGTAATTTGTGAAACAGTTTGATCGAGTGGTAATTGTTGGGGTTGGACTGCTAGGTGGTTCGATTGGGATGGCGCTGCGTTCCAGAGGACTCGCCAACCATGTGCTCGGCTACAGTCCCCGTGGCAATTCACTTGAGGCTGCGATAAGCCGAGGCGCCATTGACTCCAGCACTGCGTCGCTCGATGAAGCCTGCCGCAGTGCCGACCTGGCGATCATCTGTACTCCCGTTCAAAGCGTGTGCAATTTTGCACAGCTGTGTTTTGCCTCGATGCCCAACGGCGGCCTGATAACGGATGTTGGCAGCACCAAACGAACGATTGTCGAAACCATCGCACAGTCCCCCGCGTCGGCAAACTTCATCGGCTCACATCCACTGGCTGGCAGCGAGAAAAACGGTGTTGAATACGCGCGTGAAACTTTGCTCGAACGCAAACTGGTAATCATCACGCCAGACCACAACTCCGACAGGGAACGCATCCAAACCATTGAGCAACTTTGGCAAGCCCTGGGCGCACGCACGCTGCAAATGACGCCCTCCGAGCACGACTCGGCTGTAGCGCGCACCAGCCATTTACCTCACATTCTCGCTTCTGCGCTCGCTGCTGCCACGCCGACGGAGTTGCTCCCCCTGGCAGCAACGGGTTGGTGCGATACAACTCGTGTAGCCAGCGGTGGAGCGGACCTGTGGCGACAAATTTTGGAAGAGAATCGGCAACCCGTCGTCGCGGTGCTCGAAGAATTTGCTGCTGACCTGCAGCGGTGGTTGGCAACACTGCGATCCGGCGACGGACATAAACTTCAAGAACTCTTGTTAGAGGGAAAACAGAAACGTGACGCTTTGGGAAATTGATGTCCATCCAGCAGTTGGCCAAGTTGATACGTCAGGCAAGAATGTCGCCTCCGAAGCGCGCGACCTCGGGCTCGATGCGAACCTTATTGTCGCTGCCGCACACGGCTTTCTGTTGCAGGGCGAATTGACCGAAACGCACGCCCAATCAGCAACTCGTTTGCTCGCAGACGCGATCACCGAATCCACGACAGTCGCTCGAGTTGGTGATCCGCAGTTGCAGAACGGTCGTGGCGGTCTTTCGCAACTTGTACATGTGTTACTGAAGCCTGGTGTCATGGATCCGGTCGCGCTCAGCACCTTGCAAGCCCTGCAAGACATGAGCTTGCCCGTCGAGCAAGTGACCACGTTTCGTAAGTACTGGTTCAGCAATCTGGAACCCGCTTCGCTGAATCGTATTTGCCAAAAGTTGCTGTCAAACGATTCGATCGAGCGGGTTATCGTCGGCCCGCTGAACCTCGAGCGCATCGATGTCGGCAACGCCTATGAATTCCAGCTCGTCAAAGTTAGCATTCGTCAGCTGAGCGACGATCAACTTGTGGCGCTTAGCCGCACCGGCCAATTGTATTTATCGCTGGCCGAAATGCAGACTATTCAACGTCACTTCCAGTCCCTCCAGCGCGATCCAACAGATATCGAACTCGAGACTATCGCGCAGACTTGGAGCGAGCATTGCAGCCACAAGACACTTGCCGGTCGGATCGCTTACAGCGATGAAAATGGTGAGCGTCAATTCAAAAACATGCTGAAAGAGACTATTTTTCAAGCGACCCAGACCATTCGTGGCCAACTGGGCAAAGACGATTGGTGCGTCAGCGTTTTCAAAGACAATGCGGGCGTTGTAAAGTTCGATGAAGAATATCACGTAGTCTTCAAAGTGGAAACGCACAATCATCCGAGCGCCATCGAACCCTATGGCGGCGCGAACACAGGCATCGGCGGCGTCATTCGCGATCCGCTCGGCACGGGCCTGGGTGCGAAACCGTTTTGTAACACCGACGTGTTCTGCTTTGCACCGCCGGATACCGATCCGGCCAGCTTGCCGCCTGGCGTACTCCACCCGCGGCGCGTCATGAAGGGTGTCGTGGCTGGCGTGCGCGACTACGGCAATCGTATGGGTATTCCAACCGTTAACGGTGCGGTTTACTTCGATCGTCGCTATCTGGGCAACCCTTTGGTTTATTGCGGCAACGCCGGTCTGCTGCCAGTTGACAAAGCCGAAAAATGTCCGCTAGCTGGCGATTGGATTGTTGCCCTCGGTGGACGTACAGGTCGTGACGGTATCCATGGGGCAACCTTTAGTTCTGCCGAGTTGACCAGTAGCAGTGAATCGATCTCGGGTGGCTCCGTGCAGATTGGCAACGCTGTTACCGAAAAGATGGTCCTAGACGTGCTGCTGCAAGCTCGTGATGAAGGCCTTTACACCGCAGTTACCGATTGCGGTGCAGGCGGATTCAGCAGTGCCGTAGGCGAGATGGGCGAAGCCATCGGTGCCGAAGTTTGGCTCGAGCGCGCTCCGCTGAAATATGAAGGACTCAGCTACACCGAGATCTGGATCAGCGAAGCTCAAGAGCGGATGGTTATGTCCGTCTCGCCCGCCAATCTCGAGCGGCTTCAAAAACTATGCCAATCCGAAGGCGTTGAAGCGACAGTGATCGGCCAATTCGTACCGACCGGAAATCTGCGATTGATGTACGACGGACAGGAAGTTGGCGTGCTATCCATGGAGTTCTTACACGGCGGTCGACCTCCCGTGATTCGCAGCGCGACGTACTCGCCTCCAGCAACTATTGACACTCCCGCTCCGGTACTCGATCAAGCGGCCACCGAAGCCGCTCTTAAACAAATCCTCGGTTCACTCAATGTCGCCAGCAAACATTGGATCATTCGCCAATACGATCACGAAGTCCAATCAGGCAGCGCCATAAAACCGCTGGTTGGTCCCTCGTGCTCCGGTCCAGGGGACGCCGCTGTTGTCCGCCCGCGTTTGAACAGTCGCCGCGGTGTAGTAATTAGTTGTGGCATGAACCCAAATTTTGGCGACTACGATCCGTACCATATGGCCGCGAGCGCAATCGACGAAGCCGTGCGAAACGCCATCGCCGTCGGCGCCGATCCCAAGCGACTGGCGATCCTCGACAACTTCTGCTGGGGCAATACCGACCGGCCCGAAACCCTTGGGACTCTCGTCCGCGCCGCTCTCGCTTGTCACGACGTGGCAATCGCTTGGCAGACACCTTTCATCAGCGGTAAGGACAGCCTGAACAACGAATTCACTTGGGTCGACAACAATGGTGAGAAGCAATCGATCGCTATTCCATCTTCACTGCTTATCAGTGCGATGGGCCAAGTCGACGATGTCGCCAATTGTGTCACCATGGACCTCAAGCAACCCGGCAATCTACTTTACTTAGTCGGCACGACCTTTCGTGAATTCGGCGGATCGCATTTTTTCCAAGTGCTCAAGCAATTCGGGGGACAAGTCCCAAAAGTGCGATTGGACGTCGCCAAAGAGATCTTCCACACGATGCATGCCGCCATTGCGCAGCGTCTGGTGCGATCCTGCCACGATCTCAGCGAAGGCGGACTCGCAACCGCGCTTGCCGAAATGTCTTTCGCTGGCGAACTTGGTCTCGAAGTCAACCTAGCCGATGCCGCAGCCCGCGATCGACTGACCGCCACCGAATTGCTTTTTTCTGAGTCCAATACACGCTTCGTCATCGAGGTTGAACCCGCAGCCAAAGCCGAAGTCGAAAGATTGTTTGCAGGCTTGCCGCTAGTTCAACTCGGCCAAGTCCTGAGCACGCCGAACGTCGTTGCAACTCACCACAACGATCTACTGATCAACCAATCCTGGCACGACTTGTTCCATGCCTGGCACAGCCCGCTCGACTGGGCCTAGGTTCGACGATCTACAAAGATTCGATGGGGCAATCCATAGCTTCGAGCGCAGCGATCAACTCTTGAACTGACCAGTCGGGATCATCGTTGGCGAGCAGATATTGCGGACCACTTACACTCGACGCTGCGCTAGGGCCCGCCGTATCGGCTAGTAATCCTAAGTTGCTGGCCAATGTGCGATGGTAGTCTTCCCAGACAATGTCTGCAGAGGGTACCGGCGGGGCAAGAACGACCAAGAGCTTGGTTTGAGGCAATTCTGCACGCATCGCCGCAAAGTTCGCTACAGCTAGTTGTCCAGGCAATATCGTCCGCACTGAGACCCATCGACCTTGGTCCCAACGATCTGAGGGAATGGTCTGCTCCGTGCCTGACCGCCATTGAGCGCCGCTACGGCGCGCGACTTCGGCAAGCATACTTGCCGGTTTACTCGACGCTTCACCCAGCAGCACGAAATTGCTTGGCCCATGTCTCACATTTTCAGCCAGCTGTCCGATGGTCATGCCCGAAACCGGATCTAGCCAATCGCGCGCTACATCAGCGGCAGGCAACAGAATAAAGCGCCGCATACACATGCGGGGATGCGGAATCTTCAAGTGCGGTGTCCAAATTCGGACTTCGTCATGCAGCAATATGTCAAGGTCGATACGACGTGCTTCCCAGCGCAAATTGCGCACACGCCCAAATTCCTTCTCAACATTTCGAATGCAATTCCAGACTTCCCACGGAGTTGCTGGGGTGTGGATTGCAGCAACTGCATTAATAAACGGCGGTTGACCCGTTGGCCCACCCACTGGCGGCGTACGAAAAAAACGACTTAATTGAAACGCTGGGAAGTTGGAAGGACCATTGCAGGGTTGGGTACACAAGTGGTCGCGCAGCCTCGCGGCGGCGGCCTGAATGGTCATCCATGGGTCGCCGATATTCGCACCGAAACTAATCAGACAACGTGCCATTTCGGCACTATTCCTTGACCAATTTTGTCCTATCGATGTCCCAAATCGCTACTGGGGGCATTCCCGAATCTCGGGCAACACCACCTACGACTCGATTCAACTCCACTGAATACTTCTTGGCTGGATTCGACTTATCAACCATTACAACTGAAATTCGATTCACGTTGTTACTCATACGCGCCACTCCCGCCCCGCGCACAAACTCCCACTTGGCGCCCTGGCCGTGCGACATAACTTCTTTTGTGCTCGCGGTGCCTAAGAACTCCTCGAGTTCCTCTTTCGCACGCGAGTTCTTCATTGTTTCGCCAGAGGGCATATCTTCTGGCATCGACATCTCCGTTCTCACCGGCAAGGAAGCGGAAATTAGCCCGTTGTAGTGGGCTTCAATATCCGTACCAGTTACTTGGCGGCTCGGTTCGGGCTGCATCAGTTCGAATGCATCAAACTTTTTGCCAGCGGAAAGAGTCTGCAGAAATACTTTCGCGTGTTCAGCGGCTTGAGAATAATAATAAGCTTCCGTCACGTTTTTTGCCGTGAGGCCCCAAGTAGCACCCACTACTGAACAGCACAATCCCGTTTGGGCGAGTCGCAGTCCACTGACCGTCGAATCTCCAGAAAGTCTCCACGTCAGGACGGCACAAAGCACCGCCACCGCGATGGCAAAAGGGACAGCGTTGACCGACAATGCAGCCGACAGCGAAGCAATGCCCAGTATTGTGGCAACAATTGCCAATCCACTCACCGGCGGCGTCAGGTCTGTATCGAGACCGGGTTCTAGCGAATTGAATACAGGACGATTGGGAATTTGAACAGCAGACATCGTATTAAGTCCTTGAGGAATGAGGCATAAGTATCAAGTTTTGGCATTGGCTCCCAGCCAGCAGAAACTTAGAGCCTGACCGAAAGGGGACTCACACTCTCCGGCGCGCTCCCAAAAGTTCAGACCCCTTTTTCGAGGCTCCAAGCTTCGAGGCTCTAAGCCTTGGGTGGAGCCAATACACGTTGCAGTTCTTGCAAACTCGTAGCTCCGGTCGCGACGGCTAACACCCCTTCTTCTTGAATCGTCAAAAAGCCCTGCTTGCGAGCGACTTGCAGTACGGATTCAACGGTAGGTTTTGCGAGCAGAGCTTTGCGAATCTCTTCATGGATGACCAGTAATTCGAAAATCGCCATTCGACCATAATATCCGCGCCCATTGCACTTGGTACAGATCTCGATTTCTATTGGGTTCCCTTTGGCGTCTACGCGCTGTTCCGGCGGAGGTGGAACGAAAGGTTGATAGAGCGCGCTGACGCGGCCCGGCGGTATACCTAGTTTCTGAAGTAACTGCGGCGATGGCGGAAATGCTTGCTTGCACTTATCACACAATCTCCGCACCAATCGTTGATTGATCACACCTGAAACTATCCTGGACAAGCGTTTCGTTTCCGTGGGATAGGCCGCGAGTAGCTTAAGTAGCGCTTCGACCGAAGAGCCAGCGACCATGCGAGTGATGCCAAAGCGATGCTGGTCAATGATCTGATCGCAAACGACTTCGACGGTGTTGATATCCACAAAATCAGGAATAACCAAAACGTCTGGTTGCTTGAGCAGCAGGCTCTTTAGCACAGTCATCGGCGTTTCGCCGGCCGCTCGATTGAAGTGATGCGGACCAACGTTAATGAGTTCAGGCTCTGCCGTTGCGACATCTTCGATGCTATGAAAATCGCGAATAAAGCGATCGGCCGATTCGAGTCCCACGCGCCAGAGTGTCGGCAAGCCGTGCCCGGGTGGTGAACTGAACATAAACAACGCATCGTCTCCATTAAGCAACGCTTTCAATTGCTCTTGGAGTTTTTCGCGCATTCCCAAATCGCTAAGTGTTTTGAGAATCGGCTTCTTAGGATCGATACGCATGACGGCGCGCTCGCCGGTCGGAACACCCTGGCTAGTAAGCTCGAGGACCCAATCGCCCACGTGTCCCACAGCAAGTTTGGCTGTTTGACGGGATCGACGATCGGTCGGATTCAAGTTGCAAAGGCGCTTAAGCACAATCATTACACCATCGCCGGTCGGTCGATCCATGGGGGGCATGTTCTCCCACAGGCCATCGACACGGCAGCGAACGGAGACCCCTTGAGCTGTGCAGTCTAGTAAAACTTGATCCGCCCGCACCGATAGCGCCTGAGCCAACAGCATGACCACTACTGGGTAATGCTCAATCGCGCGACATGAAATCAAGATGCCCTGCTGGATCTGTCGATCCGCAACAGGTGGCTTGAATTCCATCGGTGGCAGTTGCAACTCTTGGCCCCTAACGGGAGAACCACTCGGCTTTTTTTTTCGAATCATAAACGGTTTACCGGGATCGTGAAATCAATTTTAGAAACCAACTGCAGCTCGCCACTCGTAACTTGCTGCTTATATGATACCGGGCTGGCTGACTTGAATACCCTTGAGCGCCATCTTTAATGCATCCTTGTTCGGCGCGACTTCGAAGGCGGTCGGACGGTCGATCAGTTCCTTGTCGATCAATTCCTTTAGACTCATGGTAAAGTCTTGCATGCCTTCGGCGATTCCGATGCGGATTGCATCGGGCAATTTTGAATCTTTGCCTTCCAGAATCAGCTTTTGCACCATCGGCGTCATCGTCATGATTTCAACTGTCGGCACCCGGCCGACACCAGGCTTGATCGAACGCAACAATTTCTGAGCCACAATGCCCTTCATGTTGAAGGCAATCGCACTTCGAATTGCGCCGTGCATTTCTTCCGGGAACAAGTCCAAAATACGACCGATGGTCGTCGGAGCACTGGAGGCGTGGATCGTACCAAACACCAAGTGACCTGTTTCGGCCGCATGGATGGCCGTCATAAACGTTTCTTCGTCACGCAACTCACCCACTAGAATAATATCCGGGTCTTCGCGTACAGCATGCTTCATACCGATTTCAAAGTTCTTGACGTCCATGCCCATTTCGCGCTGATTGATTAAGCACTTATCTTCTGTGAATACAAATTCAATCGGATCTTCGAGCGTGAGAATGTGTTTGCTGTAGATCGAATTGATGTAATTCAGCATCGATCCGATGGTCGTACTTTTACCTGAACCGGTAACTCCGGCCAACAGAACCATCCCCTGGTCGAAGTGACAGAGTGTTTCCATTGCGGGCGGCAGGTACAAGCCTTCAAAGGGTGGGATGTAGTTGTTCACGCGGCGAGCGACCAAACCGATCTTGCCCAATTGCTTAAGCATGTTCACGCGGAAACGCCAGCTCACTCCATCGACATCAACCACATACGCAAAGTCGGCACCCCCTTCTTCTTCGAAGTAACGTCGCGCCCGCTCGTCCATCATCGGCACCAGCAAGCGGACCATCTCCTCGTTCTCGATCGGCGGCCGGTTCAGCGGTTTTAAGTCGCCATTGACGCGCACGATTGGCGGACGCCCCACCTTCAAGTGCAAGTCGCTCCCCTTGAGCTTTACCAGCGCCCGGAACATCTTGTCCACCTCCAGTTCGACGCGCTCCTTGAGCAGATTGCCAACTAAGCGGTCTAACGAGGGGTCCGATACGGGCGATCCGTTTCCTTCAGCCATGTGTGTTTCTTGCTCCAGAGACTTTCAAAAATCTTGCAACTTATCGGGCAGGAGATTGCTCCCAACCTGCTAGATCCGAACCGGAATCCCGCGTCCTGCCATAATCCGCTTCGTCTCCTCTATTGTATACTGACCGAAGTGAAAAATGCTCGCCGCCAATGCCGCATCCGCTTTGCCGATCAGAATTGCATCTGCCAGGTGGTCCGGACAACCCGCACCACCGCTCGCAACCACCGGAATCCCCACCGCAGAGCTAACCGCGGCTGTGATTTCCAAATCGTATCCATCGCAAGTACCGTCGCAATCCATACTCGTTAAAACGATCTCGCCCGCCCCCAATTTCTCGATCCGCTCTGCCCATGATACGGCTTCTAGCCCTGTAGGAGTTCGCCCGCCGTGGATATGAACCTCCCAAATTTCGCGGCCGTTATGTTGCACACGTTTGGGATCGATGTTCACCACGATGCACTGGCTGCCAAACCGATCCGCAGCCCGGGCTACGAAATCCGGGTCCTTGCAGGCCGCCGTGTTGATCGAAACCTTGTCACATCCGGCTTGCAGCAATGCCCGAATATCCTCCAGCGTCCGAATCCCACCCCCGACCGTCAGCGGCATGAAAACTTGCTCCGCAGTCCGCCTAACCACGTCCAGCATGATTTGCCGCTGCTCATGGCTTGCCGTGATATCTAGAAAAACCAGTTCATCCGCCCCCTCGCGCTCATAGCGCGCAGCCACCTCCACCGGATCACCCGCATCTCGCAGATTTAAGAAATTCGTCCCCTTTACTACCCGCCCACCATTCACATCGAGGCAAGGAATCACTCGTTTAGCCAACATCAGCACACACCCCTACTTTGCCCCAAGACCTCTTCCGTCAAGACACACCAGTCTATCCCGAAACAGCGAGTTCGTTGAGCCGTCTTGTAACGCAACGTTCCACAATGTTGAGGTGACGGTTGTCTTGCCGCTGTTAGTTTAACCGTGATAGAATCTTGTACTCGAAAAGTGAGCTGGTTCGATGCTGGGCGGATAAAAACTATTGTAGAACGATTGTCCTCAATCGTTCCGGAAAGGGCGCTGACTCACTTGAACTTTTTCATCTGTTGGAAAAATGCGCGTCAACTTCGGTCCGTTGCCCTTCGGCGGAACGGTTGGGGACAACGTTGGGGACAACCGTTCTACACTCTTGATCAGTCCAGTAAGATGCTGGTCGACAAGCGTGGTACTGTCAGACTGGTGTCGTTGATGGTTTTGCTGTGTACGTTGGCGTGGATAGCCAAGGCACAGGAAGCAGCGCAGGAGGAAGCGCCGCAGGAGGCGATAGCGGGAAGCACGACGGGGCAGCCGCCTGAACCCGCCGAGCCGGACTGGGATGAAATTGATCAACGGCTGGTATTTCTAACGGTACAGCTTTCGACCGTTGAGTCGAGTATCGCAGCGACGGACAAGTCGCTGAAGAAGAATGGTTACTTGAAGATTGCTAAAGAAGAAGTCGCAGAACAGGCCCGGCTTAAGAATGATCGCGACGGCGGACCGGTACTGTGGCAAGAATTTTATGGTTTGACGGTTGAAAAGTTCTATTACCATCCGGAGGACGGCTCGACGGTTCGCGTTAAGGTGGGTGCCGTTGCAGCGCGACCCCCGCAGATTGATTACATCTACCGGGCCAATGAAGCGAACAGGCTGCGAGCGGAAACAGATGCCGCGGAGATTGGGAGCAAAATCGAGGATTTACTTGCGTACCGGAAACAATTAGAGACAGAGCAGAGCGCTTTGTGGATGAAGATCGCCTTTCGGGGTGTTTCTAGCCATGAACTAGCCACTAAACCACTTTACAGTCTGAATCTTTCAGCAGCCGCTGCGGACGAACTTTCGAAACAGGCTTTGGAATGCGCACGTGCTGGAGTTGCGTTTGTGCGGTCGGTGGATTCTGAGCTTGCAGCAGCTCAAAAGGGCATGGATGACCCCACGGCGACGCTCGATCATCTGGTACAAGTGACCACGACAGCGCGGACGGATTTGCAAGCCAAGCTCTTGGCGCAACCGATTCTATCGGCGGCGATTCGGGATCCGAAAATGCCGCTCGCGAAATTCAGTCGGGCGGCCAAACGCATCGATGATCTAGCGCAAAACCTTTCGGATGCCTATCGGCTAGCGGCGGAGTGTGATGAGAAAGATGACCTTGGCGGGAAACGAAGCTACCGGGGGCAGGTGCAACAATCCGCAGTGGATCTCGCAACCATGCTGCTGTCGGCGGATCAGGCACTCACGTTGGCAACTTCGGAGTGGAACATCTCATCCTTGGCACCTAACAAGCCTGAGGTTGGGCCTGAAATGAGCTCCGTGGATTCGATTCCCGGTAGGCTCGAAGCGGCGAAAGTTACGCATCAGTCAGAAACCAAATTGGCGCGCAAGACACTGGTCGCGACCATTGATGTGCAAATGAATGCCGCTGCGGACGCCGGGGACTTGGCTTCGGTGCAGGCGCTACAAAGCGCAAAGTTCAAGGCGGCGCGGGAGGGGAGCATTGCGGACGATATGACGGATCCAGCGGTCCTGGCGGCAAAGAAGGCAACCGATCAGGCGGTCGAAGCGGCCAATGTAAGACTGGCGGCAGCCTATAAGCAAGCGATCGCGGATTACACGAAAGCTCGGAAGATATCCGAGGCCGTGGCGGTGCAAGATGAATTCATCGCGTTGGGACTGACATCGACAAGCTCGACGACGGGAGCGATTAACCGGCCTGCGGAAAGCATAACGGGCGCCACGGGATCTTTGGGAGATGGGGTGTTCAGTCCGCCGACGATTCTTGGAGGATTGATGGAGGTGGAGATTCCCGCGCCGATCGATGAAGTCGTGGTCGGCGGGAGCGGCCGCTTACTGATACTTCATTTGAAAAAGCTTCGGCAGCATGCGGTTTTTGATGTGAGCCAGGCGAAGGTGCTAAAGTACTTGCCGATGCCTTCAAGCGACATTGTTTATGCGGCAGGGTCAAAGAAACTGTTTGTGGGCGTCAAGGATCTGAAGCGAATTCAGCGCTGGGACCTAACCAAGCTGGAGCTCGAATTGACGGTCGCAACGCCTGAAGGTGGCGTTGGCGCGCTAGCCTGTGGCGCGGCGTCCCTTGGGCCGGTTGTGATGATCGGCGATAATTCGAAAAAATATTGGCTGATGAACCCAACGACATTAAAATGCGAAAGCTTTCCTTCGAAGAACTGGGGCGACGAACGCGGCGCCTGGGGACCGAATAACATTCATGTCTCGTTCGATGGCTCGACGGCAGTTGCTTGCGGCGGGGGATGGGCAGGAATTGAACTGTCGAGCTTGAATGC
>JANLQO010000288.1:0-2179 GCA_031367855.1 Planctomycetia bacterium | reverse complement strand
AGTCGATATTCAGCCGACTGATAGTCTGGTCGTTTACGCAAATCATTCGTCATGGTGGGACCCGCTGGTCGCCATGTATTCAGCCAAGAACATGTTTACAGGCTTTACCTTCAATGCGCCCATCGACGCTTCTGCTCTTGAGAAGTACCGCATATTCAGCAAGCTTGGCTTTTTTCCGGTCGAACAAGAGTCCTTACAGGGCGCGAAGCACTTTCTGAATGTGTGCCTATGCTTGCTCGAGCAACCTGGTACTTCGATCTGGATCACCCCTGAAGGTCGTTTTGTCGATACTCGCGACGACTCTGCGGAGTTCATGCCCGGCATTGCGCATTTGGCGCATTCGCTCCAACGCCGCTCGGCGAATAACGCTGCGCGAACTTGGTTTGTCCCGATCGCTATCGAGTACACGTTTTGGGAAGAACGTTTGCCCGAAATCTTAGTCTGGTTCGGTCAACCGCAGTTGGTGGCTCGGTCTGAGTCTGCGACTAGCAAAGCGGATTGGGGACGGCGTTTGCGTGCGGCTCTTAGAAACGCGCAACAACGCCTTGCGGAAGCCGCAATTGCTCGCGATGAGTCCGCTTTCGAAGTGTTGCTTTCTGGGGGTGCGGGTACTTCGCGAGTCTACGACGCATGGCGGCGGTTGTGGGCTCGCATCACCGGCAAACAACTAGATCTTCAACATGGCCAGAAGCTTCGCGGAAAGTAACTTCGCATATGTTTTTCATCCTTTACGCGTTGTTCCTACTCGTACTTGCGGCGCTACCCGCGGTGGTCTTCATTCGCAACCTGCCGCAATTCCGCTGTGTCCCTGCAGCAAATTCATCCGCTGCTACGGTGCTGTCTGGTATTTCAGTCCTCATTCCAGCCCGAAACGAGGAGACCGGAATCGAAGAGTCGCTGAATTGCTTGCTCACGAGTCCCTTTCGTCCGCTGGAAATCCTCGTCCTCGACGACGCCTCAACAGACCGCACCGCAGAAATCGTCGCGCGATTGGCGGAGCAAGATAAACGTGTAAGGTTATTGCAATCTGCGGAATTGCCGCATGGCTGGAATGGCAAGCAGCACGCCTGTTGGCAACTGGCTCAAGCCGCAGAGCACGATTGGTTGCTGTTCCTCGATGCCGACGTACACATGTCTACCGACGCGTTGCCCCGGATCGCCCAGCAGCTTGCGACTACGCCGTGCGATTTGCTCAGTGGTTTTCCGCATCAAGTGACCGGCACGCTCAGTGAAAAGCTGTTGATTCCACTGATGCACGTCGTTCTGCTTGGCTTTTTGCCGCTCGATCAAATGCGAGCCAGCCGCAAGCCCGAATTCGGCGCGGGATGTGGTCAATTGTTTATCGCGAAGCGCACAGCGTACTTTGCCTGTGGCGGCCACAGGGCGATTCAAGGCTCGCGGCACGATGGCCTCAAGCTGCCTCGCGCGTTCCGCTCAGCAAACTTGGTGACCGATCTTTTTGACGCGACGGACATAGCGAGTTGCCGGATGTACACTTCGCTGCAACAAGTTGTTCGCGGCTTGTTGAAGAACGCTACCGAAGGCATAGCTCAGCCTCGGCTAATCGGTATTTTTTCAGTGTTTTTGCTGGGCGGACAAACACTGCCGATTTTGTCTTTCGGCCATGCACTGTACTGGGGCTGGTCCACGACGGCAGTTTTCATTCTGTTCGTCGCGACGATTTTAAGCTACCTACCGAGAACCCTAGCGGCTCTGCAATTCCGACAATCTTGGATCGGTGTTCTGCTTAACCCAATTGCGGTGGCTGCGTTTCTGGTACTTCAGTGGTGGGCGATGATTCGCGCGATGCTCGGACGCCAGCCGATTGCCTGGCGCGGCAGGCTTTAGTTTGCCAGTGCCACGGGTCTCGAAGTGCTGGTCGTTTGCGATTGGATTTTCCCTGTTTCCATCCACTCTTTGAGCATTCGCCGTCCACGAGCGTAATCCCTGTCCAGGCATAAACTGCGGAGATTACCATTGGGATCGAGGAGCTGTCCAAGTGCACTGGACGGCTTGCTTAAAACCATAGCTTTCGGCCTCGTAGGATTTCGACTGCATTTCGGATTCGACGAAGTCCGGAATTACACGCATGATACCAATCAGCAGTTTTAGGCTAACCTTGGATGGGGAATCAGGTTGACGGTCGCGTGATAAACTCATCGCGACGGGATAAGCTTCC
>JANLQO010000269.1:0-11082 GCA_031367855.1 Planctomycetia bacterium | reverse complement strand
GACCCTCACGCGACCGTCCTTCTGGCCGGCTTCCAAGAGGCCGGTACTCGCGGCCGGTCACTCCAATCTGGAGCCAAGTTCGTGCGGATGCAGGGACAAAATGTGCCGGTCCGCGCCCATATTGAAACGCTCCATGGATTGTCGGCGCATGCCGATCGAGCGGAACTCTTGACATGGCTCTCTGGATTCGCCAAGCCTCCACGAAAGACATTCCTCGTTCACGGCGAACCCGAAGCCCAGAGCAGCTCCTCGAATTAGTAAAGCAGCAAACCGGCTGGAACGTCGATATTGCGCGCGATGGAGCGACGATCGATCTTTCAGCCTGCTGAGTGACGGCGTCCGGATGAGTCGATCACTTAAACCGCGGTGCGTTGACTCTACTGATTGTAACGGCTGCAGGGTGTTCAAGCCCTCAAACGCGACGACTAACTGATTCGCAAATAATACCTTTTGACGCAAAGCCTAGTCCAACTGGCTGCGGTCCATAACTTCCCCACATGATCGGGTTCCCAGCTGCCCCCATACACCGTAAGGGCTCCCTACGCCTGTGTCAGCGGTGGGAGCGATTATGGATAGATCGCCGCAATGGATGGACGACGAAATAAATCTGATCGACGAGTCACCCATCAAGCAATTTACTCCCTCCGTATGGTAGGAACCCGCAGCAAAATTTCCGTAGGTAAGGTCACTGTCGTTGCGATGATTGGCGCTCGCATCGCCTGGAGGCAAGATGGTATTGAACGCGGTATAAATTGGGGCTCCATCCACCCAGCGTCGTCCCCGTCCAAAAAACGCTGGCTGCGCCGGAGGCGAATTCAGCAAAACAGAAGTCGTACATCGGCTGCGCTCTGAGTATCGACATGGCATCAGCAGCTCGCTATCCGACATCCATTCAAACATTTTGGCGTCGACTCGCACTTCACTCATCGCGATCGTATTGGAAAGGCCATCGGTAATGTCGCTTAGACGCCGAAAGCGACCGCTTTCAAATAGGCCGCGAGTGGCTTGATTGGCGTTGTCAACGATGGTGTCGCCGACCGAAAAAACGTAATTGCAGTACCCCATTTCTTCATCTAACTCTGTTTTGGGATCACTCGGACAACGAAACAGTGAAAGCTTATCAAGCCACGGCTTGATCTCTTGCCCGCTGGCTCCATTAGTGCCTGGGAGTGGACAATACATTATCGGCGAGGCAGATCGGGAACTCGCGTGCCCATTGACTATCGAGTTTTGCATTCGCTCAAACAGTGCAGTCTGCTCAATGAAGGGCAAGATCATGACCAGCCCGCTTGTACGAGCATAGGGTCCATTCGCCGAGGCATTGCCAAGTCGCATCGCGGGCAGCTTTCGATACGCCGATTCGTAGTTGCTCATCGCAATGCCAATTTGACGAAGGCGATTGCTGCAATCCAATCTTCGCGCTGCCTCTCGAGCGGCACCTATTGCCGGTAACAGCAATGCAACCAACAAACCGATAATCGAAATAGACACTAAAATTTCAACTAGAGTAAAGGCGGAACGCTTTGTGAGACTCATAATTTCCCTCGCGGCAAACGGGCATTTAGAAAGCTGCACACGGGTTGTTAGCAACCAGCTGTGATCTAGGCTTTGTCTCAATAGGGGTCTGACCCATTGGAGGGCATGCAAAATCCCTGACAAAAGAACATGCCCGGAGAGGGTCAGACCCCTTTTGAGATAAAGGCTAGTATGACGGTCCAAGAGGGCCTGAGTCAACTTAAGATGCGAGAATTTATTGGTTTCGAAGAAGTTACTTCCAATTCACCCTCACTGTGTTTACCAAAAAGGGCAATCCGGCGATCAACTCACGTTGGCCGGAAAGCACTAGTTTGAAAAACGACTATTTGACGGGCAGAATGTCTATCCTGCGTAACGCTATGACTTTTTAGATCACGCTCAACAGCCCAATGTAACCTAACGAGATTATTTGGTTCCTTTGGCTGGCTCTGGGTTCGTCGCGTGGTTGTGATCGCCTGCTGCGTCTTGATGAACCATCGCCCCGTGTTCGTGACCCATTGCCTTCATCAGCGCTGCATGATCCTTCGCGATTTGATCTAGCGTACTAGTGACCTTCCCGGCCATGTCGCCACAGGCCTTGCCATTGGGCGTGTCTTTACAGCACTCTGCGTGCAACATCTTTTGAGTTGTCGCTGTTTGAACCAATTTCGTTTCAATTCCCTTTACTTGCTCAACAACCTGGGGGTTGCTCGCGTTGGCTTCGCGAATCACTACCATCTCGCGCTGGATACCTTGAATCTGTTGTCCGAGCATTTCCGATTCCGACTTCGTAATGGCCGGGTTGATCGTCGGAACCTCGGTGGTGTATCGCTGGATGCTGCGTGAATAGTCTCGAGCATGCTGAATGCCTCGCGATGCGCGACTGTTCTCCCAAAAGCTTCCTCCATTGTTTCGTTCAACTTTACTCCGAATTCCCTGGGCCGAACTATATTGCGCACCTACTGAGATGAGAGCGAACAGCATTGACAATCCGACAACAGACTTCTTAGCATAACTTAAGGACATTACATGTTTTCCTGTACACAAAATGGGGAACGTGAAATGGGTTCAACAACCACTACCAGTTAAAGTTGTTAGGTGCTGAGGCCTGTCGATTCCTTCACAGAACAAGGACCCAACTACGAAGAATCGCCGCAGTATGCGACATAATCTTTCAGCGAACGCCTAAGTCCACCTGACTTGATCGTTGCGCGACGGCAAGTTGGCGGCGCAGCGTCGTACTTTTGCCTTGGTTTTAATCGGCATTGTTTCTCGTTATCAAACCGAAACAGTTGCTGCTGTGTGCCAGACTTACTTGTGGCCGTGCTTCGACATATCGAGACAGTTCTTCGCACAGTCGCGGCAGGACTTGGCACAGGCCACCATGTGTTCGTCTTTAGGGAACTTTTCACAGGCCGTCGCGCAATCGCTACAACATTTGGCACAACACTCCAACATGTGTTTCGAGAGCGGACTATTTCGTGCGCACAGCGTTGCACAGGCTTTGCAACACTCCGCACAGTCACCGCACAGCTGAGCCGTTTCCTTGTGTTCCGCCTTGCCCTCAGCCACCATCTTCAAACAATAACTGAAGCAGCTATCACACTCGATTTGGCAAGTGGCGCATACTTGGGCACATTTCTTCATCATCCCATCATCTTCCTTGTGTTGGGCAGAAGCGATCATGGGCATGACCGCGGCAAAGGCCATCACGGCGATTAGAGATTGTGACTTGAACATAGTTAACTTCTTTCAATCAAAACGCGAAACAGCATCGAACAGCTCGAAGCATCCTTGCCAGTCAACCGCAATTTCTGTTCCGAATGCATCGTGAAGAGCTTTAAATGCAAATTTAGTCATACTTAACAAAAATGGGGGGAATGCTTTGAAGATTCGTCCGTAGTCGGCATCTAAGAAAACCTTGGAAGCTATTCACGATCACCCCATGCTGCCGAGTCGATTAACTTCCAAGTTGGCGTATAAACGATCAACGATACTGGGCCTTTACAACGCGAGTTTCCATTCGCTGATTCGCTTCCCAGCCCTTTACCAAGTAAACTAACGCTGCGTCACACCCTTAAACGAGGATATCAATTCGGTGTGGCACGCGCAGCGTCTTGGATGGTGGATTTTCCAGTGAAGTTAGCACGCCCTTCACAAAGCCTCAGAGCGTGCCGACCTAAGATTAAGGCTGATTGAAGCGCGATGCAGCTGAAACGTGGCAGTACTCGAAAGTCAAACCCCACAGCCAAACGGCAATTCAGGCGTCTCGGCTTTGAATCACTTCTTCCGCGCGAGCTGATGACCGTTGATCTGCCACTCGCTACGCCAGTGAACTTTGCCTCCGCTTTAGACGGGGCAGACACTCGCGGTCCGCGGGTTCAGCAAGTCTTGCTTGGCTCGTCAACCAGTTCTTTGGGCACGCCCTTCAGAAATGGAGCACCCGCGTTGGTTGGACCAAACCAACTACAAAGCTACCCATGGTCAACCATCGATAGGATTTCAATCGTCTTTGACGAGCCAGTCCAAGTAGACTCTTCGCATCTCCAACTTCTCGGAAAACACTCACCCAGCATCCTAGCCTTCAGCTACGATTCGCTCACGTTTAAGGGGGTCTGGCAATTTGCAACGCCATTATCGAGCGGCAAGTACTTGCTAGCTCTATCGGACCGAGTTGTCGATCTTGCGGCCAATCGACTCGACGGCGAATGGCTAGACGGCAAAAGCCAAGTTTCTGGTAATGGGTTTCTCGGTGGAGAGATGAATTTCCGATTTGACGTCCACATAGGCGACGTGGATAACGATGGCGAAGTTACCGTCCGTGATTTTGCATTAGTTGAAACTAATATTGGCGCGAATACAAACCTTGCATTTGATGTGAATAGGGACGGAACGACGAGCGCGGCGGACTCCGCGATAGTTTCCAGTGCATTGGGGGACTCGCTACCTGCCGGTAGTCCGAATGAAACCTTACTCGTTAAGACCGTTGATTCGACAAACATTGCTACCCCAGGTTACGCAGTCATCGGTAGGGATCAACTAGGGAATTCAAGCGTTTCAATTATCAATGCGAACGACGGCCAAATTCTATCCACCCGCCTCCTCGATCCCGAGTTTCGCTATTTGGATTTAGAACCGCTAAATCGAAATGCGGGCCTCGAGTCCATTGCAATTCTAGGAGTACATCGCGCGACGGGCGAAGTAAGACTCTGGTTCCATAGTCCAACGCTCGCCGGTGCAGTACCTTCGATGAGCTTCGGAAAAAACTGGATCCCGTTGGACATGGATGTCGTCAATAGCTCCACGCAAGTACCGCGAATTGCAATCCTTGGTACACAGGCCGTCAAACCCTATGCAAATCGGATTTGGTGGGCGAACCCGTTGACTTTGCAATCACTTGGAAGCATGAGTCTAGGCACGAACTTCGAGGCTCAGAAGCTCGTCGTCACGCAAGACACCCTGACTACACCCGCCACGTTTTCTGTCTTGGGACTTGTTCCCAGTACCGGAAAAATGCGAGTTAAGACTTTCAATTTAACTACTAGCGCGTTGGTTTCGAACTTTGTCATAACGGGAAATTCAATGGTGGATTTCAAGCAAATATTTGATCCCATTAGAAATGAGCCCCTTAACGTGGCGCTCACTTATCCTGCCCCTGGATTGGCCGAGATTGAAGTTCGCACGCTGCAAGGTGCTTTACTACGTAAACTTTCGCTACAGACTGAAGGCGCTCCCAAAGGACTGGCCGTATGGATTAAATCGAGTTCGACTCCGGTGCAATTTGCTCTGCTAACCGAAGTGGGCGTGCAACGTGAAGGTATCGTTTTAACGGGTGACCTGCTAACCACTCAAGTTCCGAGAAGGATCAGTTTCGGCTCAGGTTTTCAAAATGTCGGCATGCTCACGCTTTCACTGGCAAGTGCGGATGACGTGGCATTATCCGTGGCGCAGCTATCGCCCGACCTGGGTGCCGCGCAAATTAAAATGCGAAGCGCACGAAGCGGGAATAGCTTTCGCACAATTCCAACCCACGCTTACGTGCAAACATCTGATTTTTTCGATCAGAATCGCGTTCACGCGCATACTCCCCTGAGCGAAATTGATGAGCGGCTCGGGTTAGCGCGAAGTTGGTTTGCGACTTACGAGTCCAACCATGCGGGGGCCTTGCTTGCCAGCATGGGGGCCAATGTGTTTACACGCCACGTCAAATCGGGTGACGAAGATCCTTGGTGGCCCAGTGAATCGCCCAGCAATGGCTCGGGAACGAGCACGTATGCGCAGGTGAGAAGCAATCAAGGGTTAGCACTCGCCGCAGGACAGAACTTACCCCAGTCGTACATCAACGAAGCCCTTGCCAGCGACACGCACATGATGGGCTATTACTTGGACGCAACCGAGCAAAGCCTCGCTCTGTCACATCCGGAATGGGTCTGCAAGAGCTATGCAGGCGTCCAGCTTACGCCGCATCCAACCAAAGGCGCCTACCTCGATGTGACTGGCGATTATGGACTCGTCGTCAAGCAGCGATTGCTTGAAATTGCGAACATGGGTGCGAGTGGAATCTATCTCGATTTCAGGCATCTGCCCGCCGGCGGATGCTGGGGAACTCAACTGGCCAAGGATTTTCAAACAACCTATGGAATCCCAGCACCACCCATTGGTTCAAGCGCTCAATATGTCAAGTTCTTGGAATTCGAAGCTGTACGCGTCACTCAAACCTTACAAGGCTGGAAAGACGCAGTCGCGGCACAATACCCGTACTTCCATTTTGTCATTAGCGTCACCTCCGTGCCTGGGCTGACCCGCTTGGATATGGACAGTGATCTGGCCGCCATCGACAGCCCCAAAAGCGAATTCAATCTCGCCACACAACGCGGCCAAAACAACAGCGTATTTTTTAACAATCCTTCCCTTTATGAACCCGATGCGGATGTACGCATGGCGTTTGGATGGAGCTTGTTGCGAGAAATTGCCGCCAAAAGCCTTCCCCATATTTGGCACTCTTTAACTCCCAACAGAGAGCAACTTCTTAGTTTTGTTTCGGCAGTTAATACTTACGGAATGATCGCAGCAGTTCACATCGTTGAAGAGCTTTTACAGCCAGGAAACCAAGTTGCCGGTATTGCATCGCGCGACGATTTGATCGCAGCCCTAGAACTTGGTAACAAGATTTCGCCCCATATTTCCGGTACAGAGCCTACAAAATGGATGGCTGTACACTTCGCAGAGGCTGCGAGAAATTCGTTCGGAACCAACTCAAAGCTCGCTTGGGAAAAAGTCTTACTTCCCGCAGTCGCCGCCTTTCAAGCGGGGCATGAGCTAGGGCGTCCTGTCTCAGTGATTAACGATGACATTCTTGCCAACGGCATTCCTGAAGGGTTTCGAGTTTTGTATCTACCCAACACGTCGAGCTTGAGCACTGTGCAACGTGCCAACATCGACGCTTTCAGAAATCGTGGTGGAATCGTTGTTGTAAACGATGGACTGACACCCTGGGGACAGGCCGCTAGCTATCGCCTTGGAGTGAATCAGATAGTAAGTTCCATTGGATCGATTCCGACACCGATCGCTTTTCTAGGTTTGCCGCCGCACGTCTATGCTGTGGCGCACTCGCAAAAAAATCCGAACAGCGACCATCGCATTGTGCTCGCCATTACCAATGATTTTACCTTTGTTCAAGGCAGTACCATCTTCGAGCCCATCCCGGTTGAGTTGGTTAATCCAACGCCACCACCCGTACCCGCTGGAATAAGGGCCGTCCTCAAACTTGCAGATTGGCCGCAACTAACCGCACCGAATTCGGAACCCATCGCTGTTGATGCGATCACTCTTGAACGGCTTCCGATAGTGCGCAATAACAACACCCTAGAAATAGTTTTTCCACAGTTTTCACAGACTTCGTGGGTCGTTATCGAATCTATCCCCGCGGGCTCGACCACTCGACTGGCTTTGGCCAATAGTATGCCTGTTGGAGCTAATCTCACCAACATAACACTGCCGCAGGACGTCAACGGCGACGGGCAAGTTTCGCCGCTTGATGCATTGATGGTCATCAATGCGCTCAACGCTGGTCGAACCGAGCCTACCAGCAGCGGCGAAGGCGAAGCCGAAACCACGCTTTTCCTTGACGTTAATGGAGATACTCATTTGACACCACTCGATGCCTTGCTGGTGATTAATTATCTGAGTCGAAATCGTTCGGCTACCGGCGCAGGAGAAGCAAACGGCAAGTTGAAAACTCTGGCGTTTCCGCACCTTGAATTCAATGTGAGAAAAGATCTTAGAACCTATCGTCACCTCGAACTTGAAATCCTCTAAGACTTTATGCCTTGGACACGATAGCCGCGTGCGACGAGTAGCTTGGGAACACGCGCCGTGTGATCGCCCTGGAGTTCGATGTTCCGTTCATCGATCGATCCGCCAGCCCCGCATTGGCTTTGCAGGTGGCTGAGCGTTTGTTGCAATTGAGCCGTAACGCAAGTGAAGCCACTGATCACGGTTACGAGTTTGCCGCGTTTGCGTTTGTCGAGTCTGACCTTGAGCGATTGTTTCTCGGGCGGCGTATCGACAATGGGTTGCGTGAGTGGTGGGCACTTGCATAGCTTTTGATCGCCGCCGCATTGTTCGCAACGGACTGGACGCTCAAGCGAAGTCCCATCGAATAATCCCATGGTATTTTGGCCCTTGGCCAGCAGGTCTAAGCAAAGCTAAGCCGCTTCGCTGGAATGACTGGCAAGCTCATTGACGATTTTGACGACATTAGCTTTCTTTTGCTCAGCGGCGGCTTGCTCACTAGCAGCCATTTGCAAGGCGCGATCGCGACGCCGAGCCCAGGTAGCGTGAAGCTCAACATGTTTTTTTAATAGGTCGATTAAATACAGTTGTCGACGGCGCATCATCTTTACGAGCATGAACACGGCGAGGATACCGCAACCAACCCAAATTACTGTGATGCTATTGAACATGCCATTAGCCGAGAGTTATTGAATTCATTGAGCTACACTGTTGCATACCATAGGCGGGCGGACTGTGCCACAGGAGTTATAGGGGCTGAGCGACACTGCAGGCGAATTCGAGTCGAGCGGCAAGTTTACCATCGACCGTAATTTTGCCGGTCATGAAGTAAGCGGTCGAAACAACTTCGTTGAGCGTGACTTCGATACGAATCGAATCGCCTGGTCGCACCATCTGCTTGAACTTGACGCCATCGAGCCGGGTAGCGACGGGGACGGAACCATCTTGCGGAGTTTTGCTAGCGAGCAAAATCGCGCCGGATTGGAGAGCGCATTCGCAGAGGATGACGCCGGGGACGAGTGGGAAGTTTGGGAAATGACCTTGCAGAAAAAACTCGTCGCCAGAAAACCGCTTGGTGCAAATGATCTTGTTCTCGGTCTGCTCGATTACCTCGTCTACTAGGAGCATGGGCGAACGATGAGGAATAAGCGCTTCGATTGCGGATTTTTGCAGCGACATGATGTTCCGTGAGCGATCTTGCAATTGAGTTTGGTAGCCAGATTCAGCTTTCGCGAGTTGGATTTTCGGACTTCAGGGTAACGCAAAAAGGAAAAATTCAGAAGCGGACTAGCCATTATGTTAACGGCCGTTGATTGGCAATAAGGGCAAGGGGAAATGTGTTTATTGCGGCCTAAAGAGCAGGATACCGACTTGACAGGACCAAGCAAATTCTGCGAATAGAGAAGCAGATTAAGGCTGCGCCCCGACGAGGTCGCAAGCTGCGTTTGAGTTACTTTTGACCGGACTCGTCGGCCATGCCGCTATCACGAGATCCGCGGATGGATCGCCGCAAGCGCATCCTCCGCGAGAGTTTGTCATCGGAAGATGAAGGTGCTTCAAGTACCACCGCTCGGGCGCGCACCCGTCGAAGTTCAACCTCTGACGACGAAGAGCGTGCTGAACCGCTACGTCGTCGGAGCGCCGGTTATAGCCAGGATGTTCGTGGAGCGTGCCAGCATCGTGTGGTGCAATTGATTCCTGTACGCCGCCGAGCCTATCTCTTGGCGGTGTTTGCGAGTTGCTTGATTCCAGCGCTGTTGCTGCTTTCACATTACTTGATTTACGTTAACGGCTACTTGAAATGGTATGGCCAACCGCTGGCGGTGCTGTTGGATGCCAGCCATCCGCGCGGCATGGCAGCCTGGCTGAGTGGCCAATTGTGGTTGCTGTGCCTTGCATCCACTGTGCTTACGTTTCGATTGCGCCGTCACAAACTCGACGATTACAACGGCGATTATCGCTTGTGGTTTTGGCTGGTTTCGACTTGTGTTATCGGCAGTTTGGACTCGACAACCCGTGTGATTGATATCTTCGGGGACGCACTGAATCGTTGGAGCCAACTTAATTTAGGATGGTCTGGACCTGCGGTTGTGCAAGCTACACTGGCGACCCTCGTCGGCATGTTGGGCGTGCGCCTATGCAGCGAGCTGAAGACCGTCCCGACGAGTTTGGTATTTTGGTTGGTAGGACTGGTGGCTTGGGCTGGGAGTGCTGCACTTAGTCAAGACATGCTGACGATTGATTTAAGTGTCCAATTTCGGATTTGGTTACGATCGGCCTTATGGTTGGGGGGCTTGACCTCGATTTGGCTTGCATCGCTATCCTATCTACGGGTGGTGTATATCGAAGCTCAGCGGCGTTTTCTGTTGCGTGGTCGATTGGCCGCGAGTGTCTCATCAACTTGGAAAGAGCGCTTGCGGGAGTCGATGCCCTCCATGCCTAAATTGCCAAGTTTCCGTTTGCGCCGACCGGTTGAAGAGGAGGCTGAAAATAGTTCAACGAGCCGTAAGCGGAGTGAACAAAGCGAAGCGCAGGAGAAGCCACCGCGGCGATTTGGTTTACCAAGCTTTATGAAGCGCAAACAGCCTGCCAGCACAGTAGAAACCTCCACCAAGACATCCGCCAAGGATCGGCCGCAGGAACTGCGTGCCGAGCAACGTGCAGATCAGCCGCGGGACACGCACCGAGATCAGCGATCGGAGCCACGTGCAGAGCCACGTTCGGAGCCACGTGCAGAGCCACGAAATACCGAGCAACGCACGGGTGTTCAGGTCGCTGGACCGCTCGCGCAAGCGCGTCGCTCAGACCCCAGTGCTGGACCCAATGCTGGATCCAGTAAGCCGGCTTCGAACAAAGACGCGCGCGCCGAGGCCAATAAAGAACCAGAGGGGCAACTGGCCGCAAAGCGTTCATGGCTAAGTCGATTCATCAGCAAGCCTAACGCGGACGGGAAGACTAGCGCGGATCGCAAAGCGGACAAAGCGCTGCGAGCGGCGGAGCAATTGGCGGCCAAGACCGAGAGACTGCGACTGAAAGCAGAGCAACGTCCAATGAAGAAGCCAGTAGCGTCAAGCAATCGTGTTGAAGGTGAACCCGCTGCGATCAAGAAACGCAGTTGGGTACCGAAGTTAAGTATTCCGAAAATGAATATGCCGTCCTTGCCTCGGCTGAGAATGCCGAAATTGGGATTGCCCAAGCTGAAATTGCCCTCGTTGCGATTGCCGCCTCCGGAATCATCGGCGCCCGCGGAAAGTCGTGTTATTGGCAAGCCCG
>JANLQO010000245.1:0-2593 GCA_031367855.1 Planctomycetia bacterium | reverse complement strand
TTTGCATTCGGAATATAACCATGGGCGCATCCGGCAGATGCGACCCACGGTCTCAAGAGTCGCTTCCGGAAGATGCGACCCACTTTCTAGAGTCGCGTCCGGCAGATGTGACCCACTTTCTAGAGTCGCATCCGGCAGATGTGACCCACAATTGGGGCATAGGCTTCCAGCTTGTGAATTTACGCCCACAGGCTGGAAGGCCATGCCACTCATTTCCCGCACGATACAGATCAATCGTCTTTTGGATCACCCATAATGCGGGTAGAGGGCGATTGGTAATAGATTACCACAGTGGACTCGACGATGATCTCTGGTTTCATCGGCAGGGCGTAGGACTTGTCGTCGGCTGCTTTGGTCTGGCCGGCGTAGTAGGTATTCTTGGGGCGATAGGCGAAGACGCGACTTCGGCGGTCGTCAAAACGCGTCTCGAGATTATTTGCTGCCACATTCTCAAAGGAGTCGTACATGTCAGCTGGAAAACGGACTTGGGTCCGTTCTTGCACATTGATAGCTTTGGGTGGAACATCGAAGATCGCCGTCAGGATTGTCTCCGCTTTCCTCTTGGCGGCAGCGATTGCGCCAAACCGCGCCTCATTTTGTGATTGTGTCAGGTCGGCCGCGTAATCGACTCCGATCAAATCGGTAAGACCCGCGCCCAAGGCAGCTTCGACCACCTTCATCGCTTGTTCGTTCGTCTCCGCGGCGATATGAAGATTGGTTTGCATGCGATAGCCAGTTTGAGTTTCAACGAGCGTATCTCGTTCGCCATCGGTCCATTCAAACCGAGGAATGGCCGATATGAAGTCCTCATAGATCTTGTCCTTGCCGATGCGGATCGTGGCCAATGCAGCCGTCGTCGTTTCAATTTTCGCTTGAGTCGACTTACGGCAGGCCGCGGCATCCCTCTCTTCGGCCGTAACCGCCCAAATCAACCTAATGGAAGTCGGTGTGACTCGCTTTTGGCAAGTTCCCTCGATGGCAATATGCGAGTTGGCGGCGGAAACCGATAATGGCGGCATGGTGCGGGAAGCCGCCAACTCCGTAGCTCGATTGCCACTCATCTGAGCAATGGCGGGGTGAGTGATCAGGCAAAAACACGCCACAACCGACGCAAAGAGACAGCCATACTTAATTGCCATTTTTCAGGACTCCGGTGGTTGGTGGCTTGGGTTTACCATAATTGCGATGCAGTAAGTGTAGAGCATGCAGTGTAGAGCAATTGTCCCAATTGCTCCAGAAAACGATTGGGACAATCGTTCTACACTCCAAACACGCGTTGACGAAACTGGGGCGGGTTGGGTATGCTTTGGGGTTCTGATTGGGTCGCCATTCGTTGGGTGGCTCAAAAACTTGGCTAGGGGCAAAATCCGCCTTATGGCCAGGAGTACTTTCACTATTTAGGTCTGATTAACAGCCGAAGGTTCCGCCACTTACCGGAACCTGTGCATGCCTCGAAATTGGCTGAATGCATGGCGTACAGACTAGAAGGAATGTTTGATGGAAGCTGAATTCGTAAAGAAGTTGGTTGAAGCGGGAGTCCATTTCGGTCACCGCGTTAGTCGCTGGAACCCGAAGATGGCGCCGTACATCTACGGCAAGAAAAATTCGATCCACATCCTCGACATCCGCGAAACGCTGCGCGGGCTGTTGCGAGCCAAGAAGTATCTGAACCAAGTTGCGGCAGGCGGTAGCCTTGTGCTGTTCGTCGGCACCAAGCGTCAAGCCTCCGAAACGATTCAAGAGCAATCGATGCGCTGCGGCATGCCATTCGTTTCCGAGCGTTGGTTGGGTGGCGCGCTGACCAACTTCCGTACGATTCGCAGCCGGTTGACTCGCCTCGAGCAACTCGAAAAGATCATGAGCACGGACGAAATCAATACGTTCTCTAAGAAGATGCAATCGGCGTTGAATCGCGAGTATCGCAAGATCTATCGCAACTTGAACGGTCTGCGAACCCTGAACCGAATTCCGGAATGCCTGGTCATTGTTGACCCGAGCAAAGAAAAAAATGCGATACGTGAAGCCAAGCGATTGGGTATCACCACAGTTGCGTTGATCGATACCGATTCGGACCCCGAGTCGATCGATTTGCCCATTCCTGGTAACGACGACGGTATTCGTTCGATCGAACTGATCATCGGCCAGTTGGCGGACGCGGTTTTGGCTGGCAAGGCTCAGAACCCTGAAGTGCAAAAGCAACGCGGTGGTGCACCGAGCGCTCCTGCGATCACACCGGAAGAATTGCAAAAGCTCGAAGTGGAAGTTTAGTTTCTTCGCTGCGAAAATTTCGGCTGCTTAACTTTTTGGCTGTTTCAAATTGGTAAACAGGGATCAACCGGAGTGCGTTAGTACCCGGTTTACAGTACAAAAAACCGGACGCTAGCGAGAGCGTCCCGCTTAGGAGATTGAACTGGTAGTAGTTGTTGCGGTGGTTTGGTTGGATGAGCCGGAAGGCGTTAGCCTCCGGTTGGAGACGCAACCGGAGGCTAACGCCTTCTGGCTGATAAGCCACCGGTAAATAAATGTTTCAATTTTATTCCTAAGCGGGGCGCACTCTAAAGCGTTACGGCTGATTAAGCATCAAAATCGCAAA
>JANLQO010000223.1:0-20501 GCA_031367855.1 Planctomycetia bacterium | reverse complement strand
TTGCAGTCGGAGGGTGAGGTATCGCTTGAGGGGACTCAAACGATCGGTGGCAATTGGGTGCATCGCGCGAAAGATGTAGTTAGGGGCTTGTTCATTCGAGCCCGATGGCTGGCTACCGGGTCGTCAACCCGCGGTGCCTAGCGTGGCGGCACTGTTGATAGCCCCAGGGAGCCGTTGCGAGGGTCAAGCGAGCGGAGGTTGCGGCTCGAATTTGCGAATTGCCAAGGAGCATCACCGCTCGCCGCCCTGATTCGATGTTAGTCATTTGCCACCACACTTTGCTTCCACCGGGAGAAACCGCGGTGGGGAGCATTCGAATCAGCGGGTGCGAGCACTCAAAACCAGGACGTTTCCAGCTGTTGGAAAAATGCGATTCGGCTTCGGACCGTCGCCCTTCGGCAGAACGGTTGAGGACAACGTTGAGGACAACCGTTCTACACTTTTGTAAGTCCTTCTGATCGATTGGCACTGGTGTAGTATATTCTTCAGTTGCCACCCGTTCCTCACTCTTGAGGGTTGGGGGCAGCGGGCTTAAGTTCGCTGACAACACGAATTCGCCCTACTTCTTGCGAGGGCTACAAAAGAATGATTTGCAAAAGTCAAATGACTTTATTGAGTTGATGAAGGACGCTGGAAACCAAGGCATCCGTGGGTTGCCAGTCAAAGACCGAACCCATGGCTCGATAGCCAGTGAGTTGGTTAACCTGAACGATTCTGGACGCGTAGCGATGAATGAGTTCATCACCAAGTATGCGAAGTGAGAAATTGAAAAGATCGCAAGCTGGAAGCTTACGCCACTGCGGTTGCCGACGAGGTCGCGGCCGCGTGTTTGTTTCCGGATCAGCGCCGCTGTTATTCGAAACGTTTACTGAGTTCCAATGCTAGTTCGCTGGCCGCGAATCGTTTGGCATTTGGCAGTCACCGAGCAGGTTGAGTCGTCTGCTGCGAAACCCGCGACTAACGCCGACGGCTCACTAAAACGAAGCGACGCCTGCGCTCCGACTTTATAAATAAACTATCATTGTTTCCGTGTGGTGGCAAAGACCAACGCTCTAAAGCAGCGACAACGACCTCGGAAGCTATAACTTGCCTGACTCGAATCACTCATTCGCAACTACACAGTGGACGCTGGTCTGGAAAGCGGCCGCAGACGATTCGCAGTACGCCCGCCCTGCCCTGGAAGAGATCATGCGTCGCTATTGGTTGCCGCTCTACAGTTCTGGTCGACGCCGAGGGCTTTCCAATCACGACGCTGAAGACGCGACTCAAGAGTTTCTTTGCGGTATGATCAACGGCAAATTGCTCGACAGTGCCGATCCGACCAAAGGACGTTTTCGCACCTATCTGTTGGCGGCTTGGAAACGCTTTTTGATTGATCAGTATCGGAAGCAGAATTCCGAACGACGCGGTGGCGAAGCGGTGACTTTGGCACTGAACTTCGAAACCGGCGAACACCATTGGTTAGCCTTGCAGTCCCGCGAACCCGATCCCGACCGTATGTTCATGCGCAGTTGGGCCAGCAGTCTGCTCGGTGAGGCCAAGAATCGTTTGCGAACCGATTACGTCCAACGCAATCGTCAAACTCTATTCGATAGGCTGCAACCTTGGTTAACTCAGTCACCTACAGCGGCAGAGTATGACGAACTGGGCAGTCAATTGAACTCCTCCGCCAACACCGTCAAGGTTGCACTGCATCGCTTGCGAATGCGTTTCGGAACAGTGCTGCGCGAAGTGATCGCCGAGACGGTCGACGATCCGACTGACATCGATCGCGAAATCAATGAACTGCTACAATTGCTCCGTTGTTGACTAGGGTGCACCGCGCCACTCGCGAATCAGTGCGCCATCGGTGGCGTTCCATAGCCGAATAACGCCATCGATCGAGCCGCTGACGACTTGATTATTCTTCATGTGCAGCGCGGAACTTAGGACCCAGTCAACGTGCCCTGTAAACTTGAGAGTTTCTTGGTTTTTGGCGAGGTCAATTCGGTGCAACAGTTTGTCATTCGATGGCGCGAGGACAAAATCTGAACCTCGCACTAGTTTGAATCCTTCACCGCCGAGCGCAACTTCGGCAACTTTCTTCGCTCCTTCAATTTCCCAGCGATGCAGTTTCTTGTCGTCGCCGACTGACAGCACGCTTGCTCCATCGGGTGTAAACGCAACGCCTTTTACTGCAACCCCATGTCCTGCGTAGCTCGTCAGCAATTCGCCGTTCTCCGCCGTGTAAACTTTTGCCGACTTGTCGCGACTGGCTGAAGCCAGCTTCTTGCCATCATCGCTCCAGGCGAGCGAATTGACCCAATCCGCATGACTGGCGATCGTTTGCTGGACGGTACCCGTCACTGCATCCATTACGCGTATCAGCCCATCGGCGCCGCTCGCAGCGAGCCGCGTGCCATCAGGACTGTAGGCGACATCCAGCACCACATCGTAGGTTCGTCCGCAAACAGTGAGGACCGCGCCGGTCGCATAATCCACCAATCGCACTTCACCGTTTTTTCCAGGATTGCCGCAAGCAATCGCCAAGCGTGCGCCATCGGGGCTGACAGCGATTGCATATACCCGCTGGTCGATATTTTTAATTCGTCTTACAAGTGTTCCGTCGCTCGTGTTCCAGCAAAGCAGCTCATGGTAGCCGCCGGAGATCACTTGACTACCATCGGCGGAGAAAGCAACACTTGTGATTGGCACGGGCACAGGGTATTTGGCGGGTGGGTCGGGATAAATTGCTGGCGGAGCGACCAAATACAGCGGATCGTTGGGCTTCGTTCCGTCAAATGCCGCCCCGTTGACGATCCATTGCTTGAGCACCTCAAGTTGCTCTGGGGCCAGTGGTTCACTCTCGGCAGGCATACGTTCGGAAGCATCCGTGGCTACCACACGCCGCCACAGTTCGCTCTCTTCAATTTTCGAAGCTGTAATGGGAGCTGACCCAGAATCGCCGCTCTTTGACAAATACTCGAAGGTATCGATGCGATAGCCGCCTTCTGCTTTTCTTGCACCGTGACAGGCTACGCAGTTGTCGACCAAAATCGAAGCAACTTGGCCACTAAAGCTGATGCCTTCGGCACCCAGCGTCGAATGCACCCCACAGAGGGTAACGAACAACAGAGCAAGATAGTTTTTCATGGCAGGGATTCTATGAGGCGGGGATTCAATACTGACGCTTCGGGTTCGGCGACGAGTTTGCGAGGGCGCAAACTCAGTGTAATTCAAAGCTACTTGGCCGTTGCATCGTAGAGCGGCAAATGGCGGTAATTCACTTCCAGCGAAAGCAGATTCAGCGTCGTGACGTACAAGCGACCGCCATATTTGGCCCACAAATCCGCCGTTGGCTCATACGGGTCCCAGCTACCCGCTTGCGGACCCTCCGTGACCTGTGTTTGAATTAGCATTGGGTACAGCGTGCTATTCCATTTCTTCCAGCGATCGCCACCCATGTGGAAGAGCACTTGGGTCGAATAATACCAATAGTAAGTGTCACGTAGCGTAGCATCCTTAGTTCCCGGTGCGGGAGGATGTTGCAGTAGATAATCTGCACCGGCGGTCATCTCTGGTTGACTGCGCTGCCATCCGAAATACAGCCGCATCAGCAGACCAGCACTCGTCATCACGGGCGTCGGTTCGCGACCGTGACGCTGCTCGGGTGTGTCCGCCGCAAACGGGTTGTAGCGATACAAGTAGGGGATTTTCTTCGATACTTGGCTTTGGTCTAAGTACTTTTCGATGCGATCAAAGGTCGGAGTCGGCACATCCAAACCCGCCAGTTGACCGCTCTTAAATGCCATCATGAACCAACCCGAAACGCTCGTATCAGTGCCGTTGCCGGGTCGGTAACGCCAACCCCCGCGCTGCTTATCCTGGCTTGCGACCATAAAGTTGATGGCCTGTTGCGCCGGTTCACGCAGAGCAGGATCTTGCGTCATTCCATACGCTTCACACAGGGCCAACGCGGCGATCGCATGACTGTACAGCCACGCGTTCTGATCGGAGGCGGGATCTTCGGGTTTGTACAAGTCACCATTGGTTTGTTGATTCTTGACTAAAAAATCGAGCGCTTTGCCAACATTTGCGGCGTATTGGTATTGCTGATGGGTGTAACCCGCTCCCTGAAACGACAGCAACGATAGAGCGGTTGCGGCCGTATCGCTACGAATCAAAACCTTGGTATCAAAATCTTGCAGTCGCCATGCGCCCGATTCCGATTGACTCTTGGCCAGAAATTCGAGCCCTGCCTCAATAGCTTGTTCAGTCTGCGGACCCCAGGCGCTGTCATCCATCGATTGGTTGTCCTTCAAGCGATCAAGTCGTTGCTTGAATGCCGGCTTGGGCAGCGGAATGCTACTGCCCGCCGCCAATGGACCGCCCACTTCTTGCCTCGAGAATCGCTGCGAATCGATCTCCATCATCGGTTGCGGTTCCAGCATGCGTCCGGTTCTTGGCACGATTACACCATCGCGCGTCAGGTTCGACAAACCGCCTCGTCCAAGGTCAGCTTTGATGTCTAAGTTTAGCCCTCCTACCTCGCTCGGTGGAGTAATTGCAGTGGATGCCGAACCAACGCGAGAATCTGGGCCGACAGCACCTGAAGCTCGCAAGTCACCTGGACTGACGGCCTCGATCAGATCCTCGGAATCTGGAACAGCGATCGCACCTCCCAGTTTTAAATTGCCTTCAATTGCCTGTCGCGCGATGACACTACTCGTCGCGGAATTTGTAGCCTCCCCAATCGATGGAGTGAACGATGTGCTTGAACGAGTTAGACCATCGGGCACACCCGTCGATCTGGTCGCGGAGACCGCATCGCCAGGTATTCCAGGCAATCCTGACGGGCCCTTAGCTGGATTGCTGATCTGACCGCGATCGGTCCCTGCTTCGCTGGGACTCAAGCGTGCAGCAGTATTTGATTCGCCACCCACCACAACGTCACTCGTTGGAATCTCAATGGGCCCGGCTACCCCAGCGGTCCCCACAGTAGACTTTTGGATCGAGCGACCCGCTCCGGTCATGCCCGCAATGTCGTCCGTTGCCGCGGTCCCCTGCCCTGCTCGGCGAGGCAAGGCTGAATTCGAATTGCCCTCCGTTCCATTCGATAGGCCAAGCTCGCGACTGGCCAACTCGCTTTGCGGCAAGCCGATTCCGGGCAATCCCGAAGTCGAACGTTGGATCTGGGAATTGCGCTGCGACAAGCTACTTAACGCCGAATTCAAATCGGGCTCAGTCGCTTCAGGCATCGCCAATGAATCAGCTCCTTGAATCGGCATCGAACGTGGCGCAGCGGATGAACTGCGACCGCCCGCCGACTCACGCGTGAATGCGGTTGGCGTATCTCCAGACGCAGGCGATGGCACACGCAGTTCAGCCGTACGATCCGCGTTGCGGGCAAGATCATGATTCTTCGTGATGCTAGGATTCAATTTCGGCGCATTGGCTGGGGCTGAAAGTGTGGGCGTCGAATCGCGTGCTGCACGTGAGCCCGTAGCAGACGGTTCGCTTGCCGCGATGGTTTCGGCACTAGCCTCTGAGCGACTTGTCGGTGCATCCGGGACGTCGATCGCGTTGCGGCGCTTGAGGGGAGGCGATTTACTACTCCGAGGTTTATTGATGCGCGTATCGGATAGCGGCGTTGGCTCAAGAGCATCGCGTCGATCTATGGCGGCAACCGCCGCCGACTTGGGAGCCGCAGCCGCCGCGAAGTCATTGCGTAATGTCGCACCTGAGGTGCGACCTCGCTCGCCGGTTGCTTCAGCCGGACGCATTGCTTCCGGTGATGCGCTCTCGGAAACTGGGTTCATCGATTCCGGTACAGACAGCGAAGGCTGTGGGAGCTTCGCCTCACTTCGTGAAAGCGCTGCCACTTGATCATTGGCTTGCGGTGGTGGCAATTGCGACTTTTCGCGCGGCACCAAATGCGGTGTGGGACTCTTATCGATATCCGGCTTAGGGCTGACCAGTTCTGTTTTGTAAGCTTTCGCTATCTGCAACACGTCTTCGCTGACCTCATTCACTTCACTGGGCTTGTGAGTCGTCGGTACATAACGCAAATAGTCTGGTCGTTTTGCAGATGGCGATGAGGCAAGATTGTGATACCGCGGTGCGGGTTGCGCCTGACGCTCGAGCATCTTGCGCTCTTGGGCTAATTCCTCGAAGATATTAGGCCACAGGCGAGTGAAAATGACCACATTGCCCGCGTACAGCGACATTAACAGATGCAACAGCAGGCTCAGCAAGAAGGCGATTTGCAGCGATCGCTCCACGCCGCGGCTCGCGAAATTTCTGAGCAGCAAGGACAAACCCAGCAGAACCACGGGCGTCGCAATCGCATAAGACCAAGGATTGTATTGCAGCCGTGGGTCATCGATTTGCAAGTACTTGAAGGCGACCCACACAATCACACCGCCGAGCGCAACCAATACGGCGTTCAGCAACCATGCAGGCTCTTGTTCTGCCACACGCTTCTGCGATGAGACTCCAATCAGCTCAGATAACCGCGGCGATGAAGACACTATTGTTCCTCATCAGCGATAGAGAGTGAATATGCAGCGCCGCACTTGATGCACACATCCATGACCGTAACTGGACTCTGGATCGGAACTCGCCTGTCGGCGCGAATGATGATTGCAGGTCGCAGCGGGTTGTCGACAACGGCGCGCGTAACGAGTGCGTCCAGGTCGGCGGGCTTAATCACGCGATCGTCGACAATGAACTTTCCCGATTCGTCAATGTTCACCACCAACTCACTTGGCTCTGCCGTCATGGGCATCGCGTTGGCCGCCGAGGGCAATGGGATATCGAGCGTCCGTTCTTCTTCGCTCAGTCGCGACGCCACCATGAAATATATTAGCAACAACAACACCACGTCAATCATCGCCGTTAAGTTCAACGCCACCAGTGCGTTTCCACGATTGATTTTTACAGCCATGGTCGAACCTCTAACTGTTACGAGCCGCAGAATGTGGAGGCGGTGGAATTGGGCGAGCGGTTTCTGAAGCACGGCCACTGGTTGCCTGTGGCCTATCACGCGGTACCAAACCTTGCACATGAAGATCGTATCGCACTTTGCCTTCGTAGCGTTCGAATCGCGGAATCAATCTTCGGACCAGCTCTTCGACGCGTCCAACCAAGTTGGTAATGCGACCTTCGAAGTAATAGGCGAAGATGACCGCAGGAATCGCAACCGCAAGTCCACCAAGTGTATTGACGAACGCAATGTAAATGCCTTCAGCTAAAAACTCGGATTTGTTCTTGCCGGCTCCCAGTTGCGTGGTGTTATAAAACGCAATAATCATACCCCACACCGTTCCTAGCAATCCCATCAGCGGAGCTACGGTGGTCGCCAAACTCAACCAGCGCACATTGTGATACATACGATCCGCCTCACGCTGACAGGTTTCCGATGTTGAACTTTCGAGTTCCGCCACCGGACGCCCGACTTTTTGCAACATGGCTTCGAGCACACGACCCGCCGCCGAAGGATAGCGCAGCGCGAGCTGATAGACCTCCTGGGGATCAACCGCTTTGCCCGAATCGAGCATCACTTCAATGCCGCGTCGAATGCGTGCTGGAAGAATGCGTTCGCGTCTGAGGGCAATGAACCGATCCAAAGTCATCGCGACCACAACCAGACTGAGGATCCCCAATGGGATCATCAATACACCGCCTTTGACGACCAAATTGAGAAAGCTCAGCTCATTGTCGAGTCCTGCATTTGGCTCGGGTTTCGCCGGCGCGGTCGCGGCTTGTTTTGCCAAGCGCTGAAACTCAGCTTCACTCAGCGAACTTCCTTCCTGCGCGAAACTAATCACCGCACAATAGCAGCACAACGCGAATACACAACCACAAACTTCAATAAAACTGCGGCGCGAAAACGATGGCATTTCCAAGCTTTACAGAGAAGGAATCTTGAGCATGACTTATCTAGCTTACGCAACTCCAAGCCGCTTGGCAAACGTCCGGTTCGGCCGTACGCGAAAACTGCTACCTCAGCTTAGACAATTCGCCCAGCCGGGATTGAGCCTGAGCTGCCAGGGCATGGGCCGCATGCCGATTGACGATGAATTGATAGAACTCTTTCGTGGCTTCCACAACTTTATCTCGCCCATCGCCTTTAAGACTGTCAATCAACACTTCGCTGCAGCGGGCGGCCTCGAAAGCACTCTTGGCTTGCCAGTTTTTGATGTCATCGGGTGCTTTCTCAGCGCCGAAGCCGTACATCACTCGCTGGAATTCGGCGATAGCCTTCGCGAAATCCCGCTGCGAAAAATAGACCTCGCCCATCATAAAACGGGCGCGTGCAGCCGTTTCATTGCGGTACTTGTTCGCCACTTCCGCGTATAGTTTGAGGGCATCCTCGAGTTTATTTTGCTGCTGTGCACAGAAGGCCAGCTCGTAAATAACCGTCGCTAAATAAGGCGTGTTGGGGTAGCGATCGACGACTTCACGCAGCCATTTTTCGCATTCCATCCACTGTTTAAGCTCGCGCTGGCATTGACCGCCATGCAAAAAGATCAACGTTTTGACTTGATCCGACGCCGCTGACTTTTCGCCAGCCGCCTCCAGCGACTTTTTGGCGACTTCATACAGCGGCAGCGCTTCGGTAAATTTATCCCGCTTGAAGAAACACTCGGCCTGCATGAAACTAGCATCTACGGCAAGCGTACCTTGAGGAAATTCTTGAGCCTGTTTGCGGAACTGTTCGGCAGCCTGCTCGTAGGCAGCTTGCTGAAATAGACTCCAACCCAATTTGTAGTGAGCCTTCTCGAGCAAGCTCGGGTTTTTAGTTTTGCCTAAGACATCAGTGTAGGACTTAACCGCAATCGCATATTGCTCCGAGCTATATTGGCTTTGTCCGACCTGGTAGAGCGCTTCAGGCAAAAAGTCGCTGTTGGGATACTTTTCAACGAGCTGACCAAAGTACTTAGCTGCCAACGCATTGTCGGACTTCTCTTGAGCCAACCAGCCGAGTTCGTACAACACTTTGTCCATGGCGACAAAATCAGGCACTTCGCTAACGATGCGATCAAACTGCGTTTGAGCCTTCTCAGGTTGCTTGGCGTCTACATGCGCCATCCCCGATTCGTACAAACAGTTTGCCAGTGAAGTACCCGTCGGCTTGCCAGCCATGAATTTCTCAAGCGCCGCAAGAGCTTCCGTGGGTTTTCCGAGCTTTCGCAAACAAACGCCCTCTGCCAACAACGCCTCTTGGCTGATCGAATCCGTGCGACCGGCGACCAGGAGCGGCTCGAGTTCCTTGCGAGCTGCCTCGTATTTCGATTGCTGCATCAGACTCCATGCAATGCCATATTGTGCGAATCCATGGAATCCCTTGGCCGCTTCACTGGCCACGATCGAACGGTAACGCTGGATCGCTTCATCATACTGGCCAGTGGCTGCCGCGATCTGCCCGAGCCGATATTCAACTTGCGGTTTCAGCCTGGAATTCGGATAGCTCTTGAGCAAATTTTCCAGCGTGCTCTTGGCGGTCGTTGGATCCTGTTTCCGTTGATAGGCTTCCGCAAGTAACATGAGCGTTTCGTCAGCCTGCGCCCAGGAATTGCTGGACTTGTGACTGGCCTGCAGCTGTTCAATAGCGGCGTCTATTTTCTCTTGGAACAAATAGCATGCACCCAGAATAAACTGCGCTTCAGCTTGCTGCCGCGCTTCTGCAAGCGTGGGCAACTCTTTGTTTAGCAACTCAATCGCCACGGGATACTTGCCACCCAAGTACATTGCCATTGCCTGCCTCAGCGTCCACATGCCGCGCGACGGGTTCTTCGCATCGGCTTGAATCAGCTTGCTGTAGGCTTCCGCCGCCGCCGCATGTTCGCCCTGCTGCAACAACGTTTCGGCAGCCACATAGGCGACCTCATTACGCAGTGGATCTTGAGGGTACTTGTTCAAGAATAATTCGGACCATTTGCGAGCCGCGTCGAGCTTTTGTGACTGCAATGCGCTAAAGGCAGCGTTGTAGGTGGCGCGCGGCGCCAATGGATCCTCTGGATGATCGGTGGCGATCAATTCATATGCGGCGCGAGCCTTCTCCAATTGAGCGGGCTGTTCATATAGGGCGTCGGCATAGTCCATCTGCAAGGCGATTTGCAGCGGAGAATTTTTCGTCCAACTCAACGCGTCTTCCAGCACGGGAATGGCTTCAGCCGATTTGTTCTGCCGCATCAGAGTCATCGCCAACCAATGTGCAGCTTCAGCTGAACGGTTTTCTTTACTGCTCAGCAAACCCTTGAATTTGCTGGCTGCGTCGTCCCAGCGGCTCGCACGAAAGGCCGCTTGACCAGCCGAAAGCGCCGCCGTCGACAAGTGCTTCGACTGGGGAAATCGCTGCCGCAACTCGTCATACTTTTGAATCGCTTCGTCAATTTTGTTTTGTTGAGCCAGCGAATAACCAAGTCGCAGTAGTGCATAATCGGCCATCGGGTTCTTTTCATCCGCCGCCAACGCACGTAACAAAGTTGTCGCCTCCTCAAAGCTCTTCTGGGCGATCAAAATATCCGACATCCGCATCTGCACTTCGTTGCGCAATCGATGCTCTTTGTGCTCAGCCAGAAAATCGCGATACACGCCAATCGCCTTGTCGTTTTGTTGAGCCTCTTCGTGCGCCACGCCTAAGGCATACTGCGCATCGGGGCGCAACGCCGACTTGGCCAAGGCCTTGTTCTTCAGCAACGATTCGTAGCGTTGTATCGCTTTGTCGCGCGCACCCAACATGTATTCGATTTCAGCCAAATAGAAAATCGCTTGATCTACCGACGCGCCTTCGCCGTAAGACTTGAGGAATTCCGTCAGCCTATCGCGAGCGGTCTCGAGCATCTGCTTCTGTTTCGCCGAACCCGCCTCCTCGAGCTTGGCTCGCGAGAACAGGCACCAATTGAGCTGCAAGAGCGATTCCTCGCGAACATCCAGCTTGTCATCCTTCAAGGCTTCTGCGAACGCTTTTTCCGCCGACTCGTAATCGGGTTTTTCGAGCTGCATGTAGCAGACGCCCAAATAGTGCCAACTCTTGCTGGCCAGCGGATCTTTGGGAAACTCCTTGAGCAACTTCTTCCACTCATCAATCGCTAGCGGAAACGCACCATTGTTTTGAAAGTTCGCCGCATCCGCGTAGTAGCCCACCGCCTTGCGACTCGACGACTGAGCCGCCTTGTCGGTCGCAGGTTTTTTATCTTGCTTCTTGTCTTGACCTTGAACCGAAACGCACGCGAGCAACAGAAGAAGGACGCAGGTGCAGCGAGTCACGTTTAACATGTTTGATTTATCCGTTTTCCAAGTTTTCCGTTTTGCCGGAATGGCTTAAGCTTCCAGCTTGCGTCTGCCGCTGTACATCGATTGCCGCCGCACATATTGCTGGCAGGCACACGAACAATCGCAGTCACGACCAGCTCGCAGAAAATTGCAACGCAGCCATCGGGCCTTTAGTGTACCGCAACCACCCAACCCGGGAAAGCTTGCGCAATGCCGACTACTGGCGCGTTACTCGCCTAAAAATGCCCAGTCAACCCACCCTAGGATCTGTAGGAAAATAAGTGTCCGGTACCATTTGCCATGAACTGGCCCTTCGGGTGCTTCGCACAAATGATACCGGACACTTTTTTCCCGCTCACTACGTTAATGCACTTCGTTTGTCGTCACATTGGACGTGGTGAATGTACATGTCCTCCCTGTCCTCGGCAAAATAGGAATAAACGGTACCCCTGTCGGTTTTATTTCAAGCCAGGTTGGAAATCGCAGTTGACATAATTTGCTGAAAAAGCGTTGGCAAACGAGTTCGTTACGTAACGGTTGACTCGCCGTCGTAGGTTCGCCATTCGGATTGACCGGACTGCATCGGCGACCTAGGTTTCAGCGAAAGTAGTAATGCCCCGTACTTTCCCATTTTCGCAAACTCTCACCTGGAACGTATGGGAATAACGATGGCTATCGAATCGGTACGCGGTCGCACAGCAGCACCCATCGACTGCCCGGCGCTATTGTCACGATGTATTGGCAAGACAAACCTAATGCGCCGCGTGCTGGATGCATTTGTAAGTCAGGTGAGCGCCGATTTAGAACAATTGGAAGTGGCAATTGCCAAGAGCGACATAACTGAAATCACTCGCTTGGCGCACCGCATGCGCGGCACCTCACTTTCCGTGTCCGCCTCTGAATTCGCGGTCACGGCCCAAGCTCTTGAAGAAGTTGCAGCAAGTACCTCTATCGATGAAGTGCTGCGCTTAACTGTCCAATTGCAAGACGAACATCGTCGAATCGCCAGCTTTGTGGCCTCCCCAGAAAGCGCGAGCTAACAACATGCTAAATCACCCAGTAAAAACTCTTGTGGTTGACGACGATGTCGTGTGCAGCGAGTTGCTGCAAGAGGCCCTCTACGCCATGGGCGTCGAGGAAGTTGAAACCGAGTCCAATGCGGCGGACGCGTATGAACGCATTTGCAATGAGAACTTTCGCATTGTGATCTCTGATTGGCAAATGCCTGGAATGTCTGGCCTTGAGCTGTGTCAAAAGGTTAGGTCGCGTCAATTGGGTGAATATGTCTATTTCATCTTATTGTCGGCCCTCAATCGCGGCAGTCACTTATGCCAAGGGCTGGAGGCTGGCGCAGATGACTTTTTGTCGAAACCGTTCGATCCGTGTGAATTGCAGGTGCGTCTCAATGTCGCCAACCGAATAGTCTCGCTTGAAAATCGCAATTTGATCGTCTACTCGCTCGCCAAACTGGCGGAATCGCGAGACACAGAAACCGGCGCGCATCTGGAGCGGATGCGGGAATACTCGCGAGAATTGGCAATTCAACTTGCAGCCACCGAAGTATTTGCTTCTGAAATAAATTCGGATTTCATTCGCGCCATCTTCCTCACAAGTCCGCTGCATGACATTGGGAAAGTAGGGATTCCCGATAACATTCTGCTGAAGCCAGGCAAGCTTACTTTCGATGAATTTGAGGTGATGAAACAGCACACCACGATCGGCAGTCAAACTCTGGAGGCCGTGTGCTCAGCCTGCCCCAGCGCCGAGTACTTGCGTTTGGCCTGTGATATTGCAGCCTCCCATCACGAAAAATTTGATGGCAGCGGTTATCCCCAAGGCCTGAGTGGCGATTCGATTCCGCTCTGTGCCCGCATTGTCGCCGTCGCCGACGTGTACGACGCACTCACAACGAAGCGGGTATACAAAGAAGCATTTTCGCATGAGGTTGCCAAGCAAATCATTATGGATGGTTGCGGAACCCACTTCGATCCTCGAGTCGTAGAGGCTTTCCTTTCAAAGGAAGCTTCGTTTCTGGAGATTAAGCGTCGCCTCGACGGAGACACTGCGCCAGTCCCGAGTTTTAGCGAAACCCATATCCCTTTGGTTGTCGCTAACGCTTTGGTAGGCGCTAGCGACAACGTAAGTCTTGCCTGAAGCCAGCTCAAACAGTGTGCTTCGGATGTGCGGGAACAGGAATACTCGTTCTACCTCTGACAGACTCTGCTGCGTCCACGCGTTGAATAGTAGAGGACCGGTGTTGCGAGATGAAGTTGATAATGATCCCAGTCGCATCCCGAGTCGTTTGAATCGCGTCCACATCAAAACCTGCTTGGCGATACAAGTTTAGTACATCCTGTTCGGTTCGTTGGTAGAAGAACCAATCCAAATGCCATTGATAAGGAGTTTTGGCGTACTGTTCTCGATCCTTGAAGGCAATATACAACGAGCCGTTATCATTCAGTGAATCTCGCAGCCCTACGAACATTCCAATGAGATGGTCATCGGTAAGGTAATCGAACAGTCCCACGCTATAGATGATGTCAAACCGTCCGAATTTTTCAATAGTTGCCTTGGCGTTCCGCGTGCGAAGTGCGTTGTACCGGGCAACGTTTAATCTGGTGGGACCCTTCAGCTTGGCAGCTACATGCTGCTGAACGTATGCAATCGCAACCGGATCATTGTCAAGCGCTACTACCTCGACAGGTTTGTCGGCTGGTAGCTCCGGCCAAGTGTTAAATTCGCGGCACGGGCCACTAGCAATGTCGAGAATTCGCAAGCCGCTACCTCGACGATGGATCTGGTCCAGCAGATAGCTTTTCGCCGCCGCCAGGCGACTGCGTACTGCGCGAGCGAGCGGCAGGTCGAGAATGCACAAATCGATATAGCCGCCCAGACCCAGAGCAGGCGTCTTCTCGTCATATAATTTGATCAGCATTTCGTAGTCGCCGGCGAACCCACTTGGCTTCGAGCGAGCTCGATCACCAATCCAGCTCTGACGCATCCAGGGATCCGTTTCCCGTCGGAAATACTCTTGCACTTGACGCAAGAAAGGTTCGTTATTTCCCAACTGGTCTTCGTAGGCGCTGCAAACATCGAAGGAACGATTGAATGCTTCCAGCGTACGCTGATGAAAATTGTCACCTTTGACTGGAACTAAATCAGCGGGGATTTCGCGTTCAAGTGTGGCGAACGCATCTTGGAATTCTTGTACTCCATCGAGAAATTTTGAATCGAGCTGAGCGGGAGACACCGTGTTAGTGGACTTTAGCATCGAACTACTCCTGAGCCATTGCGAAACAGTAAATGAGCGACAAAGGGTGATCAGGGGCGATGCGTGTGGTTCTAACCTGACTATCGGAAATCCGCATGTGGTATTCCGTAAAAATGAGAGAAAACCTTGATAGAGAGGACGCTCTGTAAGGTCTATGTCGGTTGCGATACCCCGTTTGGCGCGACGCTTCGAAATCGCCGGACGGATTGCGAGGGGGTGAGCACGAGTGAGCTAGTGTTAATCGGGCAACTCTGAATTTTTATCCGCGTTTAACAGGGCAGAACTTCGGTTCTAAACGTCGAGAAATTATGTCGCAAGAATTCTCCAAACTGCAATCGGCTTTGCAAGCGAGCTCCCTCACAGGTCAATATGTCATCCAGCAGATGTTGTCGGAAAGCCCCGCTTGTGCCGTGATGAAGTGCGTCGACAACCTGAATAGTCGCGAAGTGATCCTCCATCGATACAATGCCTCCGCAATCTCCAAAAGCGTTTTTGCGCGTCTACAGCACGAATCGCAGATTCTCTCAAAACAAAATCTTGAGGGGGTTCCCCAAGTCATTGAATGTGCACAAGGCGGTGACAGTTATTGCGTGGTATGGCCTTACATCCGAGGCGAACGGCTAGCTGAAATCATTAGGCGTGGCGATCTTGATATTGAATATTGTTTAAATATTGCGTCTAAAATCTTCTCGTCGATTGACGGCCTGCATTCATGTGGCTTACTTCACAGAAATGTTAACTCGTGGAATATCATGGTCACAGACGGTGGCCAATCGGTTGGTTTGTTGGGCTGTGGTACAGGAGGTTGGCGTTCTCAGGACCAAGGTAGCGGCGCTGCCGATCGACAATTGATTTACATGTCACCGGAGGAATCAGGCTCGATTGGTCATCAAATTGGCAAGCCCTCTGACCTCTACTCTGCGGGCGTGGTACTATTCGAAATCTTTGCAGGAACCACACCTTTTCGAGCCACTACTCGAAGTGGAATTCTACTGGAACACTTGACAGCGTCGGTACCGGACATTCGCAGTTTTAATCGCGACGTTCCCCGGACCGTAGATGAAGTCATCCAACGCCTGCTGCGTAAAGATCCACAGGATCGCTATCAATCCGCGGCAGCGGCCGCAGAAGATTTGCAACAGATTGCCAACATATGGCGCGGTTCGGAAGGAACCTGTCTGGTGATTGGGGCAACCGACAGGCGGTGCACGCTAACAGAACCAGCATACATCGTACATAATTCTGAGCTTGTGGAACTCGAGGCAACTTTCGTCGCCACTGAATTAGGCAGCGGCTCACTCCTTTTTGTTCAAGGTGACGCCGGCAGCGGCAAAAGCCGCTTGTTATTTGAGGCGAGCAAAATGGCGCGAGGACGCGGCTTGCAGGTGCTCCATGGGCACAGTTCCGCCGAGATTGGAAATACACCGCTGGCGATGCTCGACGGCCTCGTAGCTGAAGCGCTGCGCACGTTCGAAGGCAACCCCGAACTTGTTCAGCGGATAAACGATGAAATGGGAATGCTGGCGCAAGCGCTGGTGGCGGCCCTACCAAGGTTGAAAAGCGTCTTTGAAATGGACAGTTCGACCAAGGCAGTTCCTGAAGCATTCGGTGAAAATAACACTGTGGAAGCCTTAGTCCGCTTTCTTGAGCTGGTCGGTAAGGAAGTGTGCCCGACGATTGTAATGCTAGATGACTGCCACCATGCGGACGCGCTGACGCTGCGCTTGGTAAAACGTTGGGAGAAGCGTGCCAGCGATGTGGACAGGCACACTACCTTGATCGTTTCGTTTAGCGATGACGAAATGGCCGCCGACCACCCCTTGCATCGTATGTCACCGCAAGCTCGGATCAGCTTGAGCAGTTTTGAAGACTCTCGGATTCAACAATTGGTCGAATCGATGGCCGGGAAACTTCCCGAAAACGTGCTTAAGACGGTGTTGAGCGTTGCCAATGGTAGCCCTTTCGTGGCAACAGCGGTCCTGCGAGGCCTCGTGGAAGCCAAGGTGCTATTTGCTCTTCATGGACATTGGGAAGCAGATTCGAACGCCATAGCTAATATCCAATCGTCACAGAAAGCGGCGGGCGTCTTGGCGCATCGCCTGCAACTGCTGCCTGAGGAAACGGTTGCAGTATTGCGCGTGGGCGCTGTGCTTGGAAGGGAGTTCAGTCTTGAGGCAGTGTGCCAGTTGGCACCCTGTTCGACGGAGGTGACGATGGCAGCCGTTAACGAAGCCCGCGAGCGTCATCTTATTTGGGCACAAGCGGACGGGTGTAGTTACGCATTTGCACACGATCAAATACGTACGACTTTATTACAGCAAGTTGCCGCTTCCGAGCGCCAAGCGCTGCACTTTGTTGCTGCCGAGTATTTTCAACGGGCTACGCCGGAGAATGTTTCCGAGATTGCCTACCACTACAGTCGTTCTACTCTTCCAGAACGTGCAAGCAGTTTTGCGTTTGCAGCGGCAAAGCGGGCGAGAGCACAGTTTTCACTGGACGTCGCCGAACAACAATATCGCATTGCGATGCGCGGCCTCGACGGAGTGGCCCAGGAAGTTCAGTTCGAAATAGTGGAGGGGCTAGGTGAAACCCTGATGCTAAGAGGAAACTACAGCGAAGCGGAAGGGTTGTTTGAACAGGCGGCGGGGCTGGCGGTTAGTCCACTTGCGCGCGCGATGGTACAGAGTAAACATGCCGAACTCCATTTCAAGCGTGGGAATATTGAGCTGGCGACCGAAGGCTTTGAAGAGGCCATGCGCACCCTACATCACTTTGTGCCGCGCTGGGTCCCAATCGTTTTCTTCTTATTGCTTTTCGAAGCCACGGTGCAAGTCCTGCATACTGTGTTTCCGAAGCTGTTTGTCGAGAGACTGCGACGACCACCGACGGACGCCGAACGCCTAGCCATTACGCTGTTCAGTAAAATGACCCATGGTTACTGGTTTTGCAAAACCAAGGTTCAGTGCCTGTGGGCGCACTTAAAAGGTATGAATCTCGCAGAGACTTACTCACCCACTCCCGAACTGGCGCATGCCTACTCCGAACATGCTCCCGTCGTGAGTCTGATACCCATGTTTTCACGAGCCATCGCCTATTCCGAGAAATCGCTGTCACTGCGTCGCGCATTCCAGGATGTTTGGGGTGAAGGCCAAACCCTGTCGTTTTATAGCTGCGTACTGTACTATGCGTCGCGCTTTGAAGAGAGTATTGAAAAAGGTCGCGAGTCCATTCGCTTGCTCGAGCGAACCGGCGATTACTGGCAAGTACATATTTCCCGCTATCAAGTGGCTGCCTCCCTGTACCATCTCGGCAGATTCGAATCGGCCCTGCAAGAGGCTCGCCGAAACAGCGAATCCGGCGTGGAACTTGGCGATGAACAAGCTTCAGGGATCATCTTGGATGTTTGGTCGCGTGCCGCCAGGCATGCCTTGCCTAGCGAGCTTCTCGAAACGGAATTGCGACGCAATCGCAATGATACTCAAGGGCGCGTCCAAGTTCACATCGCAGCCGGTATCAACTGCCTAAACCAATCACAATGGAAGCCCGCAATCACCGCGTTGAGTGAAGCTCGTCAAATCGCTCACAAGTCCGGAATTCATAATGCTTATACCTTGCCTGCGTCAGCTTGGCTGGCCACGGCTTATAGGCAGCAAGCAGTGCAGGCACTCTGTTACTCACGCGCGTCTAGTCAAGAATGCATCCAACGCGGTAGAAGAACAGCACGCCAGGCTATTCGGCAATCCAAATTATGCCGCAATGACCTGCCACGAGCCCTAAGAGAGTTGGCATTATTGGATACCATGCGTGGATCGCCGCGATCAGCCAACAAGCATTTGCTGGAAAGCATTCGAGTTGCTCGTGATCAGAACGCCTTGTTTGAGCTTAGTGAATCGTTGAAAGAGATGGTGAACCTGTCGCGATGGCTGGACCTGCCCGGCTTGAATCAGTACTTGTTGGAATTGCAAAATGTCACGACACGACTGGAAGATCTGAACCCTTCGGGATTGATTGGGCTAGGTCAATCCGCCTCGCTTTCTTTGGCGGATCGCTTTGACGGCGTGCTCGAATCGGGGCGACTCATTGCCTCGGCCCTAACGCCGCAGCGGATCTTTGAAGAAGCGCGATCAGCGGCTTTTCGCTTGCTGCGAGGCGAAGCATGCAGCTTGATCGAAGTGGAATCCGGCGATCCCGAACAAGCAGCCACGTTGACACAGAATACCTTCGACAAACGGCTAGTGCGCGCAGCGCTGACTGCAGGTCGCGCCATCTCGCGGGCTGATCACCATGCCTTTGATACTTCCACGTCACAAGAGAACATCGATTCGAGCGCTCAATCTGGCATTTGTGTTCCCATTAAATTACGCGAACGCACCATTGCATGCCTGTGCGTAACCCATAGTCAAGTAAAGAATATGTTCGGTCCGGATGAGGAGCGCTTGGCCGACTTTGTGGCGACCATTGCGGGTGCAGCCTTGGAGAATGCAGCGGGCTTCGACGAGCTGACGAAACTCAATGAAACGCTCGAACAACGCGTCGCCGAAGGCATCGCCACGGCCCATGCCCGCGCAAATGATCTAGTTAAAAGTAATCGTGAATTGGAACAAGCGGCCGCCAAACTGCTCGAAGCGCAGCAACAACTGCGAGCTGCCAAGGAAGCTGCTGAAGCAGCCAATGCTGCCAAGAGTCGCTTCTTAGCAACGATGAGCCACGAAATTCGCACTCCCATGAATGGCATTCTCGGTATGACGGAACTGGCGCTGCGCTCAGGACCAACCGCCAAACAACGCAACTACCTGAACGTTGTCAAACATTCGGGCGACGCCCTGCTGATTTTGCTCAATGATATCTTGGACTTGTCCAAGGTGGAGGCTGGCAAAATGGAGCTCGAGCACATTCCTATTTCTCCGGTGGAGATTCTGACTGAGGCCACCAAGTTGATGTCGGTCTACGCGTCGGAGAAAAATGTGGCATTGGTATGTGAGATCGATCCGCAGGTGCCTGACGTTATCTATGGAGATCCCTGTCGCCTGCGACAGATCGCCGTGAACCTCGTCGGCAATGCGATCAAATTCACCGATGTGGGCGAGGTCAGGTTGCAGGCTTACTTGGACATTGCCGAAGACGGGTCCACGCTACTGCATATGGCGGTTCATGATACAGGACCAGGCATTCCCGCAGATCGACATACCGCTATTTTCGAGTCCTTCCAACAAAATGACTCATCGACCACTCGACGCTATGGTGGCACCGGTTTGGGACTGACGATCACAGCCGAATTGGTTGCGCTCATGAGCGGAAAAATCTGGGTTGAAAGCGAAATGGGACAGGGAAGCACTTTTCATGTTACCCTCCCCTGCGACGCCAGCCTGGATCAATTTGTGTTCGGGCGTTCATTGCAGGGCACAACCATCCACTTTGTCTCACAGGCTCGAAGTGAGTTAGGTTTTTATCATGCTGGACTTGAGTCCGCCGGTGCGATTTTCTTGGAATTCACTTCAGTTGAAGAGGCCCAACAGGCAGTTGCAAAGAACAGCAACCCCGATGTCTTGAACTTGATAGTACTAGACCTGCCGGCGGATGCTGAGTCGCTTCGGATTTGCGCAGAGCAAGTCCAAGATCTTTGCGAATCCAATGTGATCGCTTTATTACCTCCTGAAATGTCCGATGCCGCCATTGAAGCGCTTGGTCTCAACGCGGCGTACTGCTTGCTTAAACCCGCAATCACCAGCGAAATCGTGTCGCTTATTTTGGCGATGCGCTCGGAGCGTGCGGATAACCACCCAAGAACGGTAGCTAGCTCCAGATCATTGAAAATATTGGTCGCCGACGATGCCATGGTGAATCAAGAGGTTGCAGTAGGTATTCTCGAGATATTTGGGCATACATGTAGCGTTGCGGGCTCAGGTCGGGAAGCGATTGAGAAATTCCAGCAATTGGATTTCGATATAATCTTTATGGATCTAGAGATGCC
>JANLQO010000408.1:0-8520 GCA_031367855.1 Planctomycetia bacterium | reverse complement strand
CAGTACGAAATCAAACATTGAGTTACCGGCGCCATGCCTTAAAAAATCCCGGGGGTTTGGGGGCAGGCCCCCAAGAATATAAACGGAGGAGGAAATTCAAGATTCCTCCACTTGACTTATTACTAGACGGTCGCTCACCCCCGGCCCCTCTCCCCTGAATACAGGGGCGAGGGGAGACACTTCGCTTTCACTCGTCGGTTGTACGGAAGCCGAACAAAACTCACATCAGCACAATCTTGGGAAAGTGCTACTTGTCGCGAAGCTTCAAGGTAGAGCCCCAGTTGCCAAGCTTTTATAGCTAGGCATTGCCTTAATACTTGGGAATACTTGGGTCAATCTGCTCGGACCAAGCATCGATTCCGCCAGCCATGTTCTGAGTATTGGGGTAGCCGTTAGCGCGCAGCCACTTGGTAACCCGCAGGCTGCGGCCGCCATGGTGACAATGAACGACGATATGCTGTCCCGCGAACTGTTTAAGTTGTTCGACCTCGTTGTCCCAATTACTCATCGGCATCAGAATCGCGCCTTTGATATTGGCGGTATCCCATTCGGATTGCTCGCGGCAATCGATGAGCACAATGTTATGGGCGTCAAGCAACTGCTTCACTTCGGTCGGAAAGATATCGATTGGTACTTCGGACATTTTTTGCTTTCTAGGGAGCTAGGCGATCACACGTCAGCTGAATAGCTTTCATCATCGCGCCAGCCTTGTTGAGCGTTTCTTGGTACTCAGCCGCCGGGACACTGTCAGCGACTATTCCCGCGCCGGCTTGAACGTAGATGCGATCGTTGCAAAATACGATGGTACGCAGGGCAATGCAAGTATCCATGTTGCCCGAATAGTCCAAGTAGCCGACGGCTCCGGCATAAGGTCCGCGGCGATGGGGCTCAACTTCGTCAATCACTTGCATCGCGCGTACTTTCGGCGCTCCACTGACAGTGCCCGCGGGCAAACAGGCCTTCATGGCATCCATGGCATTCTTGTCGTGTTGCAATTGTCCTTGCACGTTAGAGCTGATGTGCATCACGTGACTGTAGCGTTCGATGACCATCACATCGCTCAGTTCGATTGAGCCATATTGGGCCACGCGACCGACATCGTTGCGTCCTAGATCGACCAGCATCACGTGTTCGGCACGCTCTTTGGGGTCAGCCAGTAATTCCTCTGCCAGATCTTGATCCTCTTTGGCGGTCTTGCCGCGCGGCCGAGTTCCGGCCAGGGGGCGGACAGTCACAATGCCGTCGATCACGCGGCACATCACTTCCGGCGACGAACCGACCAAAGTGACTGCTGGAGTGCGAACGTAGAACATAAACGGGCTGGGATTTACGACTCGCAGGGTACGATAAACTTCGAACGCTTCGCACACATTTGGCAGCTCGAAGCGTTGACTGATAACGACTTGAAAAATATCTCCCGCGCGAATGTACTCGACGCACTTATTAACGGCTGCTTCGAAGGCAGGCTTCGTGAAGTTGCTTCGTGGCGCGATTGGGTTCGTCGAGGCCACATCTAGTTCAGCAATCTCAGCCGACTTGGGTTGGGATTGCAGTGCGGCCATCAAGCTATCCAGCCGCACATTGCCGGATTGGTAGGCGGCCTCGGTAGCAGCGAATTCATCGCAATGAACCAGGGCGATTAGGAACAGTGTCTTGGTCACGTGGTCAAATACGACCAAATTATCAAAAAACGAAAAATCGAGGTCGGGCAGTTGGCGATCATCGGCAGGCGGGTTTGGCAAATTCTCCACAAAGCGAACCACATCATAGGCAGCGTAACCGAACGCGCCGCCCGAAAGGGGCGGCAGTTCAGGGAGCACAGCGACGCGTTTACCCGTTACAGAATTCCACAAACTGTCCAAAGGGTCAGCAACTTTGGAGGCAGTTTCTTTGCCGCTCATTTCCGTCGTCAAACTTTGTCCGAAAGCGGTTAAGCGGCCGCGCGCGCCCGTCGCAATAAAGCTGTATCGACCAACCTTTTCGCCGCCGATGACGCTCTCGAACAAGCAAGCCGCAGAGCGGCCATCGTCCAACAGCTGGAATGCCGTCACGGGCGTCAAGGTGTCGCTAAGGAACCTGCGATACATTGGGACTAAGTCGTGATCGACCGCCAATTCAGCAAACCGCTCGTACGATGGCAATGTTGTCATAGCTTGATTTTGTCTAGAGTGGCTTGGATTCGGCTGTCGAACCCTTGATTTGGTTGCTGATCGATTATCCTGCCAGCCACCCAAAATGCTGTGAAGCATTGTACCGACCGCTTCTAACCTGACAGCTGGATCGGCCGCAAAAACTGCTGGGAAAGGTTATACAATGACGCAAATCGCGGATGACGGGCTTGCAACTAACGACTGTTCTCCGGAAACTGACCAGTATATGCGCCGTAGTCGACGCCGTCACAACCACCGAGTAGATGCCGAATGAAGTGCCAGCATTGCGAAAAACCTGCGACCTTTCACATTACCGAGCTTACGGACCCCAGCGGACCGGTAATCGTTCACTTGTGTGAAGAGCATGCACGCATTTACCTATCGCAAGAAAACAACGATTCCCCTAAGAACGCGTTGGCTGGAATGTTGGCGAAGCAATTAAAGCTGGAGCAAACGGCTGAGAGTTTGGCGAAGTTGGATAAGAAGACTTGCCCCCATTGCGGTATTAGCTTCGCCGAATTTCGCCAAGCGGGGCGGTTGGGTTGCCCGTATGATTACGTATTCTTCCAAGCGGATCTCGAACCGCTGCTACTGAACATTCACGGGGCGAAAGTGCACCGCGGCAAGCACCCGTCGCGGCGTGGTGGTTCGCCGGACCGCCAGCACCAGTTGATTCAACAGCGGCGCGAGATGCAGGCAGCAATCCAAAAAGAAGACTACGAACGTGCCGGTCAGATTCGCGATATCATCAAACAACTTGAAACGGAAACCGATCCCGATGCACCGCCTGCGGCCAAGTCCGTCGAGTGAGTTCGTCGGAACCGCAATTCGCCCGAAGCAAAACACTTTTTCGAAGAATTAATGCACGTGAAACTGGAAGAACTGACGGAGAAGTGCGGCGAATGGTTGCGTGGTTCTGGTCCGCAATCGGATATCGTCATCAGCAGCCGAATTCGGTTGGCCAGAAATCTCGCCGAGTTTTCATTTGTGCGGCGGGCGGGCGATGACGAACGCGCGGGCATCTCAAAACTCGTGCGACAGCAAATTGAAGCCGTTAAGGAATGGGAAAATGTGCTGTTCCTCGATGTCGACCGAATGGACGAAGTCGATCGGCAGTTTTTGGTAGAACGCCAACTGATGAGCCGCGAATTGGCGGACGCTGAAGGTTCGCGAGGCGTCGCAATTGACCTCAACGAAAAATTCAGCGTAATGGTCAACGAAGAGGATCACCTCAGAATTCAAGTCATGCGCAGTGGACTCGACATCCAATCGGCTTGGGACACGATTACGCTCATCGACGACTTGCTCGAGAAGAAACTGACCTACGCTTTTCACGACTCGCTGGGTTACTTGACCGCCTGCCCAACGAATGTCGGTACAGGATTGCGCGTTAGCGTGATGCTGCATTTGCCGGCCTTGGTGATTACTCGTGAGATTGAAAAAGTCTTTCGCAGCCTTCAAAAAATCAACGTCGCCGTCCGCGGCCTGTACGGTGAGGGCTCGCAGTTCATGGGTGATTTCTACCAAGTCAGCAATCAGATTACGCTTGGGCGCACAGAGCAGGAATTGGTGACAACCGTTAATGAAGTTGTCCCCCGCATAATCGAGTACGAACGACGCGCACGAGAATTCTTGCTGAACGAGAGCGAACAGGACTTGCACGACGACGTCAGCCGCGCGTTCGGCATTTTGTGTACCGCCAAGAAAATTAGCAGCGAAGAGACGCTGCACTATCTCTCCAAGGTCCGTATGGGTGTTAATCTTGGCTTGATTAAGAATGTTGAGATGGGCACGATCAACAAGCTCTTCGTACACACGCAGCCTGCGCACCTGCAAAAACTGCGAGGCCAACACCTATCCGTCACCGATCGTAACATCGAACGTGCCACCTATTTGCAGCAGCACTTGGTGCCAAAGGGTTAACCCTACACGAGCCAGACCTCGTAAAAGCTCAATTTCGAAGCCCACTCGTGCTTGGTGCAGATTCGATTCTAAACTCTGCTGGCACAGTACTCCGTTGGCACAGTCTGCTGTCAGCGAACCCCTTAGTCAACCAAACGCTAGCTATTCATTTCCTGTGTGAAACTCAATACAATAGGGCTTTTGGTTGGAAAATGCACCTTCTGCGCTGTGGAGAACGATAGTGGTTACTGAAGAAAACGACATGAAAAAACGACGCGGAACATCGCTGCCATTATTGATCGGATTCGTGATCTTGGGTGTCGTTGGTTATTTCGCTGGCCCGACGATCATGAAATGGGGGTTTTATTTGCAAGAGTCGATAATTGTTGGCGCGGGGTACAAGGGTAGCGATGTCCCGAAGGGTATTGTGCCGGACACTTCGGGTGACCCAAATGTCGGTCCAGGGCCAAGAGTGTCTGGGCCAGGAGCAGGTGGACCCGGTGGACCAGGTGCAGGTACAGCCGACGCTGCTCCAGGTGATGCTGCCGCTGCACCCACCGAGCCACCGGCCGCCGCGAACTAGTGCTTTGTCCAGTCGAATCTAAAAGAAGAAAGGCCAAGGGATAAACCCTCGGCCTTCACATCGTTAACGGTCGTAAAGACATAAGCTCTACGCAGCAGGAGCGGCTGGTGCTGCTGGAGCACTTGGAGCCGCATCTGGTGTCGGCGTTGCTGGAGCAGCTGGTGCCGCTGGTGCGGAAGTTGCTGGGGCTGGTGGTGCAGCTTGAGGAGCAGCACTTTCATTGATCACGCCGCTGTTCATGGTTTGGCTGCAATTGGCGCAGCCACTGGTTACCACGCCGCCGCTGTAGCTAGCCGACATAACGCTACCGCCGCCGCAGCTGCTGCAGCCGCTTGACACGACCGGAGCAGATGAGCCGCAACCGCATGAAGGAGCGGGAGCTGGCGCACAGCACGTTGGAGCAGGCGAGCAACTCGAAGCCTTACCGCAACCACCACTTCGGCCACCACGCATCTTGCCGAACAGACCGGCTTGAGCGTCAGAAGCTGAAACTACGAACACTGAGCAAACAACAAGGCTTGCAACCAAAAATCGAATCATCGGAATCTCCCAAGTGAAACAGTTTTCAATGACCAGAAACGCTGGCCAAAGTCGGCTAGAACTTCTTAGCCACAACTCGCGCGCTGTGCGCGAGCTGACGGATTGCGCGATATTTAACACCAAAACGGATTGGGAATTATGCGTAATCTAGACCGTAAGATATAAGGGTGACTTATGAGGTTGTCAACAGCCTACAAACAGACGGCCACCCCTGAAAGAGTGGTGTTTAGCCACGTCTTCGATACGCTCGTTGCGACTCGCCAACTGCCTGTATTTCGTTGCCAAACGCTTGTTCCCTACACGTTTACGCAAAGTTAGGGTTGGCCAGTCGCCGAAGCTAGCATTAGACGAGGCGTTTGTTTTAGGCTCAAGAATTGCGGAAAAATGCTATGTCGCATCGAGTTTTTGCAAATAAACGCGTCCTTTTGACCGGCGCGAGCAGCGGCATTGGCTGGTATTTGGCCTCCGAATTGGTTCGGGCAGGAGCCTACGTGGTCGTGACGAGTCGCCGCGAAGATCGTTTGCAAAAATTGCGGCAGTCGTTTGGCAACCCGCGCCGCCGCATGATTGCTGTACCTGGCGATATTTCCGATCCGGTCCATCGACAGAATCTAGTCGATACCGCTGTGAGGGAACTCGGTGGAATCGATCTCGTATTTAACAACGCGGGAATTGGCGCTGTAGGAGCTTTCGAAGATGCGACTCAAGAGCGACTGCGACGGATTTTTGAAGTCGATTTCTTTGGAGTCACTGAACTGACGCGGCTTGCGCTGCCACACTTGCACAAGGGAGTGAATCCAGCGATTTGTATTGTCAGTTCAGTGCTGGCACATCGCGGTATGCCGCGCAAAAGCGAATATTGTGCAGCCAAATTTGCCCTTCGCGGCTGGACCGAGTCTTTGCGGCTGGAGCTAAAGCCGACGGGAATCGATGTGGTAACGATTTCTCCAAGCACGACCCGCAGCGAGTTCTTTGACTCGCTACTGGATTCCGATCCCGTAGAACAGTCGATCAAGTTTGGCATCCAGTCCGCCGAGCGCGTCGCTCATTCGATTCTGGGCGCTGTAAGAAAAGGACGCCGTGAGTTGATCTTGTCGCCGGGCGGCAAGGCGCTCGTGTGGCTCAGTCGGCTTGCTCCCGGTTTGATGGACCGGTTACTGTTACAGTATGCAGCCTAAGTCGATTAGGCTTTCACTGCCGACGCAAAGCAACCTCGCGCAGGGTGGTCCCGCGTTGAATAAGGAGAGTGACTTCATCGGCTTGATCGATGTACTTCAGTTCATTGCGGAGCGTGGCTTGCGATGTGATGCGAACCGAGTTGACGAATAGAACCAGATCGTCTGCGGCTAGCTTCGCATAGCTAGCGGCTGAGTTGGGCTGCACAAGGTCAATGTAAGCTGGCGTTTTGGCGAGCACATCGGGAATCAAGGCGATACCAAGATCGATGAGCGAAATAGGGCGGTCGGCGGTTTTTCGAGTTTCAGCGGTCCTAAGGATTGATTTTCCAGCCAGAATACGTGCTGCGGAATCGTGGATCTGCTGAATAGGGATCGCGTAGTTGAGCCAAGTATTGGCGCGCACATCGCGAAGTTCTTTACCGAGCATTCCCAGAAGGTGGCCCTGCATATCCGTCAGCGCACCTCCAGCGGCACCTGGATTATTGGTCATCGCATCAATGACATAAATCGGACCTTGGTAAACGGATTCAAATGTGCCCCGTCGCGCGTCGAGCTGGGTCGTGGCCATAATGACACCCTTCTGAAGACTCGACATCTCATTGCCAGTGGCGATTCCAAACAGGTTACTAAAAGCAAGCACTCGATCGCCAGCCTGCGGCGGATCGGCCTTCGCGATTTTAGTCTGCGTGATATCAAAAAAGTTTCCGGTCGGTTTGTCAGTAGACAACACAGCGATTTCGAGATTCGGATCGACACCAACTACTTTGGCTTCCATCCGCTTCCCGTCGCTGGTGACTGCGATCACTGTATCCAAGTCCAGCACGGTACTCCACACGGTGAGAATATTACCGGTTTCGCTAATGAAGAAACCGCTTTGATAGGCGTCCAATCCCGCGACTCCGCCAGCACCGTACAACTTGACGGTCTTCAATTCGGTCGCAACGGCCGTTTGATTGACTGAACCAAGAGTTCGCGTTATGGTATCAGCGGCGCGGCAGGTAGCTGCAGAAAGAACTGATGCAATACCAATTATCAGACATTCTCGATTCATCAGGGCTTGGCCTCCTCAGCCGTGAAAGCGATCGATTCAATTTCCATCAAGATTGTCGGTTCCGTTCCGTATTGCAGTCGAATACGGCCTGGCAGCGTGCGTTTATCTTTTTCGCGATAGTAATCGAAGTAGACCTCGACTGGATCTTCGCTGGCATCACCAAACACTTCGATGCAACGGATTTCTCCTGAATCTTGAGGGAAATTGAAACGAGCCACGGTATCGTACCAAGCTGACTGAAGGACGTCGTGAAGTGGCTGTTCGGCTAGCACCATGTTGTTAGAAGCATAAATGGGCGCAGTGCCCAGGTAGATTGTTTCGCCGATATGCTTGGGACCGACTTGCAGCAGTTGTTGCCAGGCGCGAAGCGCTACCAGCAATCCACCCTCACGCCGTTTGGATATTGCATCCGACATCGCTTCCGCAAACGAGATTTCGACCGTGCGTGAACCCAGTAAGATCATCCCACTTAAAGAGTCAATCTGAATTCTCACCGGAGTGTCTTCCCCTGCAAGTTTCCCAGTCAGCACCCAGCGGCGATCGACTTTGGAAAAGTCACCGAGAGCTTGTGCGCGCTGCCAAACTGCGTCTCGATTTTGTTCATTGAAGTAGTAATTTGCAAAACCCGGTCGCTTGGCCAGCATCGACTTAACGAGTGCCTTATCGGGTTCGCCCGGCAACGCAGGGCGGTCGGCTTCGGCGGATTTTGTTTCGTCTGGCTGGGCCGCATCCGGTTGTTTTTTTTCCGGTTCAGCTGGTTTACCTTTCGGTTTTGGGGCGTCTTTCCCAAGTTCGGCGCTCACCAATTCAATTAGCTGCTGTTCGGTGTGAACCCCCGCTAGTCGCACCAGCGTCGACTGAGTAACACCACCCCTCCGATAACTGATGGGAACTCGCCAATCCTTCGGCATGGTTCCGAGAATATTCTTGAAATGGTTGGTGGTAGTAACTGGTCGATCCGCGAAGGTCAGCACTTCGTCCCCATAACGAAGTCCACGACGATATGCGTCGCTCGAATTGAGAATATTGCTGATGAGCACTTTTCCAGTATCGTCCGTCGATACCGTGGCAGCCATCGTTGCGTGGTCAACCAACCGACCGCTGCGGAGCATCCCC
>JANLQO010000406.1:0-23205 GCA_031367855.1 Planctomycetia bacterium | reverse complement strand
TTGTCGGGCGCGGGTATGGGCTACGATCCTAAGAATGTTAAAGCAAAAGCCAAGAAGGTCGAGGGAGGCTATGTGATCGAAATGTCCGTCAAGCTTTCGTTCGCGAAACGTGAAGTCGGTACTAAAATGGGGCTGGAACTTCAAATTAATGATGACCCCAATACAGGCAGTCGAGGTGGCATCTCGAAATGGAATCACCCTGAGAACGATTCCTATCAAAGCACATCTAACTTTGGAACCGTGGTGTTCGAAGGTGCTCCCAAAAAAAATTAATGCTCGGAAGCCTGCGCCATCACACAGGAGCAAACGCGTTCTCGTCGCCGAAAGCGGCGAGGACACGTTGAATGCGGAAGAGCGGAAAGTAGGCGCTGTGTCTAGCTTGGAAATGAAGACTATGGATTATGTAAAACATGCTGCATGAAATTAAACCGGAAGAGCACGGCGCGCGCGGGGCGGACATGGCTGCAGCAGTGGGAACTTGTGTTCACTGCGGTTTCTGTTTACCGGCATGCCCGACTTATCAAGAGTTGGAGCAAGAACAGGATTCGCCGCGTGGGCGCATCATTCTTATGAAGCTGGTCTTGGAAGGCTCGCTGGATGCGCGGGATGCGGCTCCACATATCGATCGTTGCTTGGGTTGTTTAGCCTGTGTGACCCACTGTCCGTCGGGTGTTCCTTATGGCGACTTGATCAGTTCGTATCGCGACGAGCAGCGTGAGAAGGGAAACAGGCCCCGATCGTTAGCGACTATTCTAGCGAGAATGACCTTGCCCTATCCGCAAAGGTTTAGGATTGCTGCGACGCTCGGGAGAATGACGAGAGGGCTTAAGTGGTTGGCACCGAAATCTCTACGCCCGATGCTGGATTTGGTTCCTGACGAACTACCGCCCACTCAGCGGTTGCCTGAATTGACAGCGGCGATCGGCAAGCGACGTGGCCGAGTGGCTTTGCAGGCCGGATGTGCGCAACAGGTACTGGCGCCGGATATAAACGCCTCTGCGATTCGCGTGTTGGCTCGCAACGGCATCGAAGTCGTAATCCCACCCCGCCAGGGTTGCTGCGGGGCGTTGTCATGGCATACTGGGCAAGGGGACGAAGCCGCTAGCTTCGCACGGCAATTGATCGCTTCGATTCCAGATGATATCGATTACTTCGTAACCACAGCGGCGGGTTGCGGGTCGGCAATTCATGAATACGCCTTGCTGTTACGTGGAACAGAGCTGGAATCGGCGGCTGCGGCGCTGGCCAAAAAGACTTTGGACATTTCAGTTTATCTCGACCAACTTGAACTGGAGAAAATCCCGGCGCTCGAAAGCCCCCTCCGCGTGGCTTACCACGACGCTTGCCACTTGGCTCACGCGCAAGGGGTCCGCGCGGCACCACGCCGGCTACTTGAACGAATTCCGGGACTTGAGTTGGTTAGTTTGTCAGATGCAGACACTTGTTGCGGTTCAGCTGGTACATACAACATAGAGCAACCTGAAATCGCCGCAAAATTGGGGATACGAAAAGCTCAAGCTGTGCTCGACACCGGTGCTTCCGCGGTGGTTTCAGGCAACATTGGCTGTTTAGTGCAGATTGAAAAACATTTGCGAAATCGGAGTGATCGAGTAGCGATTTTGCACACTGTGCAGATCTTAGATCGTGCGTATAGCAAGAATTTGCGCTAGTACACTTTACCTAGATTGTCCAGTTAAGCGATTGTGAAGGGTCAGCCGATAGAAGCAATGTTTCGATAGCTCCTAAACTGAGCGATCTAGGTAAGGGCAGCAAAATTATCAACCCACACTTCAACTGAGTTTGACGTGTCACCAAGTTGCCATAGCCTTTACGGATGCGTTCGCGTGGAGTCATCGAGCACTCAATGGATCCCAGTTTGAATCGCCCCCGCGATTCCGGCTGGGAGTGAAGAATCATGCACCCTCATGGAATGAGGATAATTTCAAATATGCCAACTGGAACAGCTCTCCCAGAAGAAAAGATTGATTCGATCCGCGAATTTGTTCGCGGTGAACTGTGTGAAAAAAACCAACTTGAAAAAGATGCCTTTCAGATGACCGAGCGATTGCTCATGCAGCAAGGCAAACCGTGCGGTCTGTTCTTTTGTATCTATGGTCCGCGCAGTGTGCGACTAACCGCGGTTTGGGACCTGCATCGCGGCTCGGTGTTCTTTTACGATTCGCTTGGACGACGAGCGGCCAATCACCCGATTCCTAGTCGGCAGTGATTACGTGACGAAGGGCCAATACGGATGTTGGCCTTAAATTATCTCTTTTTTTCATGGAGGAATCGGCTGTGTTAATTTTGTCACGTAAGGCTTCGGAGTGTATTCATCTAGGCGATGATATTGTGTTAACGATTGTGGCGGTGGGGAACGATAAAGTAAGAATTGGTGTCCAGGCCCCACCTGGCGTGAAGATCCTGCGAACGGAGCTTGAGTTGGACGTCACCTTGCCTATGCCCTTGCCAGCCGAGCGCCCAGCTCCACTGGGGGCACTGGTCAAGCAAGTTCGCCGCGCCGCTTAGTTCGCCGCGCCAAGGGTGAAGTGATTTGGTTGATTGAACGCAAGAGTGATTGAGTGAACTTGATCCGCGCGTGTGAACCCGCAACATTCGCGTTGAGTTGAATTTCGCTGGCCTCCCGTTCACCTGAACCTTCAGCCTCTCGTACCGCAGGACAGATCGTGTCGCGACCGATCTGTCCTGCAGGGCCCTTAAGAGCCTGCTGACTTAATAGCATAGCGGCACATCTATGCCGAAAATCGTGAGGCTCTCTACATGTTGTATCGCGCGACCAATCGTTTTCGGGAGAGCAACGCTCCTGCGGAGCTTTGTGGGGCTGGCTAACTTGAACGATTTCACCCACTGGAAAACTGCGCGTTGACTTCGGTCCATTGCCAGTTCCATTCTCGACTCGTTCACGGTCGTTCCTTACAATCTAGGCCATCCAGACCGACGATGCCCATTATTCACGCGCTCATCCAGGGACAACTCGCAACCAAATGAATGTCATTCTACTTGTATTCGTACTGCTCTACTTGGTCGGGACCTTGGGGATCGGTGTCTGGGCGGGATCACGAATCAAAAACACAGAGGACTTTGCGGTCGCCGGTCACAGCCTTCCACTATACATGGTTATCACGACCAGTTTTGCGACTTGGTTCGGCGCGGAAACGGTGATGGGCATCCCGGCAAAGTTTGTCAAAGGGGGACTAGAGAGTGTGGTAGAAGACCCGTTCGGGGCATCGATGTGCCTGGTGCTGGTCGGCGTGTTCTTTGCCACGCGACTATACAAAATGCACCTGCTGACCATCGGGGACTTTTATCGCAAACGTTTTGGTGTCCCGGTGGAAATACTTTGTTCGATCATCATTATCCTGAGCTATCTCGGTTGGGTCGGAGCACAGATCACCGCTCTAGGATTGGTATTTTCGATTTTGTCTGGTGGAGCGATTTCGCCGGCTTTAGGTATGATTATTGGAACCGTCCTAGTGCTGATCTACGTCATGATTGGGGGGATGATGGCGGTGGCCTATACTGACTTTGTGCAAATGATCGTTTTGGTACTGGGGATGTCCTACATTGCGTGGTACTCAGCGAACTTGGCAGGTGGTGCGGACAAAGTTTTTGCAATGGCTACCGAAAGACATTGGTACCGCATTTTGCCGGAGTCGAATCCGAAAGACTGGGCGTTTTTTATCGCTGCAGCAATCACGATGATGCTCGGATCGATTCCACAGCAAGACGTTTTTCAGCGGGTGATGTCTGCGAAAAATGTCAACGCGGCTCGTTACGGCGCGGTCATTGGTGGACTTTGCTACCTAGCATTCGCCTTCGTTCCCATGTTCATTGTTGCTTCCGCTTTGTTGATTATGCCCGAGCACGCGCAAGAATTGTTGGAAAGCGATGCACAAAAAGTGCTGCCAAGAATGATCATGGACCACATGCCATTGCTGGTGCAGATTTTGTTTTTTGGTGCACTGGTATCGGCAATCAAGTCCTGTTCCTCTGCTACGTTGCTTGCCCCGTCGACCAGTTTCGTGGAGAACATTCTTAGGCATTTGGTTCCGGGCATGTCTGACAAGCAACTATTGCGAGCGATGCGCGTCTCGATCTTCACTTTTACAGCCATGGTGTTGACCTACGCCATACTCAGTCAGGGCACGTCCATTTACGATCTGGTATCGTCGGCTTACCAGATCACGTTGGTCGGTTCGTTCGTGCCGTTGACCTTTGGACTGTACTGGAAACGAGCCACCACGCAGGGCGCTTTGCTATCGATCGCGATGGGGATTATTTGCTGGGCACCGTTTATGTTTGCTCCTTCACTCAGTCCCTTCTTTCCAGCGTTAAAGGGTATCGACGAAGTGTATCCGCCTCAGTTGATCGGCCTCGGTGCAGCGCTCATCGGTATGTTCGTCGGTTCGCTTGGACCGCAGTTGATTAGAAACCAATGCAATCTGGCGTCAGAAGCTGAGTAATTAATGCGGCTGGCACACACTCAATTTTCGCCAGGGGGAGGTCAATTGCGGAAACTCGGTGCGGTCGTCCGATTGCACCAGGAGCGAATTGCAATCAAACTAGAGTTTTGCCCAACACGCCAGCGGAACTAAGTGACATGGCCAAATCGCGGATAGGACCATTCGCACTTGAAGCGCCCATGACGGCAGCCAAGCATTCGGGCCAGGTATTTCGCGCGATTCACTTGGAGCAAAAGAAACTCGCTGCGTTGCGCATTTTCCCGGTACCGCTGGGTATGACTCCAGAAAGCCGCGCGGCCTTCGCCGGCCAGCTCGAGCAACTGAAACAGCTTCGGCACCCCAGTATCGCGCGCTGTTACGGAGGTGGATTTGATACTCGCAACGCTTATCTGGCCTCCGAGTTGGTAGATGGCGATTCGCTAAACAAGGTGCTTGATCGCCGTGACCGCTTGCCCTGGGAAACGGTTTTAGAATACAGCCAGCAATTGGCTGAGGCACTGCAATATGCGCATCAAATGGGTTGGGTGCATGGACGTTTACGACCGGAAAAGATTGTGCTCAGCGCCGAAGGACGGGCCAAAATCTGTGATTTCCGGAGAGATGCGATTTCCTCTATGCTGGGTGGCGGTCCGCCGCTGGTAAGGCAATTGCTGTACACGGCACCGGAGGTCTTCGAAAATCACGTTGCCGATGAGAAGTCCGATCTTTATTCTCTGGGCGCGTTGATGTACTTGATGTTAACCGGCCAGCCACCGATCCTGGCCACGACAACAGAAGAATTGATGCAGCGGGTGCGCAGTGAAGTGCCAGCCAGTGCAAGCACAAAAGTTCTCGATTGTCCTGTTTGGTTGAACGCGATTGTCGATCAGCTGCTCGCTAAGGACCCACGGCAACGGCCGTTCAGTGCGACAGCACTACAACTAGCATTTAAAGAAGCGCAGCGCCGCCATGTGGAAGGAGTCGGTGTGCTGCAACATGCGACCGGAGGGTTCAGTGCCTTGCAAATGGGCGCGAATCGCGAAGAAGCCGAGCGAGTTCTTGGAATCAAGCCCGTAAAGAAGCAACGCGAAGGGGATGGCGCATCCTTCCTTGAACGTCCGTGGGTGTTGGTGACCGGGTTGACGATCGCTGTGGCTGCGGTCATCTGGTTCTTGCTGCCCTTGTCGGAAGACCTATTGCGGCAACGCGCCGAGAGCGCGCTGGCCAGCAAGGATTGGATTCACTGGAACGATGCTCGTGACAAGTATCTCCATTCATTGGTCGAGCGATTTCCCGATGGCCAACACACCGAATGGGCAAGGGAGCAAATCGAGTGGGTGGACATGCAGGACGCTGAACGGCGAATTGAACGCAACCAACGCATGGGGATCGCGCCAAAATCCGAACCCGAACGGCGCTACGTTGAAGCGAAAACGTTTGAAGACTTCGGGGATAAAGTTACGGCACTTGAAAAGTACCGCGGAATTGTAAACATCTTGTCCGACGAAGAGAGTGACCGACCGATCATCAACCTGGCCAGGCGCCAGTTACGTGCGATTGAGTCATCGCCGCTTGACGCAAATCAGCTTCAGAAACTGTTGCTAGGCAAACTTGAGGAAGCCAACCAGCTATACGAAAAAAGTAATGTTGTTGCTGCCAAACAAATATGGGAAAGCATCGTCAACTTGTACGAAGGCAATCGAAACTTGGCACCCCTTGTCTTGAAGGCACAAGAGCGCCTGGTCAGTTTGAAATCCCCACCACCCACAAATTCTTCCAGGTGAACTATGGCCGTCAAAATGAATCGTCGCGAGGCTTTGCAACAAACTGCTATGGCAGGAACTGCCTTCGCGATGGCAACTCGCTTCAGTTCGGCGGCCGCACTGCCAGCGGCTAAGATGCGATTCGGGTTGGTGACCTATTTGTGGGGCAAGGACATGGAATTACCTGATTTGCTCCGGAACTGTGAAGCATCCGGCTTGCTAGGCGTTGAACTTCGCACGGAACACAAACATGGTGTTGAACCGCAACTGCCGAAAGAGGCTCGCGCCGAAGTTCGCAAGCGTTTTGCCGACTCGCCGGTCGAATTGATCGGGTACGGATCGAATTGCGAATACCATTCGGACGACCCGGAAAAGGTGAAAGATAACATCGAGCAAACCAAGCGTTATATCGAGTTGATGCACGACTGCGGCGGCAGTGGCGTAAAGGTCAAACCCAACGGATTTTCCAAAGGCCTGTCGCGCGAAAAGACAATCCAGCAAATCGGTGAGTCATTGAATGAAGTTGCCGCTTATGGAGAAAAGTACGGTCAGAAGATTCGTGTCGAAGTCCATGGATCAGGAACAAGCGAATTGCCGGTAATTCGCGATATCTTTGCTGTGGCGACTCACCCGAACGTCTTCGTCTGCTGGAATAGCAACGACGAAGATTTGAAAGGCGAAGGTCTAGAAGCAAATTTTGAGATGATCGCCGGTCGCTTGGGTGACACCGTCCACGTTCGCGAATTGAACCAAGGCGATTATCCTTACGCAAAGTTGATGCAGTTGTTTCAGTCGGTCCATTACGAAGGATGGATTTTGCTCGAAGCACGCACCGAACCACAGGATAAAGTTGCCGCCATGACCGAACAGAGAAGGGTGTTTGAAAGCCTGTTAAAATCCAAGTCGTAGCCAGTATGCGCGGCAGCGGTGGGCAGCACGGCTACGGCTTGCAGTTAGGGTCTGCTTATGCGAAGCTGGAATGACTTGTAATAGCGTTGGCGGACTGTGCGAGTTAAGGGAATTCGAGGTTTTTACGTTACTTGGTTCTTGGCTAGATAAGCAAAGAGATTTTATTATGCCGTTGCGTTTTGTATCTACTCTTGTTTTCCGTCGAAATGCGTTCCGAACGACACTCGCAAACTCAACTCTTTGCCTGCTATTGGCGGGCTGGATGCAGCCACTACAAACTGCGTGTGCTGAGGATTTGGCAAGTGTTGCGGCTCGATTGCAGACTGACCTGTCCTATCTTTCTTCCGATGCGCTGGCCGGCCGAAATGTGGGTACCGAGGGAATCGCTAAAGCAGGTGAATACATCGCGACGCGTTTTGCCGACTTGGGATTAGAAACCAATAATTTCGATGGTGGGCCCTACCAAGAATTCGCTATTCCAGGTCCAGCTGCGTTGGGGTTGGCAGAAAAAAATCGATTGTCGTTTGTGGACTCCGATGGCAATACCGCACTGAAGCTCGAGGAAACCTACTGCCCGCTGTCGCTAGGGTCGAGTGGCAAATTTGATAGTGAAGTCGTCTTTGTCGGCTTTGGGATTACCGCACCTGAGCTTGAATACGACGATTACGCAGGTGTAGATGTTGAGGGCAAAATGGTGATTGTGCTGCGCCGCGAGCCGCAACAAAGCGATCCAAAAAGCCGATTCAACGGCACGCAGAATTCCGAATACGCTTATTTCACCGCCAAAGAACTCAATGCCTCGTTGCACAAAGTCGCGGCGATGATTTTGGTCAACGATACACAGACGGCTGAAGGTCGCACGGGCGATCAGCTCATGCGGGTCAGCGAAGCCGGAGCTGCCCTGGCAAAGTCGAAAGTGCCGACTATTTTTTGCTCGCGCAGTGTGATCGACCCACTGATCAAGAAGTCGACTGGCAAGTCGCTGAGTGAACTGCAAGCTGAGATTGATGCGACGGGCGCACCCAAAAGTATAGTGCTGAAGGATGTCCGAGCGTCAGGTGAAGTTGAGATCGCATCGAAGGATTTAATTGCTCGAAATGTGGTTGGCTTTCTGCCTGGCATGGGTGCGTTGGCCGAAGAATTTGTAGTGGTGGGTGCTCATTACGATCACGTCGGCATGGGGGGCGAGGGCTCCTTAGCACCTGGTACCGTGGCAGTTCACAATGGCGCGGACGACAACGGTTCCGGAACCACCACGTTGCTGGAAGTCGCCCGGCATTTGTCGCAGGACAAGAGCGAAGCACGGCGAGGTATTATCTTTATTGCGTTTAGTGGCGAAGAAAAAGGGCTGTTGGGAAGCAAGCACTACGTGCGCAATCCACGTTGGCCGATGGAAAAAACGGTAGCGATGGTCAATATGGACATGGTGGGTCGCTTAAACGAAGGTAACTTGACCGTTTACGGAACAGGCACCGCCGAAGGTTTCGATCCGTTGATGGACAAATTGAATGAAATATCGAAATTCAAGCTGGATAAGCAAGCGGCTGGCTTCGGGCCCAGCGATCACTCGAGTTTCTATGAGTTTAACATTCCCGTATTCCATTTTTTCACTGGTCTGCATAACGATTATCACCGCCCAAGCGACGACTTTGACAAGGTGAACTTCGACGGTATGGGGCAGATTGCAGAGATGGTCGATCGATTGGTGGTCGATCTTGCAACGCGTCCAGAGCGGCCAAAACTGCTGAAGATTTCTGATATCGCAGATGTGGGCCGCGCGAATGCTCGGCCGCGCGTGACCCTGGGGATTCAAATGGACACGAATTCCGAGGCAGTTGTTGTGCAATCAGTTGCCGAAGGAAGCGGTGCGGCCGCCGGTGGTGTGCAGCCGGGAGATACGATCATCAAGATTGGTGAAACGGTTATCGCCAATGCACGCGAGATGCGGCGAGCGCTGGGTTCCAAGAAGGCGGGTGAAACGATTGAAGTTACCGTCAAACGCGGCTCCGATGAAGTCAAGCTGCAAGTCAAACTGGGTTCTTAGCATCCGAATTTTTTTCTGCGAGCACGTTGCTCAAACAAGTGGAGCGTGTTCGTCAATTATAACAGGATGCACCAATGAGCCCTTGGAGTCTGGTCAGTCGTTCGTTGAGGTACTTTGCACGATCCCATTTCGCAGTGGGCGCAGGTGTTGCTGCCGCTACGGCGGTTATCGTCGGTGCGTTGGTGGTAGGTGACTCTGTTCGCGGCAGTCTGCGTGGGCTAGTCCTCGACCGGCTCGGTAATCTTCAAGGTGTGCTGCAATCGCGAACGTTTTTTCGTCCGGATTGCCTTACTCGGATCGCCCTTCCGGCGGCTGAACAGGCTGAAATTTTGCCAGTGATAATTCTTCCTTCGGCAACCGTTGAATCGCGGAAAGGAGGCGAACTGCTGCGGGCTTCCCAAGTTCAAGTACTGGGTCTTGAGTCCTCATTTTGGAAGCTCGCCAGCCGACCCAGAATGCAACTCGAAGATTTGGGGGAGGACGAAGTCGCTCTCAACGCCGGGTTGGCGACGGAGTTAAACGTCAAAGTTGGCGACGAAATTACTTTGCGTTTCGCGAAGAACTCCGGCGTTCCGGCAGACAATCCGCTCGGTCGCAAAGATGACGCGGCGATCAACATGCCGCGACAACGGGTAATTGCAGTCTTGCCCGATAATTCCATCGGCGGTGTCAGTTTACGGGCTGGGCAATCGGTTGCTAAGAACATCTTTGTTGGATTGAAGAGCCTGCAGGCGGCTCTGGAGGCTGGCGGGACGATTAACGCGGCATGGGTGACAGCCGGTACGCGTGATTTCTCGGATGTAGAGCTTTGTGAAGGATTGAACGAGCAATTCAAGCCAAGTATCGAGGACTTTGGATTGCAATGGAATCGACATCGGCGAGTGTTTCCCGATGCAGAAATTGATGTGCCCGTGGACAAGTCCGCAGCTGAGACACTTGTATTCGACTACTATCAACTCTCCGCGAAGGAATTGATTCTCGACGACGAGACGGTGAAGGCCATTGAGTCGCAACGGGGATTTAATTCCCAGCGCGTGATGACCTATCTGGCCAATGCCATCTACCGCGTCGACGCGACGGGAGCAGCTGACCAGTCGACTGAAGTTCCGTATTCAATTGTGGCGGGAATTGAGGGCGGTGGAGGAATCGATCTGGACCGATTTTCCACGATCCCGCTGGAAGGAGTTGCAAAACGACCGTGTTGGATCAACTCATGGCTGGCAAATCAATTGAAAGTTGTCCCTGGTGAATTGATTCAACTGAACTACTTCGAACCAGAGACCGTCGACGGTCTCGAAGTGGAAGTCAGTCAGCAGTTTATCGTGGCTGGCATCGTCCCCATAGAAGAACCTGAGAAATCGTATCGGCGCGAAGAATTGGCCAAGTACTCGCGGTTGCCGACTGTCTTCAATGACCCCCATCTAACGCCGGAGGTTCCGGGAGTGACGGACCAAGATTCAATCAACAATTGGGATCTTCCGTTCAAAACAGATCGCACGGTGCGCAAGGTTGATGACGCCTACTGGAACAATCATCGGTTGACTCCCAAAGTGTTCTTGCGTTACGACGATGCATCGTCGCTGGAGCTATTCGGCAGTCGCTTCGGCAGCACAACTTCGTTGCGATTCGACAGTCAACAAGTCAGCGACGAAGCCGAGTTGCGAGCTCAAATCGAAAACGCATTGCTTAATACTAAGCAGCTAAAAGGTTTAATTTTTCAGCCGATTCGCGCGCAGCAATTAAAATCTGCTTCCGGCACCACTCCCTTCGACATGCTCTTCCTGTCGCTTAGTTTCTTTGTCATCGTGGCCGCGTTGCTACTGGTGTCACTGTTGTTTCGGTTGGGCGTTCAACAGCGGACGAGCCAAATCGGATTGTTGCTCGCGCAAGGTTTTGCACCGCAGCGAGTGCGGAGTTTGCTTGTGCTTGAAGTCGCGGTCGTTTCTTTGATCGGTTCATTCGCAGGGGTACTGCTGGGATTGCTTTACGCGCGGTTGATGATTGCCGGCTTGCAATCGTGGTGGTTGGGGGCAATCTCGGTTGCGTTCTTGAAATTTAGTTTTACGTCGCTCAGTCTGGCCATTGGGGCGACTTGCGGAGCGCTCGCGAGCCTCCTTACCATTTACTGGAGTTTGCGAAACCTATGCCGGCTCGCGCCACTAACTTTACTGCGAGGAAGCTCCAATGATACGAACACTGGAAATCGGCAAATGAGTCGTTGGATGTTGACGTTTGCGAGCCTGTGTGGGATGGGTGCGTTACTGCTCAGTGTGATTGCTTTAGGGCAGACGGGAATGGCGCGTGCGGGGTGCTTCTTTGGCTGCGGTATGTTGCTGCTGAGCGGTGCCTTGATCGGGACGCGTGAATGGTTGGCAACCCGCGGTGAATTGCAGCCCAATACCGCTAACGCGGGACTGTTTTGGTTAGCTTGGTTGGCGGTATGTCGAAATCCCGTACGCAGCGTACTTAGTCTTGGGCTGCTCTCGGTGGCGACTTTCATGATTGCCTCAATGGGCGTTTTTCAAATGGCGCCCACGACACAAGGTTACGGCGGTTTTGATTTGATGGCGGAAAGTTCGCAACCTCTCTATCGCAACATTGCGTTACCTGAGGTCCGCGAGCAAGCCATCGGCAGCAAGGCAAAGGCAATTTCCGGTGCGACAATTGTCAGTCTGCGGGCCAGATTGGGTGAGGATGCAAGTTGCAATAATTTATTTCAGGTCGGCCAGCCAACGGTACTGGGCGTTACCAAACAATTAAGCGAAGTGGAGCAAGCTTCGGTTGTGGATATGCGTTTCCAGTGGACGACGGCGGCCGTAACGGAGTTGCCATGGTCTGCGTTGGAACCACCGGCCACGGGATCGGTTGAATCTCCGATCCCCGTAGTGTTGGATCAAAATACCGCACAATGGAGCTTGCACCAAGGCGCGTCGATCGGCGCCATTACCAAGTTGCGTTTCGATGGACAATGGGTCCACTTTAAGACAGTCGGGTTGCTGTCGAATAGCGTCTTGCAAGGTAGGTTGCTGATTGGAGAAGCAAATTTCAAGTCACTCTTTCCAACCCTGAGTGGTTTTCAATTCTTCTTGATTCGCAGCGGTTCCGTTCCGCAAGCGGTAGCGATGGAGACGCTGGAAAGCGGGTGGAGCGATGATGGATTGGATGTTGTTTCCAGCGAGCTTGTGCTCCGACGGATGTTGAGTGTACAGAATACCTATATCAGCGCCTTTCAATCGCTCGGCGCATTGGGGCTGTTACTGGGTACGTTTGGGCTAGCAGCCGTTCAGACGCGCAGTGTGATCGAGCGGCGAAGGGAGTTGTCGCTGATGCGGGCTGTCGGTTTCTCAGACGCACGTATTGCAAAAATGCTGACTTTGGAGACGGCCCTGTTGCTCGGTGGCGGGATGTTGATTGGCGTTTCTGCTGCGGCGATTGCGATCGTGCCCTACATCATCGAGGTCGGTCCACACACAAGTTTGTTGCAGCCGTTTGTAATGCTGGTGCTGGTGCTGGTCGCGGGTGCTCTGTCCGCTCTACTGGCAATTCGAACGGCCATGAAACTGCCGATATTAGCTGGATTGCGAACTGAATAGACCTTCATATGTCGCTTGATCGCAATATTCCCCCCGAATTCGCTGCGCAAACGCTCTCGCAATTTGCCATCGTATCGATGAAGCCGATGGTAGGCGGGTTAAGCGGTGCGGGGGTATGGCGCTGCCACAGCAATTTGCACGGTCCGTTGTGCTTGAGACAATGGCCATCAACACACCCAACCCCATCACGATTGCAGTTCATTCACCAAGCACTCGAACACGCCAATCAACAATTGCCTTTCATCCCAAAGTTGTTTCGCGATGCCGATGGCAAGAGTTTCTGGGCAGTTGGCGAATGCCTATGGGAAATTACGCAGTGGATGCCAGGGCAAGCGGATTACCTGCGTCAACCAAGTTCCGTAAAACTTGCAGCCGCTGTCAATGCGCTGGCGGAGGTACACCGCGTCTGGCATGATTTGTCGCATACGCCGGATGTGAGCCCGAGCGTCGAGCAGCGTATGGAGATGCTGAGCGGATGGTTGGCACAGCGTAACTTAGTCGAGCAAATAGGCGCTGGGCTGCGCGGTCCGGTCGAATCAGCGGCCTGCATGTCGACCGTGCGGATGTTGCATGCACGCGGCCCTCAATTGCTGGAAGAACTGCAAGTTGCGAGTGGAGTAAAGGTGATGTTGCAACCCGTGCTACGCGACATCTGGAGCGATCATGTGCTTTTCCACGGCGAATTGGTGAGTGGCATCATCGATTTTGGGACAGTACGTTTAGATGAACCCGCAGCGGATTTGGCACGGATGTTGGGGTCGCTGCATCCGTTCGAAGAGGATGTCCGATTAGGGGCAATTGAGGCCTATAATCGCCAGCGGCCTTTGTATGAGGTGGTACCCGCAAGAGTTGAACTGCTGGACCGCAGTGGTACCTTGTTAACTGCCCTGCAATGGATGCAGTGGTTGGTGCTGGAGCGTCGCAAGTTTAATGTGGAGCCTCGAAGGTTGCTTGAGCGGTGGCAGACTGCATTGTCGCGGATGATGGGTGAGAGTCTGTTGATCGGAACGGGGCCTTAACCCTCAACGCTGCCGTCAAAAGGTGTCAGGTACCGTTTCAATTAAATTAATGTAAAAGGTACCTGACACCTTTATGGCGATACTCACAAACTGCTAGGCGACATAGTTTTTCAGATAGCGAAAACTCTGCCTAAGTGAATCTTTACGCGATTCGAGCGAGCCTTCATAGGCGCGATCTTCGACTTCGACGCATACCGGGCCAGTGTAACCTGTATCGAGCAGAGTTGAGAAGAACTTGCCCCACTGTATTTCACCCAAGCCGGGCAACTTCGGCGTGTGATACTCAAGAGGATGCGCCAGGATGCCGACTTCATTGAGTTTGTGCCGGTCGAGCCGCACGTCTTTGGCGTGAACATGTGAAATGCGATCTGCGAAATCACGCATCGGTTTGAGATAATCCATCTGCTGCCAAACCATGTGCGAAGGATCGTAATTCAATCCCAAATTAGGGCTCGGAATGTCTGCGAACAATCGCCGCCATATCGCTGGCGTGGTCGCGATGTTCTTGCCGCCCGGCCATTCGTCCTTGGAAAATAACATCGGGCAGTTCTCAATTCCAATCCGCAATTGCAACTGGTCCGCAAGGGAAACAATCGGTCGCCAAGAGTCCAGCAGCCGCGACCAATTGTCATCAACGCTGCGAGTATAGTCGCGCCCGATAAACGTGTTGACTCGCCCGATTCCCAGTTGCTTGGCGGCGTGCAACAAGTTCTGCAAATGCTCAATCGACTTCTGAGCTTCGGCGATATCGGGCGATAAACAATTCGGATAGTAGCCCAGTGCGCTGATGGCGACACCCGTTTCACGAACGACTCGCTGCACATCCGCGACTTTGGCGTCGTCCATTTCGGCGATATCGATATGCGTTACGCCTGCGTAACGTCGCTCCGCTTTGCTGACCGGCCAACACATGACTTCAACACACTCGTAACCGATTTCCGCCGCCAGGCTAAATACCTCTATCAGCGACAACTCAGGCAGAATCGCACTCGCAAAACCCAGCTGAATTCGTTTTTGCACCATCACACGAAATCCTTAATCATGCTAAGCGGTCGATTTTACGCAAACTGGCAATTTGTACCCTGTTCGGCGACAAACTACAAATGGGTCAGCCCGGGGTGGCATGGGCTGCCAACCTGTTTGTGGGTTGGCCGATTCGCTTCACATGCTGGAGGTGCTGGCAGCCTATGCCACGTTCTTAGCGGGTGCCGTGTCGGCGTTAGCGGCGTCGACCGAAAGGGGGCGAACAGGTACAATAGAGCATTAACCGAGTTGGAGACGGCTTTCCCAAACTCACTTTGTTGTGAAGATTTATGTTCAGAAAATTTCTGCGTTCGAAAATTCACCGCGCTACGGTAACCCAAGCTGACTTGGATTATGAAGGCTCGTTGACACTGCCCCCAAACCTGATGCGCGCTGCAGATATTCTGGCCTTCGAGGCGGTCAATGTGTGGAACATCACACGGGGCACGCGGCTTGAAACGTACGCGATCGAAGGTATCGAAGGCAGTTTGAGTATCTGTGCCAACGGTGCTGCTGCGCACTTAATTCGCCCGGGCGATGTGGTCATCATCGCGACATTTGCGTTTAGTGCGGATGCGTCCGAGCAAGTTGTGACTGTCCCGCGTGTAGTTTTTGTTGACAGCGAAAACCGCATTCTGCGCGTTGGCCAAGAGATCCCTGGCCCGCGCCGCCGCGGTCTGCCATCGGCGACCGAAGACAGTTGTTGCTAAGTGCACTGAACGAGATTACACCGGGGAACTGAATGTTTTCGCAAACTGTTGAGTATGCACTTCGTGCTGCAGTGCATTTGGCAATCAAGTCACCAGACGCACAAACGACCGCTGAAATTGCCGAAGCAACCAAGGTTCCGCTGGCTTACCTCTCGAAAGTGCTTCAAGGCCTGCGCGAGAAAGGGATCGTTCATCTGCAGCGCGGCATCGGCGGCGGCGTGTCTCTCGCCCGCCCGCCCGCTGAGCTAACGATTCTAGACATCGTGAGTGCCGTCGAACCAATCCAGCGCATCAAGACTTGCCCGCTAGATTTGAAATCCCACGGCACGCGATTGTGTGCGCTGCACAGTCGCATGGACGCATCTCTCAAAAGCATGGAAGAGGCCTTTGCGGCAACAACATTGGCCGAGTTGTTGCTGGATTCCAACCCAAGCGTCCCGCTGTGTGATTCGTAAAGCAAGCTTTTTTTTAACAGCGAGGAAGTGCTCGTGCATGAAGCGAAGAATACTCAACGTGCGTTGGTCCGCATCGGTTACGATGGCACCGTGCATAAGCAGTTTCGCGGGGCTGAAGCGAAATCGCGTTTTGAAAACGAAGTGCGTGTTCTTAAATACCTCGAGCTCCGTAAATGCGGCTTCGTGCCCCGGTTGCTAGAAGCCAACGCAGACGAACTGAAGATCGTGACCACTAACTGCGGGGCGCGGGTTGAGCATTTGACCGAAGCGAAAGTCAAAGACCTGTTTGATGGCCTGGAGCAATATGGCGTGCGTCATGACGATCCTTTTCAGCGTAACATCACCTACCGCGCGTCCGATGGTCGCTTTTGCATTATCGATTTCGAATTCGCTGAGATTATCGGTAGCCCAATTGAAACTTCGCCGTCCGCAAGTGCTGTATCCGGTGCGAACGTCAAACGACTGCAGTGGTCTGGGATATCGCATCCTGGCAAATTCCGACCCAACAACGAAGACTCGTTCCTGGCATGTCTGCTCGACAAACGCGGTATCCGTTACCTGGGCAAGACCGGAGACGCCTCTCTGGAGAATTCCGATTTCATTTTCGCGGTTAGCGATGGCATGGGCGGCGAACGCTCGGGCGAGTTTGCAAGTCGCATCGCCATGGAAAAGATCACGCTGCTTTTACCCAAACAGTTTGGGCTCAACGAAGATCGCTTCGCGGCCTACAGTCATGAGATCCTGCTAGACTTGTTTGTTGCGATTCACAGCGACATGTTGCGACAAGGACGCTTCGATGCGAACTGTCGCAATATGGGTGCCACCCTAACGCTCGCCTGGTTTCGTCGGGGTCGAGTCTACTTTGGCCATATCGGTGACAGCCGCTTGTATCATCTGCCAAATACTGGCGGTATGAAGCAGATCACCGAAGATCATTCGCATGTAGGCTGGCTGAAACGTAAAGGGAAGCTAAACGAACGCGAGGCGCGTATGCACCCGCGCAAGAACGTTTTAGCTCAAGCCCTCGGAGCCGGACACCAATTCCTGGTGCCGCAAATTGGCGTGCTGGATTACGCTCCCGGAGATCGATTTGTGTTGTGTTCCGATGGTGTGACGGACGGCCTGTGGGATCGAGGCATTGAGGAACTGGTCCGTGAACCCAGCGCGAGCCAAAAGGAATTGCCAGAAGCGAATCGGCTGGTCCTCGCTGCCGTTTCAGAATCTGGCCGCGACAACGCCACGGCCGTCGTCGTCGAAGCTCTGCCAGCTTAAATACCCACCCCCCCACGCGGCTAGCGCTTGACCTGGACTGCAAATCTAATTCACCTGCGAGACGAGTTCGAGACGAGCTCGCGGGGGTCAATTTTTAAGTTCCATCCGTCCGCCGTCCGATAAACCATTATATCTTTCATAGTTGACTAAACAGGTCATATAAGTATGATTTAGCCAGTTGCAGTCGGTGGACGCGAGCAAAAAGAGGCATTTTTATGGCGATTCCAAAGAAACTTTTTCAGACCAACACGGCGCTCCCGCTGCTAAAAGTGCTACGGCTGGACGAAAATGACGCCGGTCCGGCGGCTGGGGAGCGGAGTGTCACCCAGCCGACGGACGAGTTTCTGGCGGAATTGGCAGTCTGCTCAGCGGAGTTGGAGAGGGCCTCGCCCGAAGAGATATTGCGGTGGGCGTTGGTTCGGTACGCTCCCAAGTTCACGATGGCTACTGCATTTGGTCCCGAAGGGATGTGTATCATCCACATGCTCGCCCAAATCGCGCCAGAGACGCCTGTGTTCAACCTCGACACGGGTTACCAGTTCGCCGAGACGCTTGAGTTGCGCGAAAGAGTGAAGGCTAAATATGGTATCGAAGTTGAGATGAAGCGACCCAAGCAAACCGTCGCTGAGTACGAAGCGGCTAATGGTGGCCCCGTATACAGTCGAGATCCGAATCGTTGCTGCTTTGATCGCAAGATCTCGGTGCTTCAAGAAGCCGCCGTGGGCTTCGACGCTTGGGCGAGTGCTATTCGTCGGGATCAGACGCCAGATCGTGCTGTTGCGCCCATTGTCGGCTGGGACAAGAAATTCGGCTTAGTCAAAGTCAGCCCACTTGCGAATTGGACTAAGAAGGAGGTGTGGGGGCTGATTACTACCGAGGACATTCCTTACAACCCACTGCACGACGAAGGATTTACGAGTATCGGTTGCCAGCCTTGCACGCGCCGTGTGGGTCTAGGTGAGGACGAACGTGCGGGACGTTGGAGCGGATTTGCTAAGACCGAATGCGGACTTCACAACAGTTAGTTGAATTGAGGCACCATGCAAATTCCCGTCAAAGCGCACTACGCAGCGATCGCTATGTTGGCACTTGCCGCCCGTTATCGTGCAGGTGAGTTGGTCTCGGCGCGATCAGTGTCCGCCGACCATAACGTGCCGAACCAATTCTTGGTGCAAATCCTTCAGCAGCTTCGCGCCGCAGGCTTGATCTGCAGCTCGCGCGGATCCAGTGGCGGCTTCAAACTGCAACGTGATCCTGAGACGATCACACTAGCCGAAATCGTCGACGCAGTGTGCTCGCCTCAGTTATCATCCACCACTGAAGGCGATGCATCCAACCTCAATCAAGTCATGTCGCAAGTCTGGGACGAAGTCATTCGGCAGCAGCGCAATCAACTTGAACAACGCACTCTGCAGGCTTTGCTTGATCAAGCCATCTCCCACGCCCCGGAAGCCATGTTCTATATTTGATTCCGATTCATCAAAAACCGTTTGTAACTTCTCCGCCTGCACGCGTGAACAATGCGTTCAAGACATTTACATCTATTGAAACGCTAATCGCTCGGACACTTCCGTCGCCGAATAGTGCTTGGAAGATCCCTGGTGTTGCGTTGCTCGATAATTTGTTCAGCGGATTTGCGGGATCGAAATCGAGGTCTTCGGGCTTAGTCCATGGAACCGCTGCCTCTTCGCTTGCTTCGACCAGCATGATCGTATTGCTGGTTCCATCAGTAATATTAGCGAACGTAGTAAGTTCTTCCTTTCGCAGCAACGTCTCTTCGTTCACGGGAGCGAGGTAGACGGTATATCCGGGCTTAACCTTTTTGGCTTTGTGACTGAACGTCGCTGGCATTCTATCGAGCAGTTTAATGTTGTGATCGCTGTCCCAAGGCTCGTCCAAATGGAACTCGTTGTACAATGCCGCTTCTTCAATGAATGGCAAGATGGCCACACGCCAACTGAGTAGGGGTTTGCCGGTACCTCGCTCCAGGATCGCAGTCGCGGGAAAGTGCGAAAATGTATCCGCGTAGTTATGCAACGCCAGTCCAAGCTGCTTTAGATTGTTCGACGAATCCATACGCTGCGCCGCTTGACGTGCCGCTTGAACTGCTGGCAGAAGTAAACCAACCAGCGTTCCGATCGTGGCTGTATTCTCGATCCCTTCAATTTCCAGCACGATGCGTTTACCATTGCGTTTCGGCGTCAGCATGCCGCTGAGTTCGGCGCTTACTCGATCGATGTATTTATGCGCAGCTTCGCTCGTCTGCGATCCATCACTGGGAATTGACGTCTTTGTTTGCTGAACGATCATCTGACTACCGAAGGCGATCAAATTCATCACGCTTTTTTCCATCTCCCCCGCCGCTGCATCATCGTTAGCCGAAGCCATCACTTGCAGTTTTTCGTTGGCATCCAGTGTCAATCGCAGAGCCATGAAATCCGTCGATTTCGTAACCGCCATCAAATCCGCAGCCACGGGTGGCGGCAATTGACCGTTCACACTCTCTATTCCGCCTTCAATGACGGGGCGAAGCGACTTGATCGAAAGCAGCACTAGTGCGTCTTGACCCGAAGTGATGGAAGCGAGCGTCGTCGTCAACGAAGTCGGAGCACGCCGCTGCGTCACCATACGTTTCAAAAAGATCTTGGTTCCCAGCAGAATGGTCTTCGGTCCAGCCTGATGTAAAACTACTTGTGGATCTGGCGGACCATCTAACAAGCGATATTTGAATCCTTTTTCATCCTGCTCTTCGTTGGCTCCAAAGACTTGTGGATTTAGATCGTTAAGATTCACCGGCGCGGCCATTTGGATCACCGCGCCAAATTGCACTCCAGCCGGACCAGGCATCGGCAGCATTACATCGATTCGCTGTATCGCCAGAGGATCGATGCCCACTTGCTCCAGTCCGGCTGCTGAAGCAACTTCCAACGGTGCCAAACGAAATCGGGGTAGCTTTGCCGTCCGTGCGGGCCAAAGTGTGACGGTGGCAAGCGACTCTTCCGGCAAGTATTTCACCGCCTCAACGGCCAGCGCGGCACCCGCGTTCTCTTGTGCAGTTAACGTATTCGTCCAACTAACCAACAAGAGCGAACTTGCAACTAAAGCACGCACACAGAAAACACGCATTGCCATCTCCCGGTCGAAGTTAATCAGTTTCACCAAGCGATAAATCTAACACGGCCTCATGCTAATTGCAAAGACACGCGACGATGCTGCGACGTAGTGAGCGGGAAATAAGTGTCCGTTACCATTTGCACGAAGCACCCGAAGGGCCAGTTCCTGGCAAATGGTACCGGCCACTTATTTCCCGACCGATCCTAAACTAACGCCGTCGGCTAACTGTACGCATTCTTGCAATTTGGTACTGGGGTTTTGTGAGCCATTGGGCGTTAGCCACGGGTCTCGAAGTTCTAGTCGTTGGCTGCTTGTGGTTCGTCCAATGCTTATTGGCTGGCCGAGAATCGTTTGGCATTTGACAATCAACGAGCAAGTTAAGTCGCCTACTCCGAAACCCGCTTCGAACGCCTTCGGCTCACGAAAACGAATTGCTGCTAATTAGTCTGCCTGACGTTTCGAAAATGAAATGCGATGTTTTCAACATTGACGTCGGTGATCACACCGCGTTCAGTGATCAACGCCGAAACTAATTCCGCAGGCGTTACATCGAAGGCTGGATTGTAAACGCCCACGCCGTCAGGAGCGACATGCTGGCCGTAGGGCATAACGACTTCTTCGCGGCTACGCAACTCGATGGGTATCTCCGAACCGTTCAGGAGTGTCAGATCAAAAGTACTGCTCGGTGCGGCCACATAAAACGGTACGCCGTGGTGTTTAGCGACTACGGCCAAACCATACGTACCAATTTTGTTGGCGACGTCGCCGCGAGCTGTAATGCGATCTGCTCCGACGATCACCGCGTCAATTTTCTGAGTCTGCATCACGTGTGCAGCCACGGAATCGCACATGATCGTGGTAGGGATACCACGCTGATGCAATTCAAACGCCGTCAAGCGTGCGCCCTGCCAAAGCGGCCGTGTCTCGTCGGCAAAAACTTTCAGACGCTTTCCTTGATCTTGGCAAGTGAACATGACGCTGAGCGCTGTCCCATACTCCGCAGTCGCTAATCCCCCTGCGTTGCAATGGGTGATCAGCGTGGCGTTATCAGGAATCAACACTGCACCGTGACGGCCAATTGCATGACACATCGCTCGATCTTCTTCATGGATCGTCTTCGCTTCCTCCAACAAGGCGGCGCGCAGAAGCTCACCATCCATCACCGAAGATTGATGGCACTTCGCAATGACCGCTCGCATACGATCAAGCGCCCAAAACAGATTGACCGCAGTCGGTCGACTCGTCGCGAGACTCTTGGCGGCCTCCAGGGCGAGACCGGCGACCGTTTCCGGCTGACCTGTACGCACAGCCACGCAGACTCCGTAAGCCGCTGCGATACCGATCGCCGGGGCCCCACGCACGCGCAACATCTTGATCGCTTCCCACACCGTTCCAACTTCATAGCACTCGATCAGCTTCAACTCGCACGGCAAACAGGTTTGATCGATCAGTTGCAAATGGCCATCGCAGCCGCCAATCCACTGAACGGCGGCTGGATGCGTTGTCGAGTGAGATTGCGAAAGCGACATCATAGGAACTTACGTAGTAAACGTTCGGAGCCGAAAACCAAATTGGCGACGCTAGGATAATGCATGTTCGCACTGTGTACCACGACGCTCCGTCGTCCATGCGTAGTCACTACGCTCCGTCGTCGTGCATGGCTGTCCGTCATCGTGATCTGCAAACTCGTCGCGTAGCAATTCGTCACATCGCACTTTCAAGCATCAGCCAAGGGGTAGTTAAACGTTTCGGCGACCGCGCGGTTGGTGACTTTACCTTGCATGACGTTTGCGGCCGTACGAACCGGCGGGTATTTCATAACCGCTGTGCTCACGCCTACATCAGCAATCTTCAACACCCACGGCAGCGTCACGTTGCACAGAGCAAACGTACTGGTACGACCCACTGCACCAGGCATGTTGGTTACACAATAATGCAATACGTCGTCGACCATATAGGTTGGATTCTTATGAGTCGTCGGGTGGCTGGTCTCAAAGCATCCACCTTGGTCGATCGCGACATCAATCACTACCGAACCCGGTTTCATGAGCAGCAAATCCTCGCGTCGAACTAGATGCGGTGCTTTAGCGCCCGGAATCAAGACCGCACCGATCACCAAATCCGCCAACTTCAATTGGTCGCGGATGGTATGCCGGTCACTGTACAGCGCATTGACGTTCGGCGGCATAACGTCATCGAGATAACGCAAGCGATCCATATTCACGTCGAGAATATTCACATCCGCGCGAAAACCGGCAGCGATTTTGGCCGCGTTCGATCCCACGATGCCGCCACCTAGAATCAGGATGTTTGCAGGCGGTACACCGGGAACTCCGCCCAGCAAAATACCTCGACCCTGCTGGGGTCGTTCGAGAAATTTTGCGCCCTCCTGGATGCTCATCCTACCCGCCACTTCGCTCATCGGCGTCAGCAATGACAAGCGACCACGTTCGTCTTCGAGCGTTTCGTAGGCCAAGCAGTTCGCGCCACATGCGATCATCGCATCTGTCAGGTCGCGACTGGCTGCAAAGTGGAAATAAGTGAACAGGGTTTGGCCCGACCGAATTAGCGAGAACTCGTTCGCCTGAGGCTCTTTAACTTTAACGATCAGGTCTGCCGCACGGTAGACATCTTCAATGCTCGCAACCAGCTGAGCGCCAGCTTCCAGGTAAGCATGATCGGCTAAGCCAGAACCAAGTCCAGCGCCGGCTTGAAAGATTACCTTATGACCGCGTGCCGTTAATTCTTCAACGCCTACCGGTAACATCGCCACACGATATTCGTCCTGCTTCACCTCGGCCGGCACACCAATAATCACAGTTGGACCTCATGAGTAAATCGAA
>JANLQO010000110.1:0-18530 GCA_031367855.1 Planctomycetia bacterium | reverse complement strand
GAGCATTTCGTATTGGTTGACCATCCGGCTGAAGGTATTCCTGGCGATTTGGTTGGCATGCAGCAATCCCTTTTCAATACAGACCCGATAGATAGCGGTCTTGTTGGGTTTTTCATAACGACCATTGGCTTTATTGTGCCCATTAGCTTTGTTGTGGAAGTGCGGCAGGGCCTGATTGATCGCTTCGAGGACCTCCTCGGGGGTAACCTTGCGAGGTATTCCTTTGTCGGCGCGCGTGTTGCCATGCATGCCGGTGATGCCGTGGTTCTTGTAGTTGTAGTGCCAGGTTTGAATGGTTCTCCAAGTGAACTGGCATTTTCTCCCCTGCTCATCTTGGAAGATCATGGCGGCCACGTTTCGGACACGTTCGTCACGTGTCTTGCCTGGCGCGATATCGATCGCACCAAGGACTTGCATTTTGAGATAAATCGACGGTCGCTTCACAGAGTTGCTCCTTTGTGATTGCGTATTGAAGTGGGGACGAATCGAAGGAACACGAATCTATGAAAGCTTCGAGAGCAGGTCCATCATCGAGTTGTGTTGTTGAGCGTTTTGCGCTTTTTGAAGCTGCGCCATTACGATGACAATTCGGTCGAGAAGCTCTTGCAACTGAGAGAGTCAGCACATTGATGACATCAGGTTCACGCCGAGCAAACTTGACTAAGCACTACAAGTTGTGACTCGTAAGCCAGCCAGTTGCCGCGAGCCAACGAGGGTTCACATGAAGAAGGTTTTTAGAGTGGCCTGAAAGGCGGTGATGGGCGAAAGAGGATGGCCTTTGAAAGCCTTTTGAAGATGGGCCAGCGTGAGCTGTTCCTGGCAGTCGGAGACGATTTGAGGAGGATCACACAATGCAAAGAGCTTGGTCCGAACAGCAGCCTGAGCGCTGGAAAATCGTCTCCAGATGTGATAGGTGGCCGAATGACTCAGTTTGCAGTCGAGCTTACGAAAGGCATCGAGTTTATTCCCGCTGTTTTGGGCGCTGGTGAGGAACAGCCACAATTGTTCGCAGGAGAGGAAAAGTTGCTTGATTTTATCAGCCATCCAGATGCTGAAGGTACGACCACATCCTGATGCAGCAGCGCTGCGATTACTGCAAAAGACACGTGACGCCCGAACTGTTTTGTTGAGCTGGTGCAGGGTATCGTACCCGCGTAGGAATCCATATTTGATAAGGTTGCCAACGGTTTTGCAGTGTGGACAAGGAGTGAGTTTTAGCTTGGAGTACAGGTCATCGAGTTCCTGTTTGGAAGAACAAATCCGGCTACACATGACAAGCTCTCACACACATTGCCAGCGATCAGTCGCCCCGCCTTTAGGAGCTTGAGTTTATGGATACCGAAAGAACGCCGTAACAAAATCGGTCGCAGATTTGCCAAATCTGGGCGGGGAGGAGGCGGGTTACAGTGTTTAGAAAAGAGAGGCGGGCTGCGGGGCGGGATACGATGCGCGCAAGACTGGCCGAATTAACGGAGTAATAACAAATTGACACTACGATAATAATTCAGCCCAAAACATGCGGGTTCTACGATCAAAGCGTGGCCTGTAACAACTACCCGTGCGCAACTAGACCATCAAAAAAAGAGTTTTAATTATGTACTTGACAACCCTACAAAAGCGCCAGCGGCTCACAAACCCCAGTACCAAATTGCAAGAATCAGCTGTTGTCTATGAGGCTTTCACTTTGGATTTCTATGCCAGCCAGAGTCTTCAATGGTGTGCGTAATTTGCTAAAAATCTAGCGCGCCCTTCGCAGAAAGCCTCAGAGACGTGACACCATTTAGAGTAGCACGATTGTCCCAATCGTTTGGGGAGCAATTGGGACAATTGCTCTACACTCAACCCCAAAGTAAAACTGGTTGCAGCACTACTTTTCCTTTTTCCCATTTCCGCCTTTAGCTTTAGCAGGTTGAGAGTCCTTTTTGTTGGCCGGCGGATTGGGGTTCGCATTTTTCGGAGGACCATTCGCCTCGGGACTTTTGGTATTGGGTCTCGGCTGGGGTGGGGACTTCTCAATTGCGGATCGAGTGTTGCCTCCTGTCGCTGATTTTGCAGTGTTTGCATCTTTCGTATTCTGCTTTTCGGAACCCTGTACACCGACAGCGCCACCGGTGGGTTGATTTTTTCGCCGCGTCATATCACGCAGTGCACGGGCCTCGTCGCCAGCTGATTTCTTCTCTTGTGCACCCTGATTCAAATGCTCGAACACACTTCGCTTTGCAAGGTTTTGATCAATGCTCTGAGCAGTGTTTAGTTTGCGCGTTGCATTTTTGTTTCCTGTGCCGTCAGGTGCTTTTTCCGTCTGTTTGGGAAACTCAACATTGCGTTTCGGGAAGTTCGCATTGTTGACCGAATTAACTTTCTTCGATTGCGGTCCAGGCGAATTCGGGTCTACGAGCCCCAGACGCCCTTTTCCACCCTCACCCGCATTTGCCCGGACGGACAAACGTTTCACGTTGCCAGGAATCGCGACCTTTCCAGCCTCGGAATTCCCGTTGGTCGGTTCGCTCGCCGACCGAGGAATCGCGCGCTGTTTGTCTTCGGGCGAATTGGGCAGCTCCAGGTCACGGCGTTGTTCAGCCAGTTGATGAACCGAATTGACTCGCGATAGCCCTTCGTTTCCTAATTGCTGTTGGAAGGCAGCGAACTGGAATGGAGTGTCGAAATCCAGCTTGTTTGGCGACGCGAGCAAATTGAGTGGAACCGCGCGAAGCGCCCATTGCGTTTGCTGGATAGGCAAACCGCTGGCCGCTTGCAACTGCGCAGCAAGAGTTGCTTTAGTCCGCAAGGTTGGATCGCTCGATAGTTGTCGCTCAACCCGCGCGATCTGCTGGATTAGATTTGTATTCCGCGACTGATAAGCGTAATAACTGAAAAGCGGATCGTAATTTCGTGATTGCTGGTAGTAGTTGACCCAGGGAAATATTTGGCGGTTGCCCTGATAGCCGTAGTAGTTTCCAAAACAGTAGTGATTGAATCCCGGCGTGACAAACAAATTTGCTAACCAGTAGGGCCCAACTTCCACCACGTACTGCGGACGAAATGGTTGGCTATAACCAGTCCTGAAAGTCATCGGACAAAAAACGGTTCCGCGGCTATCCACCTCATAATCCCAAAATCCTTCGCGATAGAGACAGCCGCTGGGAGTCGAAATGTATCGATTATTTACCCATACCCAATTATCCTGAGCCTGAGCCCAAAAGCCAGCTTGCCATACGAATTGATTTTGAACGTATTGCCATGTACCTGGGATCCAAAAGTAGTCAGCGCCAGGTGGCGGGGAACTGGGTCCATTGTCAATCGTTTCCGGGGGTGCTGGAAGATAAACTAATTCCTCGGCGTCAGTGGCAGTCCAAAAACCACTTATCCATTGCCAGCCATCGTTTATTTGGGACCAATAGCCAGGTATCCACTGTTGATGAGGCGGAACATTTCGCCAGATACCTGTTACCCAAACATAGTCATCAGACTCGACGTCCCAACCCCAATAACCCGAGATCCACTCAATGTTGTCTCCTTCAGGCTTGAAGTTCGGCGGCTGCTCGTCGATCGGGGCTGGCGGTTCTTTGTGGATTACTTCCGCGGGCGATAATGCAGCGGAGAATTGTTCCGCAAAGGCTTCATGGACAGGCCCGCGCAACATCGTAAAAGAACCGTCGGGTTCGTTTTCAATTTGATTACTGGGTTCAACTTGATTGGGTTCAACTTGATTGGGTTCAACTCTTGCCGAACTCAAATCCGGTTGATCTTGTCCCATGGCGCTTTGCTGACAGCAGCTGCAGAGAGCTGCGGCCATCGGAATCAAGACTTTTGCCATTACCAGCCGACGCATTTTTACCATTTTGTTCGCCCATTGCGCAGTAGTTTTACAAGTCCCAGGCAATCTTAACTCTTCGGTCGATCGATTTTCGACCAATCAGGTCGAAAGACTACCATTTCATTCAATAGTCTAGGGGAGTCTCTGGGTTAGCTTGTTCGAACTGCATTTTTTGCACCACAATCAAGTAAACAGCCAGTTGGCAAAAGTTTGCGGTATGCAAAATGCATTCATTGGTAAAAGCTCGTCAAGGTGTTCACAGACCTGCTGTGAGTGCCATTCGGGATTAACCAAGGAGACTACCATGCTCGGAACAATATTGCTGATTATTCTTATTTTGATGTTACTGGGCGCATTACCTACTTGGCGGCACAGCGCTCAGTGGGGATATGGCCCCAGCGGCGGGCTGGGATTGATTGTGATCATACTCATCATTTTAGTATTGCTCGGACGAATCTAACTTTTGCCCAGCGATGACGGTACGACGCAAGAATAACCGAACAAATGAGCACGGAGCGATTGAGGACAATCGCTCTACAATAAGCACGGAGCGATTGAGGACAATCGCGCTACACTGGTGGGTCCGCATTTCCGAAGCGGTCCATTCAGCGTCTCGAGATTCGCTGCTACGCGGTAAATCTCCCGCTGCAGTCGCCATATGCCGCATGAGCTCGTAGATTGACTGTGGCTGTGATTTGCTCTAAGATGCCGTTAAGGGTGAATTCGTTCACCTTCCCGCCTTAGACACCCACCTGCAGCAGGCTTAATGGAAATGATTGGGCAATTTTGCTTTTCAAGATGCCGAAAGCTGTGGGTTGCATGCATCCTGTTGCTGTTGATTTCTGAAGCGGCAAGTGCCAGACCACCCTACAAGCACAGCTTGAAGAAGTTGTATGGCGCACGTCTGAATGCAAACCTTCATCAATGCGCAACCTGTCATTTGACGAAGGATGAAGTGGGTCAGGAATTTGATGAAGAGAATCCGCCGCACAATGTATTCGGTGAACGCCTGCGCGAACTGGGTGACGCAATCGGCGAGGATGAACCGGGCGGCGATATACTTTCTCGCTTAAGACGCATCGTCGATGAAGATGCTGATGGTGACGGTGTCGCCAACGAACTGGAGATTCTCGCTGGCAAGTATCCCGGACGCGCGCAGAGTCGTCCGGACGAGCAAGAATTGATTGCGGCCCGCGCTGCATTGGCGGCTCGGGAAAGGGAATCCACCGGCTTTGCTTGGGAGCCATTTCAGCGGGTACGGCGGCCAGGGGTTCCTGAGTCCCAATTCAGTGGTTGGGGCAGAACGCCCATTGATGCCTTTGTGGCTGCTGAATACGATCGACTTGGGTTGATACCGACCGCGGAAGCCGCCAAGCATAACTTGCTGCGCCGTGTCTATTTGGATCTAGTGGGTATTCCACCGACGCGTGAACAACTGCTGGAGTTTCTGGCCGATGATTCTCCGATGGCCTACGAAGGAATCATTGAGCGACTGTTAGCAAGTCCAGAATACGGCCAACGCTGGGGACGGCACTGGATGGATATCTGGCGCTACAGCGACTGGGCGGGCTGGACTGGAGGCGGACAGATTCGAGATAGCCAGCCGCACGTATGGCGATGGCGTGATTGGATAATCGAATCACTTAATGTAGATCGGCCCTACGATGCGATGGTTCGAGCGATGTTGGCTGCGGATGAGACAACTCCGGATGAAGCGGATGATTTGAGGGCTACGGGATACCTGGTTCGCAATTACAAGATGCTCAGTCGCGAAACCTGGATGCAGGACACGGTGGAACACACATGCAAGGCGTTCCTGGCAATCACGATGAACTGCGCCCGTTGCCATGATCATATGTACGATCCGATTTCCCAAGCGGAGTATTATCAATTCCGAGCTATCTTCGAACCGCACAATGTGCGGGCAGATCGCGTCGCCAATCAAGCGGATGTGAAACTCGACGGTTTGGCGCGGGCCTACGATGCTGATCCATCTGTTGCAACCTATCTCTTCGTCAAGGGCGATGATCGCAATCCTGACAAAGATCGCCCGATTAACGCGGGAGTGCCTGCGTTACTTGGAGAAAAACTCTTGGTTGCCTCCATTAACCTCCCTGTAAGTGCCTATTACCCTGGAATTCAGCCTTTGGTTCGCCAACAGCTTGTTGAGGCTGCACAGCAATCGCTCGAAAAGGCTCGTCAGGATTTCGCTAAGGCAGAGTCGGTTGCTACGGACGCGAGCAAGTTGGTTGCCAGCGAAAATGCTGGCGATGGGCAACGCGGGATTTACGAGCTAGCCAAACAAGGCCTCGCTGCAATGCAGTTCGCTCTCAACGTGGCAGAAGTTCAGGTAAAGAGCCTGCAAGCTCGAATGGCTGCCGACGACCTGAAGTACGCCGCTAAAGCGGTCCCGAGTGCGGAATACGAAGCTGCCGCGAAGAACGCTGCGATCTTAGAGCAGGACGCTGCGTTGGCGGGCTTAGAATCGGCCTCACGCCAAACGGAATTTGCAGTCGCTGAGGCAGAGGCAAAACTAAGGACGAATCCCGAGGACGCTGGCCTTAAGAAGAATGCGGCGGATGCGAAACAGAAACAGGAACAAGCGGCCAAGGCCTTCGAAGAAGCCAAAAAGAAATCGGTGGACGCTCCCTCCGCAATTTATTCGCCGCTAACGCCTGTTTATCCGCAACAAAGTACTGGCCGCCGCTCGGCGCTTGCCGAGTGGATGACGTCGCGCGACAATCCGCTTGTCGCTCGAGTCGCAGTCAATCATATTTGGAATCGCCACTTTGGTCGCGGGCTCGTGCCAAGCGTATTTGATTTCGGACAGAATGGTAAACCACCCACTCACCCTGCGCTCCTGGATTGGTTGGCCGCAGAACTCATGGAACCTACCCAGCCAAATCAGCTAAGTGGCAACGACACGACGGGACACTCGATTGAGCCGTGGTCCATGAAACATATCCATCGCTTGATTGTTACGAGTAGCGTTTATCGCTTGTCGACACAAATGGATGCTGAACAAATCGCAAAAGATCCCGACAACGAGTATTTGACGCGCGCCCCAACGAAACGGATGGAAGCAGAAATCGTGCGCGACTCGGTGCTTTATGTGGCGGGCAATCTTGATTTAGGCATGGGTGGTCCAGATATCGATTTTGACTTGGGATTCCAGATCCCGCGACGAAGCCTCTACTTCCGTCACGCTGCAGAGAAGGAGATGACGTTTCTGAAGATTTTTGACGCAGCGGCCGTGACCGAGTGTTACCAACGCAAAAGCAGTGTCATGCCGCAGCAAGCGCTGGCGATGATCAACAGCGAGCTGACCATCACCCAAGCGAGGCGTTTGGTTCGCTATTGGAAAGGAGAACCGTTCGAAGATGCGGCCTTGTACTCAAAGGCAATGTTCGAACACATTCTGTCGCGGGCCGCGACGAACGATGAAGTAATAACCTGTGTGCGATTCCTAAGTGATTGTGCGAGTCGACCGGCACCCGCAGAAGTGGCTGCGAGTCAGGACGATTTAAGCAAGCCATCCGCTGACCCTGCCATTCGCGCTCGGGAACAACTGGTCCATGTGTTAATGAATCACCACGAATTTGTTTCGATCTATTGAAATAGTCGACGGATAACAATGCTCGAATCGCAACGACCGAGAGACTCAGATATTCCGCTGCGGGGAACTCCGTTTCAAAAGACTGCGTTTCAAAAGACAAGGAATGCGCGGGGATGCACGGGAGTTTCGCGGCGATCCTTTCTGACGGATACAGGCATGGGTTTCACCGGCCTTGCTCTGAGTGCGATGCTCAGCCGCGATCAAGCGCACGCTCAAACGACAGTCGAAGATTTCCCAAGAATCGTCCGGCAGCCTCGCGCTCGCAGCGTCATTTGGATCTTCTTGTGCGGTGGTGTCAGTCACATTGAGTCGTTTGATCCCAAACCTATGCTTACCAAGTACGATGGCAAGAGCGCTGACGATACTCCCTACAAAGAACTCTTTGACCCTCAGCGTGTCAATCAAAATCTGGTGGGCGTTAATCCCAACCATCATCCGCACAAGAAACTGTTTGGAATGCAAACTGGGTTTCAGCGGCACGGCGATTGTGGCTTAGCGGTAGGTGATTGGTTTGCAAACACCGGTACCTGCGCCGACGATCTCGCCGTAGTGCGTTCGCTTTGGACCATACACAACGATCATGGCACCCAGTTGACCTGGCACACCGGCCGGCATCCACGCGAAGGTGCCTTTCCAACCATTGGCTCATGGGTAGCCTATGGCTTGGGAACCATGAATCAAAACCTGCCGGAATACGTGGTGCTGGGTACGCCCACGGGTGATTGCTGTGGCGGCGAGTGGACGCATGGTGCTGGTTACTTGGGACCTGAGTATGCAGGAGTTCGTTTGGACGTTGGCGACAAAGAACCGTTGCCGTTTGTGTCCTCATCTAAGTTCGGTGTATCTGCTGACGATCAACAGGCTGAGTTCAGTTTGTTAGGAAAACTGAATCAGTTGGCTGGCATCGAGTATCCCGATGACGCGCAACTGCGGGCTCGCATCAAGTCGTATGAGTTGGCATTTGGAATGCAGATGGCCGTGCCCGAAGCCTTGGGTCTGCAACAAGAGACCGCAGAAACGCTCTCACTTTATGGCATGAACGACAAAGTGACTGAGCCTTTTGGAAAATTGTGTTTGACCGCGCGTCGCATGGTGGAACGAGGTGTGCGATTCGTGCAAATATTCCACGGCGGCGGTGGTGGAGGCGCTTGGGACGCACATGGTGAATTGAAGAAGAATCACTCGAGTTTGTCCTCTCAAGTGGATGTGCCGATAGCTGCGTTGCTCAAAGATCTTAAACGCAGCGGTCTGTTGGATGATACGATCGTGGTTTGGGGTACCGAGTTCGGGCGCACTCCAGGTGCTCAAGGTGCCGATGGACGGGATCATCATCCCAATGCGTTCTGTTCATGGTTGGCTGGGGGGGGTGTTCGTGGCGGGACGACTTACGGTGCCACCGATGAACTTGGGTTTTATGCGGCCGAGAACCCGCGGTATGTAACAGATATTCACGCGACCGTGCTGCATCAATTGGGACTCGACCCTCAGACCCTTGATTTACCCGATCGTCGGAGATTGGATATCGATCACGGACGACCGATCACCGAAATATTGAGCTGAGTTTGAAGCGATTTCAGGGAGTGTTCGATTGCGTTACTTGTACATCGCACTAGTCTGTTTGCTGGTTTCCCAAATCGGAATTGCCGACCAGGGCGACTCGTCGACTAGCGAGTCTGTTAGGCAAGTTGTCAAGTTAACCGTTGAACCGTCCGAAGTAAACTTGCACGCAGCCAGCCGCCAGCAACTTTTATTAATTACCGCTTACGCCAGCGATGGAGCGACCTGGGATGTTACGCACGATTGTCGAGTAATCATCGCAAATCCAGAAGTTGTGCAGGTTGATGGTAGCTTGTTGCGAGCCATCTCCGACGGAAGCTCCCGTGTTGAAGTCAGGTTGGGCGATCAATGTGTTGAATTGCCTTTAAAGGTCGAGGGCTGTTCAATCTCTCCACCGGTTCATTTTTCCAATGACATCGTTCCAACTTTTTCCAAGCTCGGCTGCAACAGCGGAGGTTGTCACGGCCGAGTGCAGGGACAGAATGGATTCAAGTTGTCGGTGTTTGGTTATGATCCCAAGGCAGACTACGAAGCCATCGTCGAAGAAGGGCGTGGACGTCGCGTTTTCCCAGGCAGTCCACGCAACAGTTTACTCTTGCTAAAGGCTTCAGCCGCGGTTCCACACGGTGGTGGAATGCGTTTACCGGAAGAATCTCTTGAATATGATCTGCTGCATCGCTGGTTGGATCAGGGCATGCCGGTCGGTAGCGACAACGCACCGAAGCTCGAGCGGCTGGAAATCAGTCCCCGCGAAAGGGAAATGAAGCCCGGCGGCGAACAACAGATTTTGGCGACAGCTATATTCACGGATGGTTCGCGGCGCGATGTCTCACACGCTGCTCAATATGCCAGCAACGCGACCAGCGTCGCTGAAGTCAACTCGCATGGACTGATTCGTTGTGGTGCGCAATCTGGCGAAGCTGCGATCACGGTCAATTATATGGGAAGCGTTTCGGTCGTTCGCGTGCAGCGACCTCGCTCAAGCGGCAAAGAACACACGGCCATGGCGATACGCAATCGGATCGATGAGCTGGTTCAAGCCAAGCTGATTAAGATGGGACTGAATCCATCGGGTTCGATCGACGATGCAACCTTCCTGCGCCGTCTCTACTTGGATGTAATCGGAACCTTGCCGACGTCTACTGAGGTTCGCGATTTTCTTGCAGATGCACATCAGCAGAAACGACCAACAGCGATCGAGCAGGTGCTTGAACGCCCGGAATACGCTGACTACATGGCGCTCAAATGGGCCGACATACTTTTAGTCGACAAAGAGAAGTTGGGAGACCGAGGTGCTTTTGAATTTCATCGTTGGTTGCGTGAACAGTTTCTGCACAATCGTCCTTACGACCAGTGGGTCCGCGACATCGTTACAGCTACAGGCAACTCGGGTAGAAGCGGCCCGGTAAACTTGTATCGAGCCGCTGATACACCCGACCTGCTGGCGCGGACGATCAGCCAAGCCTTTCTTGGAGTCCGCTTGGAATGCGCACAATGTCATCACCATCCGTTTGATAGTTGGGGGCAAGCGGATTTCTATGGTATGGCAGGCTTTTTTCAAGGATTGCAGCGCAAGCCGTTGGCGACGGATCGTACGTTGCTCTTCCACGCCGGCGCTCAATCAATAACGATCCCAATGACGAATGTTCCCGTAACAACCAAACCCTTGGGCGCGACGGTGGCGCCCGATCTTTCCCAGGGAGATCCGCGCGCAGTGTTGGCCGACTGGCTCGTTTCGCCAAAAAATCCTTGGTTTGCAAGGATGTTTGCGAATCGTGTTTGGAAACAATTGTTCGGACGCGGCTTGGTGGAGCCGGAGGATGACATGCGCATGACCAACCCGTCAACCAATGAACCACTCCTGGATTATCTGGCCCAACAAGCGATTGAATCAAAATTCGATCAGAAAGCACTTATGCGGTTGATATTGAACTCGCAAGCGTATCAAACGTCAGGCGTTCCCAACGAAAGCAATCATGACGACGATCAGAACTTTTCCCATTTCTATGCCAAGCGTTTGCCGGCTGAAGTCCTGCTGGACGCCATCTCGCAAGCGACTAGCGTCGCTGAAGCCTTTCCGGGCCAACCCCGGGGTACACGAGCGTTGCAGCTGTGGGATAACCGCTTGCCGTCGTACTTCCTTGAGATTTTTGGTCGACCGCCAAGAAATTCCCCATGCGAATGCGGTCGCTCTAGCGAACCGACCATGGCGCAAGCATTGCATTTGACAAACGCCCCAGAAGTTGAATCGAAGTTGACCAGTGATCAGGGTCGAGTGGCGAAACTCCTATCCAATTACAGTTTGAATGACCAGGGGCGACTGAATTCTTCAGATCGGGATAACTTGATTGAAGAATTATGCTTGGTGTCATTGGGGCGATCGGCCAGGAACAAGGAAATGAAGGTAGCTGAAGAGTTGTTCGAGGCGGCCGAACCGCGTCGAGCAGCCGAAGACTTCCTTTGGACTCTGTTGAATTCTTATGACTTTTTGTTCATTCAGTGAAACAGAACAGGTAGCTAAGTATGTTGCCACGATATTGCGATGGAATGGATCGAAGAGGCTTTTTACGCGTCGGCTCATTGGGCGGATTGAGCATGGCGCAGATTCTTCAATTGCAGCAACTTCAAGCGCAAGATACTTCGTCGCACGCGCTGCGAAAGAAGGATGTCAACTGCATTTTCATTTTTATTATCGGTGGTATGGCGCATCAAGACTTATGGGATCCCAAGCCGGGCGCACCCGCGGAAATTCGTGGTGAGTTCGCTCCGATCAACACTGCAGTCCCCGGCATACAGCTGACCGAGCTCCTGCCGAACGTTGCAAAAGTCACTGACAAGCTCGCTATCCTGCGAAGCTTGACCCACGGTGATCCGGACCACACCGCCGGTTACCACGTCATGATGACCGGAGTTCATCCTGGAACTGGACCTGCCTTTAATCGACTGACTACGAACAACAACGTGCACCCCGCGTTTGGTTCGACGGTGGCAAAGTTGGGACGCAATTCGGGTACGTTGCCACCTTACATTTCGATACCCAATTTTCTCAATAGCGGCGGGCCAGCCTTTCTCGGTGCAAGCTGCGCGCCGTTCGTAATCGAAGCCGACCCGGCCTCTCCCGAATTTGCGGTACGCGACATCGTGCTTCCCGATGGAGTTACCTCAGAGCGTAGCGTTCGTCGCCAGCACGCTTTGCGGGCCGTCAACGCTTTTGAACGTAAAGTTGAAATGATTGATCGCCAAGTGCAATCTTTGGATACGTTTTACGAGAAGGCATACAATTTAATGACATCGCAGGCAGCGAAGGAGGCTTTTGACATCAGTCGCGAGTCGCCTGCAATCCGCGAGGAATATGGAATGACCAGCGTTGGGCAATGTTGCTTGATGGCCCGACGGTTAGTCGAATCGGGTTGTCGCTTTGTATCGATCGAAAACGGTCATTGGGATACGCATCGCAAGAACGCAATGAGCCTACGGGATTTGCTGGTACCTCCGTTGGATCGAGGCCTAGCGGCTTTGATCAAAGATCTCGACCAACGCGGAATGTTGGATAGTACTTTGGTCGTGGTGGCTACCGAGTTTGGTAGGACACCGCGGATCAACGAGATGGCGGGACGCGATCACTGGCCAGCGGCCTTTTCGGTAGTCATGGCGGGCGGAGGATTGAAAAAAGGACTGACCATTGGCGCGACCGACAAACATGCAGCCGCGGTCATCGATCGTCCGATAACCCCTGCCGATATGGCGGCAACCATTTTATCCGTATTGGGAATCGATCCGCAAACTGTGGTACACACGCCCGTAGGCCGTCCTATTCAAGTGGGTGGCGGTGGAACCCCCATCGCTGAATTGATTTAGTTTTGCTCGCTCACATGGGTCGCATTTGACGGCAACGTTGTAAAGCGTTTTGCGGCGGCACAAAGTCACTCACGGCAAGAGTGACCCACGGGTGGGTCGCATCTGCCGGATGCGACCGTGCAGTACCTTAGCCGTGACACTGCAATTGTTCTACAGTCAAGAAATGCGTCCCAGCGAACCTTGGGTTTTCCTCAAAATGAAACTACTTTCAACCCTTGTTTTCACCTTGTTGCATGGCGCGTTAGCCAGTCTACCGGCGAGCGCCCAGCAAGTTCCATCGGACCCAACGAGTTCGCACATTTTTCCGGCCGGTGGTCAGCGAGGAACCCAAGTGGCTGTGCGAGTTGGCGGAGAGTGCTTGCCGCCGTTAACTCGATTTAAGATTTTCGGAGAAGGTTTGACCGCGCCTGAGTTGTTGGGATCGAAGTTGACGTCTCAAGGTGATGCGTCGCCCAGACGACGACCGGGCGAAGTGCACATCTATTACCCCAAGGAATGGAATCACTCGATTGATATTGGATCCGATGCCGCGCTCGGCATGCATCTGTGGCGGCTTTCGTGTGCTCGCGGTGGAACTGGGGGCAGGCCTTTTATTGTTGGCGATCTACCGGAGTACATCGAACGCGAATCAAACTCGACGCTTGAGCGCGCGGAAGCGGTAAACCTCCCTATTACCCTGAACGGACAGATCGATGGCGAACGCGACTTAGATTATTTTCAGTTTGAGTTGGCCAAAGACGCGCTCGTTTCCATTGACGTGGTTTCAAGAAGACTGGGGTCACCCCTAGAACCGGTCGTCGAAATCTATGATGACGAAAATCGTCGTTTAAGTATTCATGAATATCGCGTTGGCAGCGATCCTGTCCTGACCATGCGAGCCCCCAAAACGGGAATCTATCGTTTGATGCTGGGACATCTCGGATTTCAAGGTGGTCCACAGTACGTCTATCGCGCAACGTTGTCCACGGCTCCCTATGTCGCGTTCACCTTTCCAAGCGGTGCGCCAGCTGGAGCAGATACGACCTTGGAAGCATTCAAACTGACCGAGCGCGAGCCCTTGGAATCGTTTCCCATCAAGGTCGCCCTACCCGCTGCTGGCAAATCCGATTTTTGCGTCGAGTCGGGTGTTACGAACATGAATCGCATTCCGTTGCTTGTAGACGATTACCCAACTGTCATTGAAGCGGAGCCGAATGATAGTGCCGCGAGTGCACAGAAACTGCCTGCAGCAAGTTGTGTTTACGGGCGTTTTCTGGAGGCAAGCGACGAGGATTTTTTCCAGTTCCAGGCCGAGAAGGGTTCGCTGTGGTCAATCGATTGTCAGCATTTTCCGCTGGGTGGCGACTGCTTGCCGATCGTCACGATTACCAATTCCGAGGGAGCTCCGTTGGCAATGGTAAGTTCCGCCGACGATTCGAAATCAGCTTGTCGATTGCAATGGCAGTCGCCGGAAAGCGGTAATTACGCGATTCGCATGCGCGACATTCAACAGGGTGTGCGCGGTGGCTCCGATTTCATCTATCGGCTTTCGGTTGCACCCGCTGTGCCAGGATTTGAATTGAGCCTTGCCAACGACTGCGTAAATATAGTCCAGGGAGCAAAAGCGGAGCTGGAAGTTAAGGTTAAGCGAAGCGGCGGGTTCGCAGGTCCGATCGATTTGCAACTGGATGGCTTGCCCGAAGGTATACGATGCGAAGCCACTCAGATTGCCGCCGGCCAGGACGCGTTCAAGCTGACGCTTAGCGCTGACGACAAAGCCCGTTCGTGCGATGTGACACTACGTCTTCAAGGAACCGCGACACACAATGATGAAAAGTTGCTGGCTCAAGCAAGTGCGTTGCATCTAGGGCGTGATAGCGACGGTGTTGCCATGGGGTCGCCTTGGGTCGATCATATCCAGTTAACGGTTCGTCATAAGCCGGTGTTGCGATTGTTTTGTAACGAAGCTTATCAATATGCTTATCGAGGTTCGGTGTACCCCTACGCGATGGAGATCGAGCGACTGAATGGATTCACGGGTCCAGTTCATATCGAGTTGGCTGATCGTCAGATTAAAGACCTCGATGGCATCGTCGTCTACGAAACCACGGTGCCGGAGAATCAAACCAAGTTTGATCTGTCGCTGTACTTGCCTGAGTCGATGCATATCAATGTACAAGCTCACTCGAATGTTTACGCGCAGGCTTATGTCATTTTTGAGGACGAGTATGGTCAGAAACTCTCGCAGTGTTTTGTATCTGAAATGCGGTGCATGATTCGACCGCTGCCGACCGTCGTTAAACTTGCCTGCGTAGAAGAGAAGGTTATGGCCAAGCCAGGTGATCTCGTTTCCTGCAAATTGCGTTTGGATAGAACATCGGTGTTTCGTGGACCGATGAAGATCGAATTGCTTTCCCAGGAGGGTTCTGGAATACGTGCAGAGCTCGTGGTGTTGGCTCCGGAGGATTCGACCGTAAGTGTTGCAGTGCAGATGCCTGCCGGACTATGGACGCTGCCGGTACCGATCAAGTTTCGTGCTACTGGCGAGTTGCCTGGTTATGTCAGCATCATCAGTGAGACCGATGTTACCTTTGTCACTGACCCAGCTCGTTGACAAAATTTCCATTTCGTTCCCAAGCTGGAGCTAGCTGGAGCTTGGGAACGAGACAACGTTCCTCGGAGGCGACCATTTTCGTTTACTGAGTGCCCATCGGTCCGCGTCTGAATGTGCTAACATTCGATTTTTGCAGTTCGCAAAATATGTCACAACAGCGGAAAGGAGTCTGCTAAGATTGTGTCGCGGTCCATTCGATTTATTCACTAAGGAGTTCGTTCATGCGATATACCATTCCCTGTTTGGTCCTGTTCGTCAGCTGCTGGGCAATCTACCCCGTCACTGGTTCACGACCCGACGAAACCTCAATCAACGCTAGGAAATTCGACATGCAGCTTGGAAATTTTTCAATCAGCTTGACGGTCAAAGATGTCAATGCGTCAAAAGAATTCTACGAGAAACTGGGATTCAAAGTGAGTGGCGGAGACTTGAAACGCAAGTATGTGATCTTGCAGAATGAGACCAGCACGATCGGCTTGTATCAAGGCATGTTCGAGAAAAACTCGCTGACATACAACCCAGGCTGGGATCGGGACAAAAAGACTCTGGACGAGTTTCAGGATGTACGTGAAATCCAACAAGAGTTGAAGAAGCGTGGACTGAATCCCGTTGTCGCTGCCGATGAATCGACTGACGGGCCAGCATATTTAACACTCGTCGACCCCGACGGCAATCCCATTCTGATCGACCAGCACGTACCTAAGCCGACTAAGAAACAATAGAGAATTGGGCATTATTCCTTCGCCAATACCCCGCTTGCGAACGCACACTCCGGAAGCTCTGCTTCCAGATCCAATTCTCGTTCAGATGTCAGTTGTCCGAAGGACTTCATCGCATACGTCCCCAAGACCAATTCCCAAGAGTGAGTTTCATGCATTCAATGTCAATAACAATGAAAGCGACGGCAATCGCTACCACAGCCATGCTGCTGTGCTTTTTCTCTGCAAGCTGCTTCGCCCAGCCGCTCAAAGTATTCATCCTCGCTGGCCAATCGAACATGGAAGGACATGCTGAAACCCGCACCTTTGATTACATCGGCAAAGATCCGGCGACGGCACACTTGCTCAAGGAGATGCGCAATCCCGATGGAACGCCTCGCGTATGCGACAAGGTCTGGATGTCCTATTTGACCGGGCCTTACGATGGCAGTGCGAATGGCGAGGGCTTGGGGAAATTGACCACAGGCTTTGGCGCACGCGGAGACCAACCCACCAAGGATGGCGGAAAGATTGGGCCTGAGTTCACCTTCGGTATCACTATGGAGAAGGAGCTGAAGGAACCCATCTTGATCATCAAGACCGCTTGGGGCGGCAGGTCGCTCAACACCGAATTTCGCCCCCCAAGTGCCGAGCCATACAAACTGCCCAAGCAGATTCAAGATGAGTGGGACAAACATCCGCAGGGTGCCCACGGGATTCCCAAACTTGAGGATCGTAAAAAATGGCAGGAAGACAAGGATGCCGCCTCAGGTGTATTTTACCGCATGATGGTTGAGCATGTGAAAAAGGTACTTGCAGATCCCGCTCGGGTCTGCCCAGATTATGATCCCAAGGAGGGCTTCGAACTGGCGGGTTTTGTATGGCTTCAGGGTTTCAACGATCTCGTCGATGGTCAGACCTATCCGAATGGAGATTACGATGAATACTCGCGCCTCTTGGCACACTTCATCCGCGACGTGCGCAGAGATCTTAGCGCCCCGAAGATGCCGTTCATCATCGGCCTACTAGGTGTCGATGGCGAGAAAAACGTCAACTTTCGCAAAGCCATGGCTGCACCGGCAGCAATGCCTGAGTTCAAAAATGTAGTTGCTGTCGATACCGCACCTTTTTGGGATCGCGCCATCGAAGCCGCAGAACCCAAGCAGGGCGAGTATAACGAAATCGTCGGCACGGCGCACACATTGAAAGCAGATGGCACCCTCGATACGGAACGGAAATGGGATAAGTTCTGGAAGCCGATTGGTAAGCCTCTACCAGCGGAGCGAAGCTGGCGTTTCGTCACGGTCGATGCAACGGAAACGAAAGACAAATTGGAAGAATTCACCGACAGGAGATTTCGTGAGATCACACTGCCAGCCGGAATGGAGAATTGGTATAAGCCTGACTTCGATGACAGCAAATGGACAGCAGGCAAGGCACCCATCGGCAAGGACGTATGGAACCACAGCGGAATCAAGTTGGACAATTATTCTTCAATATGGGGCAAAGAAGAATTCCTGCTTATGCGTTCCACTTTTGAAGTAGATAACCTCGACTACGATTCCTGCCGTATCGCGATTTTGGCGCGACAAGGGTTTCATGTTTATTTGAACGGCCACAAGATTCACACCTACATCTGGTGGCAGGATAAGCCGCAATACGGATCCATCGTCCTCGATAAAGAACAGACTCAATATTTGAAGAAAGGGAAGAACGTCTTGGCGGTTTATGCCAATGACCAATACTCGCCAGACTCGCCAGAACATTATGCCGCGCTCGATGCATGGATAGAGGGAATCACCAAGGCGGATCAGGAGAAGCTCGACCTCGCTTTGGAGGAAGTCCTTTCACCCAAAGACCGAGAGGCACTCCAAGGCGCATCCAATGGTGGCTACCACTACTTCGGCAGCGCAAAAATCTTTGCTCAGATGGGCAAAGCCTTCGCCGAAGCGAACCTCGAACTCATCAAAAAGTGAGAAACAAACAAATCGGCGGAGGCAGTGGCCAGTTCGCAGCGATTACATCCGCCTTTACATGGAGCGGGAAAACGAAACCGCTCGAGAAAGCTACCGACGCATCGGCTTCAGCGAAGGGGTTATGTGGTTTTCGAGCGTTTGTTTTCCCGAATGGATGAAACCTGATCGTGAACTCAAAACTTCTTTTACTCGATGGCGCCACCGGCACTGAACTCAACCGCCGTGGCGTCGACACTGGCTTGCCATTATGGTCGGCCAATGCGCTCACCACGAATGCCGGGCTGAATGTCCTGCGCCAAGTTCATCTGGACTACCTGAACGCCGGCGCGGACATCATCACCACCAATACCTTTCGCACCAACCGCCGCGTTCTTGCTGGCAAAGGCTTCTCCGCTCACGAACTAACCTTGCGCGC
>JANLQO010000096.1:0-14660 GCA_031367855.1 Planctomycetia bacterium | reverse complement strand
AAGCCAAAACGTTTTTGCCATCTCTGTCCCACGATTTGATCCATTCTTGGCAAATCGAAATGGGATCCGTATCAAAGGTTACCAATTGCTTGGCGTCGGCATCCTCGGCTTCCTTTTGCTTATTCTCTGATTGAGGTAAAGGCAGATTGACTTGCCGAATAGTGGTTAAAAGTTTCGCGGTCTCTTCAGCCTGCTGTCTGTTGAACCTACCGGTGAGGGTCAATTTGCGGTCCGTGATGGGTGCATTGATTTTGAGTGCGGAAAGGAGTTTGCCGTCAAAAAGAATCGCCAACAGTGGTCGATCGTTGACGCGAAGGCTCATTTCCTTCGTCGCGGTGACTAGGGCCGTGTCCGTTTGAGGCTTCAGTGTCAATTCGATAGAGTAAATCGAGGGATCCCACGCTGCCGGAATGGCTTGTGCGGACTGAATGTCGTCCTCATCAACAAGTACTTCGCCGTACCTCAAATGAAACACTTTTAAATTTTTGCCAGCTGTAGTTTGCCAATCCCATAGCTGAGCGCTCGGATCAGCGGCGTCGTGCGTGCCAGTGAATTCTCGAGCCTCTGTGATGACCAGCCGCGCAGCAGGCAAGACTTCGATCTGCTGCTCACCCGAACGCAGCTCAACTTGCCGCGAGTCGTTTCGAGCTTCATCCGCGTAGCCTCCTAGTAGGTAGTCATAACGCTTGGCGGCATAAACGGTGTGCTTCCCCAAACCAATTTGCAATGGATGAATCATCTTGGGATCTTCAACACACAGCGTGGTCACCGAGGTCTCGCACAATCGGGCGTCACCAGGGTTTATTGTGACGCTTGCGATATCAATCGCCGAGAAGATAGTGACTTGAAGCTCGAGCAGGTCGATTCCTTGCTCCACAATGGCCGGCCCAAACACTTCGCTCCTGGGCATCTTAATGTGCACGGCACTCGTGGTTTCGTTCTTGATCCACACTTCGTATTCCATTCGATCACCATGTCGCAATCGCACGGACCGTCTGGCTGTCGGCTTAGGACGTATGCCCAACCGTAGTCCGTCGACAAGCTTGCCCCATTGAATACCTGCCGGATCGACTCCCCTTTGTTCTTTCAACGTGACGGCCTGCGGGGGTTGAGTCTGTCCCCATCCCATCAGCGATAGCATCAACACGGAGACGATGCCCAGTCCTGTCAACACCCCGTGTCGTGAAATCCCGATCCGTGCCGCATGCTCTTCACCGATCAATCGTCGAATGCGATAGCCAAAATTAGTCGCGTTGCCACCGTCAGCTGAAAGGCTAGCCAATGTTACCAGGCGCTTATGATCGTTGCCAATACACAACTCCGCCATCTGCAGCAAGGCGCTCGCGTAAGGCAACCGCCCTGTACACGCCGCCGCCATATCGTCGCAGCAGTTTTCTCGTTCGGCGCTGACTCGGCGACTGATCCACCAGGTCACGGGATGGAAGAATAACAAAGCTTCGACGACACGTTGCAGTAAATTGACTAATAAATCGTAACGCCGAATGTGCGCCATCTCGTGGCAAAGAATGGCCGCGAGTTGATTTGGATCGAGTCCGCACAACAGCGCTGGTGGTAGCAAAATCGCTGGCTTGAGAATTCCCACTACGACGGGTACGTTGATTCGCTGACAGAGAGCAACGCTTGGCAGGCGATTCAAGCCGAGTCGCGCTGACTGCTCAGAAATGACTCGCAGCACCGCGTGATCTGTGATCGACTCCAGCTCATGACGTAACTTTGTGCAATTGAATATCGACTTGCCAAAGCGAGCGAGCATCACAGCTACGCCTAGCATGTAAGCCAGCAGTAGATAAGGTGCGAGCCATTGCACGCGTTCATTCCAGGGCTTGCCAACTGTCATTTCTTTGGGCGAGGCCGATATCGCCTGAGCGTGTCCGGACAATGGCTGAGGCAGTTCTCGCCGTGGTGCTGGCGTCTCGATCATCACGGCACTGGGCATAGCACTGGGCTTAAATTCTGTCGCCATGGCCGGAGACACAAACTGCGTATCATCGATGCCCTTAACCGCATGCAGGACCGGACCGCGAGAAGCATGGACCCACAAAAACGTTGTGGCTACGCAAACAGGAAGTGTGAAGAAGGCCAGACAGGCAATCGTATAGCGAGCTTTGGCTGTTCTAGCGGAACGGAGCAAGCGGTCCGGTGCGGGAATGGATCGAGAAGCAATGGCGGACAATTGTTCAGCAAGCAGCAGCAAGATCGCGACGACGCAGCCTTGCCACATGAAATGACCAAACGAGATCATGATTTGAAGCGACAATTCCGACCAATCGATGGAATCATTCATGATTTAGCCTCCCGCATTTTCTTGTTCAGCAGCTTGCGAAGACTAGCCAACTCTACCTCATCGAGCTCTTTCATGTCGAACAGACTCAGCATCACAGCTTCCGCCGATCCATCGAACACACGTTCGACCAAGTCTCCCAGCATGCCTCGCGAAACATCATCACGCTGAATCAGCGGTGCAAAGCGAAACGCCTTACCTTCGACCGGGGCGAGCTTCTTCAACTGTCCTTTGTCAACCATCGTGCCCAGCATCGTGATCACTGTCGTATGTGCCAACTCACGCCCGCCCGCTGCTAGGGCTCCGCGAACGTCTCGCACTGTCAACGGCGACTGGTCCCAAAGAACCTTCAAGATCTGAAGCTCCAATTCCGTCGGATATTCCGAGTTGGGTCTTGCCATGGCTTTTCCTCCTCCGCCTTTTAGTCTGGTTTCTAGATAACTAGAGAATATAGCCCGAGGCAGGCGGCGTCAACTGGTATTTCTAGATAACAAGAAATTACAGATCGGAATCGAATAGGAGCCAGCCTAAGATATCGATGCCAAATAGGCGCATGCACGAATGCAGTTGATTTGCCATGATGTCGACGCAGAGCTCACTTTTCAGTTGCGTAGCGTAGTGTTTTGGCAGGCGGCGCATGGGTAATTTCTTCGAGCAGCATGGCTACAGCTGTATCGAGTTGCCGGTCTTCGCCGGCGGGGAGTTCTTTAGGGGTGGGCCATATGACTTCGTCGGGCAGGCAACCGTTCAGCTCCATATCCTTGCCATCGTTGAGTAAAAACCAACCTCGGAAGGGCACTCTTAAGCGGCCCACGTCATTGATTTTCGCTGAGCCGGTACTGACCACGCCGCCAGCGGTTTGAACACCGACGACTTTGCCGCGTCCTAAGGTCTTGATAGCGTGGCTAAAAATCTCGGCGTTGCTGTAACTGTTTTGATTGCAGAGCACGATGATCGGTTTAGACCAGGACGCGAAAACGATTCGGTCATGAGGGTAACCTGGCCCACCGCCGCGCGGGACCGTGATGGCGTGTTTGGGTTGCGTGAGCGCGGTGAGCAGCAAGTCGGTGGTTGAGCCACCTCCGTTATCGCGCACGTCAATAACTAAGCCCTCGCGACCGTAGCCGACGTTATACAGTTGGCGTTCAAATTCATAGAAGCTGCCCATATCCATGGCGCGAATATGCAAGTAGCCGAGTTTGCCGCCACTGGCCTTTACGACCATCTGTCGATTGTGTTCGAGCCAATGGTCATATAACAGCGTACGCGCAGTGACGTAGAGGATTGGACGCAAGGTGACGTCGAACTCATTCTTTTCTTTTTTATCGCCCTCGCCTTTGGTTGTGCGTTCGATATGCAACAAGATGTCGCGATCCAAAGGACCATTCAATAGGGTGGTTAGGTCCATGGCGGGGTCAACCGCTTGGCCATCGATCGAGACGATCACGTCGCCAGCCTTCAATTTGCTTTGTTCGCGGTCTGCGGGCCCTGCGGGGACAACGTCGCTCACCAACAATCCAGGGCCGCGATAGTCTTCGACGAAACGAACACCGAGGTGAGCCGTCTCGTCGCGCCAACCTTCGATCGTCGGTTCACGCGGGCCGCTGTCTGGGGTAAAGCCAAGATGGGACCCGTTGAGTTCACCGAGCATCAATTCAACGATGCTCGCTAAGCCCTCGACAGTCTGCAGATCGCCTGCGGCATGAGCGTACTTGCGTCGGATCTCGTCCCAATTGCGATTGCCCATGCGTTCGTCGTACCAGACTTCGCGCATGGTCACCCACGCTTTGTAAAAACCGGCTCGCAACCAACCCGATCGTGAAGACTCTTGCGCGACTGAGAAACTATAGGATTCCAATTTGCCGCCCGTATCCAGTTTGGAGGGACTACCATCCTGATTGAACAGAATTCCGCCAGCTGATTCGGTCCACACGGCGTTTGAACCGATGGTTGTGGACCACAGCTTTGGTTGTAAATCCGACGGGAATTCGACTGTGTACCAGCCGCGTTTGCCATCTACGGTAGCTGAGAATGCCAGTTTTTTCCCATCGGGCGAGAACAACAAATCGCCTTCGCTGCTGTTAGAAATCGAGATTCGTCGCAAGCGTTCGTGGATGTTCTGCAAATCGATCGCAACCGGCTTTACTTCTTTTTTCTTGTCATGGCTCGTATCGTCTTTCTTCCGGTCCTGTTTGTCTTTGACTTTTGATTCCGCTGAAGCTGGATCGGCTTTCTCGTCAGGCTTTGTTTCCTTCGGCTCGGTTACCGGCTTGGGCGTATCCGACTTTCGTTTCTTCTTCATCAGTTCGAGCGCTTCTTCCAATTGGCGTTCACGCGATGTTTGATCGTTGTCGGCTTCGCGAAGGTAGACATAGTAAATGTCAACTTCGTCATCGAATCGACGGCCCGTGAATGCGAGCATCTTTCCGTCCGGCGAAAATTTTGGATTGTCATCGTTGTCTGGATGACGCGAAACGTTAGTCGGTTTGACGTCCCCCTCGAGCGGCGCAATCCAGATTTCACTGTTGAAGTCACTGTCCTGTTTCGCGTAGGCCAACCAGCGACTGTCGGGCGAAATGTCAAACTCGATGCTACTGAAGCCCTCGACTAGCGTCCGTTTCTCTCGTGATTCGAAATTCATGGCAACCAAGTCACCACGGCCTTGTTGCATGACCAAGTGTTTTGCGTCGGGCGTGAATCGCAGTCCGCTTTCTACGTGCATGTCATCAGTCAGCTTCTCGAGCGTGAATTTCGAGTTTTGCCACCAGAACTTTTCAGCGTCCGCACGGTTAGCTTGCCAAACGTCGGTTTGACCCTCGCTGACACTCGTGAACAGCAGGTTCTTGCCATCGGGAGCGAATGTTAGGTTTGCTTCATATCCATCGGACTTCGTCACGCGCTGCGGCTCTTTCAGCTTTGTATCCATGACCCACACGTCGCCGCCAGCAACAAACGCAATTTCGAGTCCATCATCGGTGAAGGAGACTTCATCGGCTTGAGTGAATTTGCGGCGCAGCACATCATCGGGTAGGTCGACATCATTCGTCAGTGACAACTCGATCTTCACTGGTTGCTTGTCTACTTCTGGGCGAAAGCGATAGAGATCGAACAAATGACGAAACACCATTGTTTTGCCGTCACGGGAGATGGCGGGAAATGCGATGGAATCTTCATCGAAGCTCGCAATCATTTTTTGAACTGCGGGTTTCTCCGGCTTCTTGGCAAATCGATAGCGCCATAAGTCGAAGCCATGCGCGTCGCCTTTGGTGAAGTAGAATCCTTTGCCATTGGCCATCCACAGCGGCCACAGGCACTCGATACCTTCATGAAGTAGTTCTTTCAACTCACCGGAATCCAGTTCGTATTGCCAAACTTGCGCCGCGCGTTCACCCTTGTAGCCTTTACGCCACCATCGCTCCCCTTCGCGATTAAACAAAATGCGTTTACCGTCGGGCGATAGTTTTGGATTTTTGACCGCTGCGTTAACGAGGATCCTTTCGGCTTTGCGTTCGCTCAAGTCGACTTGAATCAGGCGTTCGGCATCGCGATAAAAGTGATCGCGCGATCCAACGGCCAACAGCGATTTACCGTCGGGAAACCAGTCTGCGAGCGCATAACCGGCCGTATGAAAAGTGATTTGCCTTGGTAGCGTGCCGTCGGCTTGCATGACAAAGATCTGCGGCGAGCCGGTTCGCGTGCTGACGAACGCGATTTGCTTTCCGTCAGGCGAAAACAACGGCTGCGCGTCGCTGGCTGGATGATTCGTTAGGCGTGCAAGTGCGGTGCCATCGATGGCTGCCGACCAGATCTCATCATGCCAACTGAACGCAATGTGGCTGCCGGCCGGTGATACCGCTGGCTGGTTCACCAAGTGCATTGAGCGGCCGACTGCTTGCGCTAAAGTCGGCTTACAGACAGTCAACAACGCTAGCGAGAGAGTAGCTGCAAAACGCACAAAGTATTTCATTGACAATCTTGCTGAGTTCAAAATGCAGCCTCCGATACAATGCGTGATTTACGATTCTGAACCCAGTATAGTTGGCCTTGCGACTAGTTTGGCATTTGGCAATCGGCGCGCAGATTGGGAACCTTGCGGGCAGTCACTTTAGGACCTAAAATTACAGCAGAAGTCATACTATATCCCTCTTCCCTAGCGCTCCCCTTTTGGGAATGGCCTCCACAGGGTCAGTGGGGGAAGGTCTTAGATTGTGAAAATTCGCCGAAGAGCATTCACACTTGTCGAGCTGTTGGTGGTGATTGCAATCATCCTCATCTTGTTGGCGCTGCTGTTGAGTGCGGTGCAGGTTGCACGTGAGTCAGCCCGCAGAATTCAATGCAGCAACAACTTGAAACAAGTCGGATTAGCCCTGCAGAATTATCACAGTACGTTCAATTTGTTTCCCCCAGCGGGAATTAATTACGGTTGGTGCCAAAAACCTAACCCTGCGACGGGTCGTTCCAGCGACCGCATTTTCAATGTCCATGGACTGAGCATGCTGCTGCGCTTCATGGAGGCCACTGCATTTGCTAGTAACTACGATTGGTCGTCAAGTGCGAGTAATGTGCTTGAAGGTAACAACTCTTGTTGTGCGCCCACGAGTGCAACTGAGCCGCTGGCGGGCAGTGCGATAACTTCGGGAAATCATAAGTTGCTTGCGAAGGTACAGCCAACCTTTATTTGCCCCAGTGAGTCGGCAAATCCCTTGTTACCAGCTACCGGTATTTTTAGCATTGGCTGGAATACTGCCGGCGTTGAGCGGGGTGCGATGACCAATTACGATTTCTCCGTATCGGCTTCAATTCGTTGCAGACATTGGAGTACTGTTCCGGCCGCCAGCAGGCGATTGTTTGGAGAAAACAGTCGAACGCGATTTGCGGATACTACCGATGGATCAAGCAACACAATCGCGTTGGGAGAAACAACGCTGGACGTAGTCAACGGCAGCGGCCAGGCCTGGGGATATCGAGCATGGGCTATGGTTGGAGTTGATTTCGGTTCGGGCGATGGCGTCAACAATTGGTCGCATCCGGCTCAGTTGGTACCCCCAAAGTTTGGGAGGCTAGGAAGTTGGGGGAGAGCTGGAAGCCATCACCCGGGTGGCTGCAATTCCGCTTTTGCCGACGGATCGACTCGCTTTTTTAGCGAAACTACGGACAAAAATGTCGCCCGCAATATGGTCACGATTGCCGATGGCGCAACGCTTCCCGTTGAGTGACCTCGGTTGCAAGGGCAAGTTGAAGCGAATAGGATTGATTGGACCGTGGAGAATCCCCAACGAAGACTCAGGGACATGCCACCCATGCCACCCTATCAGTCCAATCAAGCGTCAGTGGTTTTCTTCAGGAGAACGACAATGAATAGCCGTTCGGCGACCCACATTACCCCTGTCTTCGCTTTTTTTCTGCTAATTCTATTACAAATTCATTGTATTCATGCATTTGACGAATTTGGCGACATCAAGACGATTTCGCGACTTCCCGAGAGCCAAAACGAAATTGAGCGACTCTTCGCTCGAACCGGCTCGGATGCCTGTGAGCTACTTCCCAAAGGAGAGCCCATTGAGATCAACGGATTCTTGTCTTCGTTAACAACCCGCGATCGATTGAGTTCGAAGGAGCGGTCACTGCCTTCAGGCCGTCGGAGCTTATTTACCGTCGGACTGCAATTTGAAAGCGCCGATAGGGCCGCTTTGCCCGCGCTCAGTAGCGCTAAGATTGCGAGTTACATTGACGAGAAATTTGTTGCGATTCAGTGTCGTGTCCGAAAAGATTATTTGGACCGCAAGCTTTACTATCATCATCGACCACTAGCTTTAACATCTCACTACACGGGCTCGAAGATTACCGACGCGTTTGAGCCGGTTGTTTCCCATTCCGTAAAAGATTTTCATGGGATTGGACTGTTCGTGAAGGAACCGGGCGTCCTTAAGGCGGAAAAACTGCGCACTATGGTAATGATTTTTAAGAATCGCATGCTGCGCGGTGGAAACAGCAGGCCTATTGAGCAATTTGAATTTGCGTTCGTACGGGGCAGGGATGGTAAAACTCCTGATTCACTCCAGCAGCACGTATTTGTCACCAGTAACAATCGAGAACAACTCAATTACCTACGGCCGTTCGCTCTTCCTCGGGCTCAAAACGGCTGCGGAATTCTGGGGCGAATTGCGATTACTAAATACGACGATACAACCGGTCTTTATCCCGTCATTTGCGCGACGCGGAGCTTCAAACTAAACTCAGGTTGGTCGATGCCGATGGAGCGCATCCGCGCGTACTGTTCGCAGCAGAAGCTAGCGGGGGGCATCGCAAATAACTTGGATACCGTATTGGACGCCGCAATAGACGGAAAGCTCGTCGTGCAGCCACTTGAGGAGTAGCCCACATTTCTCGCTAGGCGTTGGCGGCTGCAACTTGTGGTAAAACGTTTTGTAAAAACCCGGAATTGAACCGCATTTCGCGTGGTCTTGCCTCTAGTGGCTGATCGCTTTCCGCTGCGGGCGAAGAAGGGGCGCAATCGCTCCATTCCCTGGATTGCACGCCGTTTTTTGCGGTTCTCGCGACCGCAGATTGACCTCATGAGCTAATCCAATTTATTCGCCGATAATTGGGTAAAACTGTCGTAGTAAGTCCACTTAGCGGTAAAATTAGAACTACCTGTCGGAGCGAATTTCCTATCCTGTACGCTTTAACACCCGCTCTGTTGACACTAAATCGCAGCAAGATCAGACTCGAAGCCAGTGCTCCCAGAAGAGTAGTTACAGTTTTGAGCGACAACTCCTCAATCGCGAATGACACGGAATTTCTAGCATGCAAAAAACCGCCCCGGAAAATCAGCACGCCAGGCACAATGACGATGCCGCCTTGAATCTCGTTTCGATTCTATTCCGGAATAAGGGTTTGCTGGTAATGTCCGCGCTTAGTGGCATAGCGCTCGGTGTGTGCTACTTTTTGTTCCTGCCACCTAAGTTTGAGTCGCGCGCTGAACTATTACTGATGAGGAATGATTCTGGTTCGATCGCGTCCGGAAACGCTGGCAGCGAAAGCACCGTTTCGAGTGACCTCCTGGCAACCCATCTTAAACTGATTCAAAGCAATCGCATTGTTTCGAAAGCCCTAGAAGAAGGCGGGCGTCTGACGTTGCCAATCCGATCGCCGGAAGCGCCCGAAGATCAGGCATTGGTTGTCGAGGAAGGTAGTTCACTGAATGTGTCCCCTCTATTGCCAGATGTGATCAGGGATCCATCGCCAGTTAATGCCGGCACCGTTCCGTCGGATGTGCCGCCCCAATCCGCAGAGGCGATCGCAGATCAATCGCCGGGGATGGAAGCAGCCGCTCTCCCGGATGTAACAGACCCTCTGTCCGAATCGATCGAAGATCAATCGCCAGTAATCGAGGTAGGCTCGCTCCTGAGTTTGCCATCCTTATCGCCAGAAGCAATCGGTGACCAATCGCCTGTTAAATACGTGATCAACAATTTGTATGTTACTAGCGGCGGAGGGGCGAAAGCGCGTGGCGCCAATGTCCTAAGTATAGCCTTCCGCCACACCTCGGCAGAGGATGCGAAAAAAGTGGTAGAAGCTCTGCTGGCGCAGTATCAAAAGTTTGTGAAGGAAAAGTTTCAGGACAGCAATAGCGAAGCCGCAAATCTCATTGGCAAAGCTCGCGTAGAATTAGAAAAAGAAATTGCATTGTTGTATAAAAACTATCAGCAATTTCGTGAGCAATCCCCATTGCTCACGGGTGGAGAAGGGGGAACGGATATTTACACCGCTCGTTATGAAACATTGGCTGCGGAGTTGTCCAACTTGGCAGTGAAAATAGATGACACCAAATCGCGTCTCGAGTTGGTTAACATTGGAACCGAGGCAGCCGCCCAGAATGGCTCAACGAATTTAGAAAAATTGGCATTAATCGATGAAGCCAACGTGCAGCGTCTGGGAGTGCTTGTCGCTGTGGAACACGGCCAGGCTGATACGGCCATTTTTCAAGCGTTGCAACCAGAACGAGCTGCGGGTGCACAAGTCGAATACACATCCTTGCTCAGCATGCGTGGAAAGCTAAAACAACTGACTGATGATTACGGAGCGCAACATCCTGAGGTGCGGGCACTCAAGCAGCAGATTGCAGAAATGAGTACTTTCATTGGGGACCGCGCGAAGAACCTTGTCGTTAATGACAATTCAATTGAATTGACTACCGACGATATCATGCGGGCTTACGTGCACATGCTGCAAAATGATATTGCATCCTTAGGAAGACGGTACACCGATGTCGAGAAGCAGATGAAAGCAGCAGAAATTGAAGCCAAGGAACTGGTAGCTTTGCAACTGACCGATGAAACTATGACTCGCGAAATTTCTCGACGTGAGGAATTGTACGCCTCGGCGATTGATCGCCTACGAGAGATTAATATGGCCAAAGATTCCACGGCACTGGTACAGGAGATTATTGCGGAACCGATTCTTGGCGAAAAGGTTGAGCCCACCTTGCTGTTGGCTGCAGCTATTTCGCTGCTTACATCATTCACATTGGGTGGATTCGGAATCTTAATTTCCGAAATGCGTGATAAAAGTATCCGGAATTCAGAAGAGCTGGAGTTGGTACTTGGAACGCGTGTACTGGGCAATATTTCGAACTTTTCAAACGACTCCGAAGTTAGCGGAACTGTGAGAAAGCTTCGTCGCTCGATGCCAAATGTGTCTCCTTACATCGTTGCCTGGCATATGCCAAGGTCCAAGCACAGCGAAGCATTCATGGCGGTTCGTACTCAACTGGCGTTTGCTTTGGGTGGTGAACACAAGGTCTTTGCGGTCACAAGTGCGTGTAAGGGGGCCGGCAAATCGACGATGGTCTCGAATATTGCAGTTTCCATGGCTAACAATCGGCAGACTGTTTTGCTGATCGACTGCGACATGCGACTGCCTACGATTCACTCGAATTTTGGGATCGAGAATCAACACGGCTTGGTGGACGTGATACTCGGTGAGAAAGAACTCGTGGATGTGGCCGTTCCTGGGCCAGTACCAGGTTTAACTCTATTGCCTACGGGCGCACTTCCTCAGAATCCCGCAGAGCTGCTCTCGAGCCCCATGTTCAAGCAGTTCCTGGAGAGTGTCCGCGACAAATTTTCTTATATCATTCTCGATTGTCCGCCCGTACTCCCGGTCACAGATCCTTCGATTATTGCGCCGCTCACCGACGGGCTGTTGGTGGTGTCTGTAATCGATTCGCAGTCCCGCCCACAAACCGAGCGCACCAAGAAAATACTGGATGGTGTGGGAGCGAAGATTTTGGGGGTTGTGGTTAACCTCGCAGATGATTCCGCTAGCAAATACGGTTATGACTCCTATGGTTACGAAGGCTACGAAGAGTACCGATCTCCGCAAAACAACTACCGTTCCCCAGCAGAAGTAGGCGTTTGATATTTGTTGTAAAGCAGGACTTTTAGGCCCAAAGCGAATTTCAACTCAGTTTACCCCTCGCTATCAAAAGTCTGCACCTGACAATAAGCTTGCTATGAACAACTTACAGCCATTGAATTTACATAAAGACGATTGCCGAGCCGGTGAACGGGCGGATCAGAAGCTCTGGCGACTGGTTCGAATTGGGCTGCTGTTTGTGATACATTCAGCGGCATTTTCAGCCGTGTTGTATCTTGCATTCTTGTTGCGATTTGACTTCGATATACCCGCCCGCATGATGGAGCGGTTTAGAGAATCGCTCCCGATCTTAGTTGGCACCAAGCTTTTGGTTTTCTATTTCCTGGGGAGCTTCTTTGGCTGGTGGAGATTCATTACGTTCTCTGACTTGGTGGCGATCATTCGAGCCGCTTTAGTCTCTGCATTGTTGCTGGTGGCGATCGAGTACTTCACGAATCGAAGCTATGGAGTGCCACGTTCCATTATCGCCATCGACTTGGTGCTTACGGTTTGCGCCATCGGTGGGTTACGATCATGCGTGCGGTTCTCACGAGAACACTTTTTCGCTCCTTTGAAAAGAGATTCCACCAAACGCGCTTTGTTGGTGGGGGCGAATGGAAATAGTGCGACCTGGATGAGGCACTTCGAAAACGAGCGTGCGCTGCAATTTCGGATTGTTGGCTTTCTGGATTCCGACCAGGGCAAACGAGGGTTGCGCATCGGCGGAGTCAAGGTCTTTGGCAGTATTAGTGATCTCCAGGAGATTGCCAAGGAAGCCAAAGCTAGGCATGTTCTGGTACCTGAGGGTTCATTGACGCCAGATCAGTTACGAATCCTGATGAACGAGTGTCGGATCGCCGATTTGACATTGAAAATGATTCCGCAATTGAGCGATGTGATGGAAGGTGCTCAATTGGGGAAAATGAGAGATATCGATATCAACGACCTTCTGCGCCGTCCTCCTGTAGTGCTTGATACGGCGGCTATTGGAAATCTGCTCAGTGGCAAGAAAGTACTGGTGACTGGAGCTGGCGGAAGTATTGGATCTGAAATTTGCCGGCAAGTGATGAAGTTTGCTCCCGAAAGTTTAATCCTGGTGGAACAAGCGGAGAACAGTCTTTTTCAGATCGAACGCGAGCTGCTTTCCGGTTCTCATATTTGCAAAATAGAGCCTTGTGTCGCCGACATTCTAGATGTTCAGCGGATGAACGGAATTTTTCGCGATTTTCGGCCGGAAGTCGTCTTTCATGCGGCTGCTCACAAGCATGTGCCCATGATGGAGTCAAATGTAGGCGAAGCTATCAAGAACAACATCTTTGGGACGCAGGTGGTCGTCGACTTGTCATCAAAGTATGGCGTCTCAAACTTTGTGTTCATTTCAACTGATAAGGCTGTTAATCCAACCAGTGTGATGGGTGCCACAAAGCACCTGGCAGAACGCTATATTTTGAATCGGGAGACGCCGGGCAACACGAAGTTCGTCGTAGTGAGATTCGGAAATGTATTAGGCTCTAATGGTAGTGTGGTTCCAATTTTCCAAGAGCAGATACGCAAAGGCGGGCCGGTCACGCTGACCGATGTACGGATGAATCGTTTCTTCATGTCCATTCCTGAAGCATCTCAGCTTGTGCTCCAAGCGGCAGCTTTTGGAATGGGTGGTGAGATTTTTGTACTCGACATGGGCGAACCCATAAAGATCATTGACTTGGTTCACGACCTTGTCCGACTCATGGGACTTCGTCAGGATTCGATCGAAATCAAAGTCACTGGTTTGCGGCCAGGAGAAAAGCTCTACGAAGAACTCTATTTCGATGAGGAAACTGCCGTAGAAACGCATCACGAGAAGATTTTCGCCGCTAATCCTCGTGCTTTTGACGCGAATGACGTCAAAGAGACGCTAAAGACACTGACGGATGCAATTCTTCAGGAAAAGCCCAATCTAGAGTTACTGAAGCTCTTGGGTAATGCAATTCCTGAGCTCACTCACTACGCACTTGCTGCAAACAACGGCGTCGAAAGCGAATTATCGCAGCTTAGCGAATCGGCTTTGGTTGGCGAAAATAAGTAGTTTGCCTGCCCAGATTGGCGAAGTGTGCTCTTCAAAATATCGTTGGCTGTGCCCGCAGAAAATCCGAATGTCCATTTCCCAGAACGATGCGAAATATGACCGCTGCTTGGTGTGTAACGGCAGGGCGCGCACGTTCCTGCGTCATCATGCCGTTGGACACTTCCTACGCTGTCCGTGTGGCCTGATATTTCAAGACCCTCGAGAATTCTTAGAAGAAAAGGTCGTAACCTCATACGCGTCTGATGCAGGATCCTTGGATCCAGAAAGCTTCAAACGAGTTTTTTCCGAGAGCATTGATACCTCGGATGACAACGGCAACATGTACGCCGAGCATGGGATCCAACATGAAAAGATGGTCCAAGGAATTTGCGACCATTTGGTGGATGTTTTAAAAAAAAGCGTAAATTTCAATTTTGAAAAGCCATTTTCTATGCTCGACATAGGCTGTGCGACTGGCTTTCTACTACATTCCGTACGACGCCGCTTCCCCATGGCCATGGTCGCAGGAGTTGAGCCATCACCGGTTTCAAGTGAAAAAGCGCGGCAGTTGTATGGTCTTCAAATCCATGTCGGAACTTTGAATAGTTTCGCGGCTCCTGATAGCCCATTTGATTTAATAACAATCTTGGGCAATCTGCAGCTTCATGAAGATCCCTTTCGCACTTTAGCACAAGCCACGGCCATGTTGCGAACTGCTGGAGTGCTCGTCTGCCAATTTAAGAATCCGTATTGCACAACTCGTGTACTTAGTCGCTTTGCATCCAAGTTACCGCTCCTGAGCTCATCGTCATTGACGAAATTGCTGCTGGAAAAGGGCTTCGCCTGCATGCGACATTCGGGAAGCAAGCGAGCGTTGCGAGCGTCGATCGA
>JANLQO010000089.1:0-3416 GCA_031367855.1 Planctomycetia bacterium | reverse complement strand
TCTCATGGAAACATCACCGACGGCACTAGCAATACACTTATGTACAGCGAGCGACTTGTTGCTCGGCAGCCTTACCCTAGTGATTCAGGTAATCCTGCAACCACTACGGCAACGCAAGTGCTTCACCGCGAGACCGTAGCTATGGTTCCAGGCGTATATAACAATCCACTTCTTTGCAAGACCAGCATGAATGGTCTTTACCTTGGGGTTGGGATCCGCCATCAAGGCAACGGTGGTAAATTCTGGCATGATGGTCACCCTATCTATGTCGCATTCAACACGATTTTGCCTCCGAATAGTCCTTCGTGTAGTGACGCCATTGCTTGGGGCGACGGCGCACCCGCAATTTTGCCACCAACAAGTCTTCACACCGGTGGCGTTAATGCTGCCCGAGCTGATGGCTCTGTAACCTTCTATAGTGATAGCATCGATTCCGGTAACTTAACAGTTTCCGCTCAGAACGCAGTAGGGTTCAGTCCATATGGAATTTGGGGCGCATTGGGAACCAAGGCGGGAGGCGAAGTTGGCAATCCAGGAGAGTGATGCCAGTTTTTCCTAACGCAATGTCAGATAGTGAGGCTCCATTCGGAGTCTCACTTTTTAACCCTTAAAAATTGAGGAATTCGAACGTGGACAAGATCCATTTCACCAAATATTTCCTTCTGATCGCTTTGACGTCAATGGTATGCGGCTGTGGGGATGGGCTTCCCAAAACCTTTCCCGTTTCAGGCGTTGTTAATCTTGATGGTAAGCCGCTTCCAGGTGCGATTGTGACGTTTATCTCAGACGCGGGCAACAATAAATCGGCTGCAACGACGACTGATGCTCAAGGCAAATACACCATGAGCACCTATAAGCAGGGAGACGGCGCGGTTCCAGGGTCGTACAAGATCACCGTTACGAAGTATCAAAGGGGAGCGGAAGAGAGCCCCTATGGTGACAAACCACCCGAGGCTGTTGAACAGACCCCAGAGGCAATCTCTGCCGCTTACGGAAAAGGCTACGCGGGTCCCCCAAAAGGAAACGCAGCCAAGGCACCCAAGCAATGGAACGATGTGCCAGACAAGTATGGAGATTTGGCGAAGTCCGGTTTGACATTCACTGTTGAAGCTAAACCCAACACGTATGACATCGACCTAAAGTCAAAGTAGTCAAGGTGGTTTGCAAGTGACATCCGCGTCGCCCTGGTTGGATTACCATAGTCCTTCGCAGGGCGATGTTATTTCCACACATGCGATTATTTCAAACCCTGCCCTTCGACGCACAAGACATCGCCGTTAACCTCTACGTTCTGGATGCGATCGATTTGTCCGCTTGGCCAACGGACTTCGATATTGACATCGGACTTGCCCTTGGGGATGGCGAAATGGAGGCAGCGTTGATTGCTCACAATGTAGCCGCTTCCTGCGGTGAGTTGTTGGTTAATTTTGAACTCGTCTTTCGATAGCGAAACCTCGGTAAAGAATGCGTTTCGGTCCGACTTAACGCCAATCAAGTGCACCACCAAGTAATCTCCTTGCGGCTTCGTCTGGTTCTGAAGGATGGCAACTGGCGCTTCCAGATCGGTGCACAACAAATCCAGCATCCCATCGCTGTTAATATCTGCGGTGGCTAATCCTCGTCCCAATCCTGGCAACTCGAAAAAATCTCCAGCATTGTTGCTGCGAATTTCCTTGAATCGTACGCCGCCGGTGTTTTGGAAAAGTTGCGGACGCATTTTTTCCGCGACACCAACGTGCGAATGATCATCGATGTGACCATTCAAAACAACCAAATCCAGATCGCCATCTAAATCAACATCTAGAAACTGAGTACCAAAGCCAAGCATCGGTCGGCTTGGGCCGGCCAAGCCTGTCTTCAACGTTTCATCAGAAAACGTTCCACCGTGTTGTAGATATAGCGTATTGGATTCATCAAAGAAATTTGAAACCAATAGATCTAACTCACCGTTTTGGTCGACGTCCCCGGCAGCGATGCCCATGCATGCCTGAGCCTGCCCCAATGCGTCAAAGGCGATGCCAGATAACACGCCAGTGTCTTCCAGTGAAAACCCTTGCCGTCGCTCCGAGCTTTGCTCAACATTTAAAAGTACATTTGCCTGCAGGTCAACGGCGATAAAAATACGCGGAAACTCCTCACCCACCGAGCGATAAGCGATCACACCAAGTCCATTACACGCCAGTTGTTTCGATCCCCAATCAAAAGCTTCGAAAACTCCTTCCTTGCCCACTACCCAGATTTGCTGAGGGGCGGGCTTGAAGACGAGCGGCGGGCAAGCTCGAGGTTTGCCGCCAATATCGCAGCGCAGCGTGTAGACATCTTCGCCCATTACATAGTTGACGTCGTAGATCTCCGGCAAACCATTGCCGTCAATGTCGGCCGCCAGCGCGCTGACTGTCCAGTAATGCTTCCGGTCAATGGGAAAGAGCGAGTTCGCATCTTGGAAAGTGCCATCGCCCTGATTGAGCCACAACTGATTTTCACCCACGTTGGCGACGTAGACATCATCAAATCCATCCCCGTTAATATCCGCCACGCAGACTCCCTGCCCAAACTGTCGCTCCGCGATTCCGGCATGATCAGTTGCCTCGCGATATTGAATCTGGCCGTCAAGCCGCAGACCAATGTTGTGAAACAAAGCATCACCTGGGATGTGTCCAGCCTGCGGAATTGGCCAGGGAGTTGCCTGTGCGGTGAAAAGATCAGGCCTGCCATCGCAGTCGTAATCGAGCACCCCAATTCCACCGCCGGTAACCTCGTACATCCGCCTTCCGGCCGAACGATTAACAGTCGAGTTCTGATAAGTAAAATCAACTCCAGCTTTGCCTGCGATGTTGTCAAATCTGATTTCAGCGTTGGGCTTATGTGGTTGCTCAGTTTCTAATTCGGCGACAATTTTCTCAGCGTTCGCGCGCGGAAACTCAGGCATTGGAAATCGTTGGCGAACAGAAGCGTCCACGAATAGCATCTCTTTCGTAACCGTATGCGGCATTGTGACATTCACAACTCCCGTCTGAAGAATCTGCTTGAGTAGCTCGGCATGCCAAGCCGCCGAAGGATTCAATGACTTACCATACTGGCACCAGCCGATCGCTTCCCAGTATCTACCCAGTTCAAACGTCAATTCAGCCGCCTGTTGAATAGTAGGCTCATAGTTGTTTTTGCGTCCCACGCGATCGATCGTCTGATTCAACTGCTGAATCTTGACCGATCGCCTAGTAAGCGCTTCAATCACTTCCTAGCCCAAGCGGCATTGGCAAAACTGCTCAATCAAATAGGCGAGTATGAAGCGGTTGAAGCGCTTACTAGGCGATCGGTCAACATTCAGCAGTTGAATCAGACGATCGATCGCGTGGGACGCAAAAACAACTATGAGCCTACTATTCAACAGGCGGCTGAATTGACGTTTGAACGGG
>JANLQO010000071.1:0-2133 GCA_031367855.1 Planctomycetia bacterium | reverse complement strand
TCACCGACTTATGGCAACATGTATGAACTCTACATGATCGCCGCCGTAGTCGTGGGTGGAACAAGTCTCAGTGGAGGCGAAGGCCGCATGCTGGGTACTTTGGTAGGTGCCTTCACCATCGCCGTCATTCAAAACGGAATGAATCTCACCAACGTCGAAAGCTATACTCAAAAAGTTGTGCTCGGATTGGTTATCCTAGGCGCTGTGCTACTCGATCGCTTGCGACATCGCGCGAAATAGATACTGCGCGAAATAGATACGGCCTTTTTGTGCTCACTGCGTTCTATTGAGGCAGATGATCATCGCTGCTCCTCTTGCCCATCGTCGAGAAAAAGTCTCCAGCCTCCCGAGTTACCATGGCGTTGAAATCGGCACGCGATGTGGCATTAGGCAACCATTTGACACTACCATCGAGCATGACAACTAAGCAGCCACCTGGCTCCTTCCCCAGCAACTCATAGGCTTGATCAATCGTAACTTCTCCTGGTTGAGCCCAGGGTTGTGAATACCTCGTGAACTGCATTGCGAGAATCGTATTCGCGGCTCCATCAGTAACACGCGAAAATTTCGCGTATTGCCCTTCGACGAACATCGGCAATTTTCGGTAGTCGTCTGTAGGCAAAGCGGATACAACAAACACGTTGCGTTCGGACGTACTCGATCCCGCGCGGGCAGACTTGAAACTCGCTGGAGCAGCACTACGCAGAATTTCGTTCCCAGGGGCGTCCCATGAAAGCATGGGGGAACTTGGGTTAAAACTCTCAAAACGCGCCTTATCGTCTGTAAAAGGGAGCACCGCAACGGTCCAACTCCAGACAGGTTTTCGATTTGCATCGACGCTAGCCGGCGCAGGTAAACGTTTGTATGCAGATTCGTAATTGTGAAATGCCAATGCAACGAGTCTCATATTTTTTGTATCTGCATTGAACAGCATATAACTTCTGGCGAACAACAAACCGCCTATTCCGCAAAGTAGCACTAACACTCCGCCAACTGCGCCCGCGACGATCAGAATAACTCTTTGTGGAGTTAACTTTTGAGCGTGCTTTGGATTGTCTCGACTACCACCCTTGGCTGCATTCGCCAGTTGGGATTGGCCAGAGTTGTAATTCGAAGTTGCTTGGATTGGTTGGGATCCGAAAGGGCCATTTGTAGAGTTCATAGCATCCCAATGTGCAGCATCAAATTGATCTGCCAGAGCAAAGGGATCTCCGGCGGCCGGTATTTCCGGCGCATCAAAATTCATGGCCGCCAAATCTAGCCCGCCGGCGGGGCTGGTCGCGAAGGGATCGTTATCGGCAGCCGTAGTGGGTGAGGCAATTGGAGCGGGAGGCGAAACCTTGTTCGGTTTCTTGGTGAGCTTAAATGTAGACCCGCAGGCATTGCACCGGATGTTGTCGGAATGCTCAGCAGACTCGTGGTCAATGGAAATGGTCTTTTTGCACTTCGGGCAGGGTAGTTTTTTTGCCATGGATTTCTCGACTCGTCGCTAGCGGGGCTCTGTGCTTCTCTGTGCTTCAAGAATAAAACACAGAGGCAGGGAGAATATCGGAGCAGGATTATAGCCCGAGTTATTCACACTTGAAAAGCGCCGCATAGATCTCTCGCAATCGATTTGAAAGACGATCAAGCTGCTGCTCATTAAGCCCGGGCCCGATAAAGAACGGTTCCCACTTGAATTCATGAGCGTGAAGTTCTTTGAGCCTATTTGCGATTGCTGAATGGTGCGGTTCCGGAATCAATTTGAACAATGACTTTACGTTAACGATATCTTGAAAGGTAAGGCTGTAAAGCAACTCGTTTTCGAATTCTTGACGCGTAATTGTGCCGCGACGCAATCGGGGAATCATCGTTTCGATCACTGCACCAAATTCTTGCATTTCGGCACGTTACCCTAGAGGCTTTCGTGTTAGTGAGCCGTCGGCGTTAGCCGCGGGTTTCGAAGCGGACGACTCAACCTGCTCAGTGATTGTCAAATGCCAAACGATTCGCGACGAACGAACAAGCATTGGATAAACTACAAACTGCCAACGAACACAACTTCGAGACCCGTGGCTAGTTTGCTATTGTCTTAGATATTGGGGATGCAAAAAAAAGAGGATGCCTCGAAACTGGTGTTTTCCTTTCGGAACC
>JANLQO010000629.1:0-7787 GCA_031367855.1 Planctomycetia bacterium | reverse complement strand
AGGGACTGATTTCACGAGTGTTTGCTGGCTTGGCGCTTTGCGGACTTCGCCTCCGCGCTCGCAAATCCAGTAAAGTTTGCTAAATAGGTTAGAGCAATATCGGCGAAGGTCGATAATCAATTATTGCCCTATGAGTCGAGGGGCCTGCAGAATACTACTGCAGGCCCCTTTTTCGATGGTAAGCTTTTTTCCGATGGATCGGAAGATGAAACCGGTTATACCAAGCACAGTCTGCGAACTGCTCGAGCTTCGGTTGCAGCTTTCACCCACGGCAACCGCGTGCATATCCCACTCCCAAAATGGTGAGTGCCCTAAGCTGACTTGGCAGGATTTTACTGCCCAGGTTTTACGCTTTTCTTTAGGTTTTCAGAGCCTAGTAACGAAGCCGGGAGAAGTAGCGGCGATCCTTTTGACATCCAGTGTGACCTATGAACTTGTGTCCCATGCTCTGATGCGACTTGGAGGTGTGGTAGTCGGGCTGGATTGCCAGGCTACTCCGCAGGACATGATTAGCGTTCTGCATCGATGCGCTGCAACTTTACTAGTGACGGACGCGACGTTTTTCGAACAGTTTGGTGACTCGGTTACCTCGTCTGTGAAGTCCGTTGTGCTAGTAGACGCCGTAAGGTCACCCACATCTTCGAAATTGCCTAATTCGGTTTTTTACCTCCGCGAACTGAGCCACGCTTCAAAAACTGTAAGCTCGATAGAAAAATCGGTGCCGCGACCAAACGACATTGCTACCATTATCTTTACTTCGGGAACCACGGGCGAGCCCAAGGGCATTCCTTTTCGGCATGAGCAAATTATGGCTGCCTGCGGAGCCCTCTGCGCGGCTTATCCCGAGTTGGGCGAAGAAGATAGCACCATTTGCTGGCTGCCGCTTTCCGCTTTGTTTCAGCGGATGGTGAATTTAGTCAGCATGGCTTGTGGGATGACTACCCATTTTATTGAGGATCCACGCCAAATTCTCAAGAGCATAGGCGAGATTCAGCCAACATTTCTGGTGGGAGTGCCGCGATTATTTGAGAAATTAAGGGATGCGTTGCGGGATACGCGTAATACCGAGCTTCGAACTTGTGCTCGGCGCACGAAATACATGATCAGTGGGTCTGCACCCTTGCCGAGCTCGTTGTTAGCGGAACTAAGAACCTTTGGGATCTTGGTTCTCGAAGCCTACGGGCAGAGTGAGAATGCGATACCAATTGCCGTGAATCGCGCTACAGATTATCGTTTCGGCTCGGTGGGCAAGCCGCTGCCGCCAAATCAAACTAGATTGGCCGACGATGGTGAAGTGGAAGTTCGCGGGATAGGGTTGTTCTCCCATTATCTCGGACAGGAGCGAGCGAGCAACTTGACGAGTGACGACTATTACCAAACCGGTGACCTCGGTGTATTCGATCAAGATGGTTTCCTATACCTCACCGGTCGCAAGCGTGATTTGATCAAAACGTCGACTGGCAGACGCATTGGTCCTAGTCGGATTGAAGCCGCCTATTCCTGTTGCCGAAGTATCGACCAAATCGTCGTGATTGGCGACGGTCAAAAGTACTTGGCAGCGTTAGTGACATTGAAATCGTCTGCCCGACCGGTGGGAGGCGATGCACCTAACTTGACAGATGAAGAATTACTGGCGGAGGTTCGATCGGTTGACGAATGCCTAAGCGAACACGAAAGAGTTCAGGCGTTTGGCATCCTCGGCAGGCCGTTTCAAGCGGACGAGGTTACCTCGAGCCAGAAGCTCAAACGCAATGTAATCGTCCGAAACTATGCCGCTTTTATCGCGAGACTGTACGAGGCAGAGACTCCCTGCGTGCTCCAAGCAAGGGCGGATGAGTTGCTCAAAACGACCGAAGGACGACTGGGATTGGAATGAATCACATTTTGATTACTGGCGCTACAGGAGCTCTGGGGAGCGAGTTGATCCCGCGATTTTTGCGAGATCCTGCAACTAGGGTGTCGGTATTGCTCAGAGCCGATTCGCTGGAAATGCTAGCCGGTCGACGTGAAAAGCTACTGAGCTATCTGCGGCTTGATTCCCTCGAAGCGGGCGAGCGTATCGACGCAGTCCAGGGCGACACATCGCAACCCAACTTAGGATTGGAGCCGGAGCAGGCTCGGAGGCTGTCAGGTTGCCTCACCCACATCGTACATGCCGCGGGAAATGTCAAGCTAAATCAGCCGCTGATCGAGGCTCGTCGGACGGCGGTCGAATCGGCACGGCACATTGTTGACTTTACACATCGCTGCTGTGCGTCCGGCGCGTTTCGCAAGCTCGAGTTTATTAGTACTGTCGGTGTAGCGGGACGGCGCTCAGGAGTAATTTCCGAGGCTCGCTTTGCTGAACCGCGACAACCCACCGATTTTCACAATACTTACGAGGCGGCCAAGTGGGAGGCAGAACAGTTTCTTTGGGGCGAGATCGACGATGGCTTGCCAGCTACGGTGCATCGTCCGAGCATGATTGTGGGAGACTCACGGGATGGACGTATTATTCATTTTCAAGTCTTTTACTTTCTCACCGAATTCTTGATCGGAAGGAAGACTTGGGGCATCGTCCCCAAAACTGATGGCGCTGTGCTTGACATTATTCCAGTAGACTATGTCGCTGACGCGATTTATCTTGCCTCAAACCAGCAGCTTGGCTTGGGTGAGGTATGGCATTTATGTACGGGTAAAGATGGTTCATGGTCGCTTGATCGTTTGGTAGCGCGGATACGGGATTTGCTGCAAGTGCGCGGTGAGCGATTACCAAGTTTGAAGCGCCTTTCGCGAGGCAACTTTCGAATGGTCCTGCGCGGATTAACGGCCTGTTCGAGCGAGCGATCAAAGCGTTTTTTGCGAGGCTTACCCTTTTTGCTGGACTATCTCGATAGTCAGCAGCAGTTTGACAATTCTCGTACCAACCAGTCACTGGCAGCGCATGGTTTAACAGTCCCAACCGTCGACAGTTATTTGCCAACTATCATGGAAGCCTTCTGGCAGCGGCCAAAAAATAAAAAGGGTTCATAATGCAATTTGAAGAGCGCATCGAGGAGATCAAGAAATTCTTGAGTTTTGTCGTAGTCGAATGGCCCCAAAAGCGTCCGCAGGTGTTGGATCAATTGGCCAAGCGATGTTCGAAGTGCTTACTGTCGGATCGATTTGTTCCGCTCACGGATGGCATATGCCAGCTCTGCCGCGATTTCCAGCCAGCACCCAGTGAGGAGGCGGTGAGATCTGGAGAGGCCGAAGCTAGTTTGACAAGAATTCTCAGCGAAGCGGTTGGCTCCGGCAAAGGCGAATACGATGCCGTCGTGCTTTTTAGTGGTGGCAAAGACAGTGCCTATTTGCTACATCGATTGTTAAACGAATTCAAAGGGCTGCGGGTTGCAGCTCTGACCGTGGACAACAGCTTCATGAGTCAAGTGGCACTGGCAAATTGCAGACAGATTCAAGCTAAATTAGACGGATTGGATCATTTCATTTTCCGCCCTCAACGTGGCCTCTATGCCCGAGCGTTTCGGCACGCGCTCACGCACTTGGATGGTGCGGATTGTTATTCCAAAGTCGATCGCATGGATGGTGATTTGACCTTTGATATCGGTCGTAATTTTGCGGCTCAAGTGCAGGCACCTTTGCTAATTTCAGGCCTGTCGCCAGAGCAGGTTGAACGCATCCTCAATTTGAAGAGTTTTGAGTCACCTAAGGAACTAGAATCCCAGTCAAGGACTCATTCCGCCAACTTCGCGTTGGAGGACCTTTACAGCTCGCAAGAAAGGGACCGTTATTGGTGGAACCCCCAGCGCTGGCCTGAATCCCAGCGTCCTCGTGTGCTGCACCCGTTTCACGCTTGGCATTATGACGAGGATTTCATCCCCAGAGAAGTCGTCAGACTGGGTCTTGTCGAGCCGGGTCTGGACAATCCCTTGATCACGAATAATGATACAATACCGGTCATGCTGGCTGTTGATTGTATTAAACTGGGGTACTCCAGTTTTGAGCCTGAATTTGCGCAGCTCGTGCGTCAAGGAAAAGCCGACCGAGCAACCTGGCTGGCCATGTTCGAGTCCATTGAGTATCTCACTCGGCGAGGGGAATTCTTGCCACGTTGTATTTCGGACACTTTGCAACGATTGGAGCTCACGCACAGCGACGTTGAACTTCCTGCTAGGTTTGGCTAAGACCGAGTCGAATGAGCAGTCGCTCATGACAGAAAGCGGGCATGTGTTAGGAACACCTGTCGCTGGAGGAGTTGGTCAACGATCGCCAATTGATGCGATCATTGAACTGCTCGGTATTCTTTTGATCCTTTACATGCCGATGATTGGCATTGGGAAATTAATACTGCGGGGCGCAAAGTGGGCTTTGTGGCTTGCATTTTTGTTCTCAATCGTGGTCGTAATGGTAGGCACGATTGGGATGTAGCGTCGAAAATGAGTTTCATCTGACTGTGTGAGAGTGCGCATGCGCGCGTGTTTTGGAGTTGCGTTCACCACCGACTAATGTCTTCATTCCCTCCGGGAAAATGAATCGCGCGACTTCAAAACTCGTGTGCGAGGCTACCCTAAATGTCGGGTACGCTCCATCCGGTTGATCCTAAAATGTTCCAGCGGGATTGGCTCACATACCATAGCTTCAGGACACCAAGGTTGTTTCGAACTTTTATCAGGAAGCATGGCCTGTCAATGTTGCCAGCATGTCTTCTAGGTAGCTGGTGTTTACTGTCTGATTTTCAGCGGGAACCAGCTGGGAAATGAGCTCAGGCAACGCGCAAATTTCGACCTGGATAAGTACGTTCTCTCGCTTCCAACGCGCCAGCCAGCAAGCGTCGCTCAATTTATCATAGAATTGTTCGACGGCTCTGCGCGGCTCGCCCGAGGCCAGTAATTCTTCCATATAGACTATCCATGTCGCAGCTCTAAACGGATCTAGCCAGATCTCTCTTAAAAACGACTCATTTGACCTAACGTCTGCAAGTGGCTTGAGCGGTTGTTGGATATTCATGGCTGGTTGGGTGCTCATCGTGTGTCTGCCTTTAAACTGTGACTCGAGGCGCGTCAAACTTGAAATTTAGGGTTGCTAGTTTTGGGTGGCACGCCCTGCTAAGTGAATTTCTTAAATGCAAGGCATGCGTTCTGTCCACCAAAGCCAGACGAGTTACTAAGTGCATAACGGATGCTTCGTTCTCTAGCCTGGTTGGGTGTGTAGTCGAGCGTGCAACTGGGATCGGGCTTCTGATAGTTGGCTGTAGGGGGGACTAACCCATCTTGGATTGCCAACACGGTGTATACGGCTTCAATTCCACCAGCGGCACCCAAGCAGTGTCCAGTTGCTCCCTTCGTGGAAGAGACGGATACCGTGGCGGCATGGTTTCCCAATACAGCTTGAATGGATTCACTCTCGAAAGCGTCATTGACAATGGTTGATGTACCGTGGGCATTGATATAGTCGATGTCAGCCGCATCCATTTTGGCATCTTTGATGGCTGAGCGCATGCAGTCTGCCAAGCCGATCCCACCTGGTGCTGGCTTGGTAATGTGGTACGCATCTGCAGAGAGTCCGTAGCCAACCAATTCGGCATAGATCTTCGCACCCCGTCGTTTGGCATGCTCTAACTCTTCGAGCACCAATAATCCGCAGCCCTCACCCATTACAAACCCGTCGCGGTCCGCGTCGAAGGGGCGCGAGGCCAATTCCGGTTCATTATTTCTGCGGCTGAGCGCGCCGATACGGGCAAAGGATGCAATAGACAGCGGACAGATGGCTGCTTCCGCTCCGCCAGCCAGCATCATATCGACTTCTCCGTGCCTGATGTGCCTGGCGGCTTCCCCGATGGCATGGGTGCCACTTGCGCACGCGGTCGCGATAGCCAGGTTGGGGCCACGTAGTTGATGTTGAATTGCGACGACGCCGGCCGCCATATTGGGCAGCGCGTAAGGCAGTGTATGCGGTAGTACTTTCGAAGCGCCGCGTTCCTTCAAGATTAGCGCGCTTTCTTCGATCTCTCCCAGACCACCAATGGCGACTCCGATCATGCAGCCACATCGGAGGCCGTGAGCTGTTACATCGTAGCCTGCATCGACGAGCGCTTCCTGGGCAGTCACGCTCGCGAACTGAACGAATCGCGAAGTTTGCCGAGCTACTTTGGATCCCAACAGATCGGTGGCATCAAAATTGGGAACTTCGCCTGCGATTTGTACGGGGAGCGTACTTGTATCGAACAGTGAGATTTTGCGAATGGATGACTTGCCCTGCAGAGCGGTGTGCCACGCGGAAGCAACGCCGACCCCGGTGGGGGCAACTATTCCAAGTCCTGTAATCACAACACGCCGCATCGAAAGCTCCCGACAACGAGGTAAAACCGCTCTGAAATCTAGATTTCAGTAAAGGTACTTGTTGCCCACCGAAGCAGGATAGGGGTAATCTGTTCGGCGATCCGCTGCGGCCCTGACGATGATAACGATTACAAGGATTGCACGCAGTGTTGGTGGTTCAACTGGGAATAACGTGTACGCATAGCAGTCTGACCGTTCGTTGGTGGGTCGCTCCTGCCGGGTGCGACCATCGCTGAGTACGAACAATCAGGATAGCTTGCAATGGGTCAAAGCCGACAAGCTCGGTAATGGTGGAACAAAATTTTCACGCGTAAACTGACGGGCCGGTGGCCAACGCTGTGAAGCATTTTGTGCTAGGAAACTGTTGGTATTCATGCATCATGCGCGCATCGATTTCGGAGAAATCGATCTACGTAGGCCGATTTCTCCGAAATCGGCACTTCGAAATGCTTCACAGCGTTGGCGGTTGGCCCTAACGATTTGTTTCGTCTTTCTTTCCCGGGCCGTTGGCGCCGTGGGCCTGGGCGTAGGTAAACGAACGGGGCTTTGCCCCTAATGCAAATAGCGCAATAAGGACTGACATTCGACGCGTAGGCGAAATCCGGTTGCCAAGCATTTGTAGTTCGATTGTCATGAATCTCTCTTGTGCTTGGTCTCGCGTTGTTTGTAAATTCCAGAAGCGGTTCAGTCTGGGCATTCGAGCAACCACTTTTTTGGGCGCATTACGCGCGCGCTCAGAGCCAAACGATGTCAAAACTCTCCAAGTTTATTGCTAGCCATTGCAAGTTTCGAACGGGTCGCAGCCACGATCTTCTGTCAGCACGTTTTGCCGCCGACTCGGATTGGCCGACCAAATGCGCGGCGCCATCGCAACAGGACTTTTTCCAGATGCTGGCCGATGGCCTGGGATCAAAGCAATTGCGGCTGGTCAAACAAGCGTGCCCATGCGGTCAAACAACTCACAATACGGTCATTGCGCAGCGCGATCGCTACGCCTTGAAATTTGATTCGGTCCTCTGTGACGCATGTGGAACCGTGCGGATCGACCCCTATTTTGATGACAAAAGTCTGGAAAAGTTTTACGCAGACATCTATCAAGGGCTCTATGCCCGCGCGATCGAACCAGCCGCCTACTTCGAGCGACAACTTACCTACGGTCACAAAATCCGCGAGTCCGTGTTTGGCGCGCAGGCGAGTGAGGGTAAACAAGTTCTTGAAATAGGTTGCGGGGCTGGGGGAGGTTTGAGCGCGCTACATGAAGCCGGTTTTGAAGTGCGAGGCTGCGATTACAGCAGCGAATTAATCGATTTCGGCACAGCCAAAGGTGTTCCTGGCCTAGCCGTTGGACCCGTCGAAATCATCGCGAAATCTCAACAGAGATTCGATTTAATCTACTTGCATCACGTTTTCGAACACGTCGGTCGGCCGCTACCCACGTTGCGCTCGATTCAGAAATTGCTGAAGCCCGAC
>JANLQO010000589.1:0-11680 GCA_031367855.1 Planctomycetia bacterium | reverse complement strand
TGCTCACCCACGAGTTCGTAATGTCTCCGGGGGCATTTAGGACCTGCATAGCTGTGCCAGAATCCGTTGCAACCGGCTTCCAGCAGTGCCAACTGTAATTGCTAAAGGTGACGGCACGTTAGATACTAGGGTTTTGCTCTGGTGCAGCACTGAATTGTACTTACGCTTTCATGGGAGCGACGATGCCCAACACTTGCCGACGTTTTTTGCGCAAGTCCTGTTGATTCGCAGGTGCTGCCACATACGCTCAACCCGCTGATCTATGTCAACAACAAGTTGATGTACCAGATCCTGTGCCGCACGGCGACTCAATTGCTTAGCACCATTTGCAAGAAGCAGTTCGACTACGCGCCAGGGATGGTTTTGATCTTGCATACCTGGGGACAGAAGATGAATCTTCATGCCCATGTGCATGCGACGGCGTTCAAACGCTGCTAACCCCGAATCAATTCTCCATTTGCCGATGAACCAAGACACTTCGGCCAAACGAGTTGGGGACAACCGTTCTACACTTTTTATCTGCTCAGGCTTTGCCTGGGCTACCTTAACCTTCGGCGGCTGGTGCGCCGATACGCGGCATGGACTCGATGGCTTTGTCGATCAAACCATAGGTCACGCCTTCAGCAGCCGACATGAAGCAGTCGCGATCGGTGTCAGCTTCGATCTGCGTGAGTGTTTGTCCGGTGTGCTTGAGCAAAATCTCGTTCAGTTTTTGCTTGATGCGCTTGAACTCTTTGAAGTGAATTGAAATCTCTTCAGCAGTTCCTTGCATGCCGGCAAGTGGTTGATGGATCATGATGCGGGCGTTGGGCAGAGCGAATCGCTTACCTTTCGCACCGGCGGCCAATAGCACGGCGCCCATCGAAGCGGCTTGACCGATGCAGTAGGTCGCAACGTCACAAGAAACGAACTGCATGGTATCGTAAATTGCCAAGCCTGCACTGACGCTGCCGCCGGGCGAATTGATGTACAAATGAATATCGGCCTTCGGATCATCCGACTGAAGGAAGAGCATTTGCGCGACCAGCGCGTTGGCGACTTCATCATCTACTTGGGAACCCAAGAAGATGATTCGATCTTTGAGCAGGCGACTGTAGATGTCGTAAACTCGTTCCTCGCGACCGCTTTTCTCGATAACGTACGGAATCATAGGCATAGTGGTATTTGAACTCCGAGATAAATGTTTGTGTTGAATAAGCTTGAATGGTGGCCGCGTTATGCTTTATCTTCAGCATCAACCGGCGTTTTCATGAGAATCTCATCCACCAAGCCGTATTCCTTGGCCGCTTGAGCGGTCAGGAAGAAGTCGCGGTCGGAGTCCTTGGCGATCTGCTCCCTATCTTTGCCTGTATGGGTTGCCAAGATACCGTTGAGCAGGTCTCGGTAGCGCAAAATTTCAATGGCTTGAATTTCAATGTCCGAAATTTGGCCGGAGACACCGCCCGCAGGTTGGTGCACCATCACGCGACTGTGAGGCAAGCAATAGCGTTTGCCCTTTGTTCCCCCAGCCAGCAAAATTGCCGCGCCGCTAGCCGCCTGGCCGACGCAGTAGGTCGCGACCGGGCACGAGAGGATCTGCATGGTGTCATAGATCGCCAGCGTGGCGATGACTTCGCCGCCGGGGCTATTGATGTAAAAATGGATGTCTTTGCGGCGATTTTCGCTCTGTAGGTAGAGCAATTTCATCACGACGTCATTGGCATTGCCGGTATGGATATCGCCCTGCAAGAAGACGATACGGTTCTCCAGTAGCAAATCGCCAAGCGTCAGTTGGCGTTGACGCTGATAGCTCTGGTAAGCATGAGAATTGGTAAGCGAATGATTCTGGTAAGCGGAATTCAACGTACACTCCCTTTCGACTGGATGCCTTCGTAGACTCAATCAGAAATGCTTTTGCAGTTGTTACAACACAATGTTGGCCCTTCGCTTGGTTTTGGCAAGAGCACGTTTGTCTTTTTGGATAAGCTGGGTGAAGATGGGAAAAGAAAAAACCGAGCGGCTGACGAATCAGCGGCCCGGTTTGTAGTCGCAACTTTGAAGTTCAGCAATATCGCAATGGATGTTATTCTTGCATCTGTGCTGGTCCGGCTGCCTTCGGTCCATCAGGCAGCTTGGGAGCGCCCGGCAAGGCCTCGGGTTCATTGTTGAACTTGGCATCGGGAATTTCGACCATTTCGCCAGCAATCAGAAAGTCCACGTTGCTGGACACGGAGCGATCCATCAAGAATTCTTCGTCGGGCACGGCTGTTACCTTCGCGGCCTCGGTGATCTTTTCGATGACCTGACGTTCGATAATCTGGTTGCGGATCGCATCCATTTGACCCGACTTTTCCAGCTTGGCTCGGACGCGGCGCGGCGACGAATCGCTTTGCTCGGCGATCAAATCGATTTCTTCATCGTAGTCGGCTGGAGACGGTTCAACCTTCAAGTCTTCCGCGATTTTTTCCAGCACAAAGTGCTCGCGCAGCGCGCGAATCGTTGACTCGCGTGCGTTCAAGCGTGAAGCGTTCAGGTAACCGGACACTTGCTCGGGGCTGAAGCTGTTGCGTTGCAATTCGAGCTGCAAGCGCTGCAATTCGCGCTGAGTTTGGCGGCGGATGAGCGACTCTGGCATTTCCCAGTTGGCGCCGCGTGTCAGTTGATCGACAACTTGCTTCCGGACCGCTTGTTGTTGATGGTACTTGAATTGACGTTCGAGTTCGGTGCGAACGAATTTCCGAAGTTCATCCACGCTCTCAAAGCCGAGCTCGTCCAGCTGCTTGGCGGAGATTTCGCTAACTTCGATGCGGCGGATTTCATGGACTTCGAATTCGGCTTCGACCTCTTTGCCACGATAATCTTCGTTTGCAGCGGCCTCGGAGATCTTTACAGTGGTGGTGAACTTGTCACCTTCTTTCTTCCCAACAATCAGTTTGTCGAAGTCATTGACAACGGCATCCCCAAAGGTCAGGTTCTTGCGAACAACGACGCTTTCTTCATCGAGTTGGCTCAGTTTTTTGCCGTCGACGGTAAAAGTCGCGTTCAGCGTTACTGTGTCACCAGCTTTGGCTTCGCTGTCGATCGGCTCGCCCGTCATGAAGCGAGTCAGCGTGCGGGCCAAGTGATTGTCAACATGTTCTTCGGTCAGTTCACAAGCAGGCCGTGTAAGGCTGAGACCATCCCATTTGGGTGTTTCAAAGTCAGGCCGCACTTCGATCTTGAATTCGTAACGGAAGTCGCCTTCTGGAGGCAGCACCACTGCGTTGTAATCGAAGTCGGGTTCGCTGATCGCGGAAAAGTGATCGGCTTCGGTGACCAATTGCAAACTGTCCATGACCAGTGAGCTTTTGACTTGCTCGGCCACCTGGTCTTTGAATTGCGATTCGACCAGCTTGCGAGGTGCTTTCCCATTGCGGAAGCCGGGTAACTGAGCTTTGGGGACAATGTCGTTAAACGCTTCCTTACGGTAGCGATCGACCTCGGCCCGAGGGATCGTAATCACCACATGTCGTTCACAAGCCGAAGGCGAGTCGACTTTGACGTCTAACTCAAGTTTTTTTTTCTCTTGGGCAGGTGCGTCGTTCACGTCGTCGTTTTCAATATCGGTCGTTGCCATCGCCATTGGGCTCCGGTTCATCCTGAGAAAATTGTTTAAAAGGGAACGCGACCGCGTCGCTAGATGTCCCTCTCGCCTGCCGCTAGCATGTCGCCATACCCTGGTAAGGTAGGGCGTTGCCGGTTGCATAGCCGAAAGCATAAGCACATTAAAATAAAAAAGGGCAAATCGGCCTAGAGCGGGTGATGGGATTCGAACCCACGACAACAACGTTGGCAACGTTGTGCTCTACCAACTGAGCTACACCCGCGAGGTGCGCCAAGGCCGATTTGCCCTAATGTTTTTTGATTTTTCGAGCTTGTTCAGTTCGCTTCGCGTGCTTGCAATCCGGGCGCCGACACGCATTCTGGGTTCCGATGGATTATCGTAATACCCCCGAGTGTGAGTCGACAGGCAGAGATTATATGCTTCGGCGTAGTCGTTGCAATAGATGATCCGAGTTCCTTTGCTATGACTTGAACGTTATTATCTGGGAGACGGTCGCAATGCCGAATTCGGACATTGCAAAAAGTGGATTTTGGAAAGGAAACACTCGTGTTCGCTTCAGCCAGAACGCTTCGGATCCCAGCTGCAGCCCCGCCGCAAGGCGTGCGAAAAGGGGGCAAGAGTTGGGCGAAATATGTCGGTCTCAGGGCAGTGATGGGCCTTGCCGGGCTAATCCTTGCAGTCCCAAACGTAAAAGCTGGGTTGGTTCCTAGCGATGTTGTGGTGGTCGTGAATGGTGCATCGATCGACTCCCGAACATTGGCAAATCATTACGTTTTGTTGCGGAATATTCCCGCCGCCAATGTCGTAGTGCTCAACAAAGTACCGAATTCCGAAGTCATTTCCGTCGCAGAGTTTCGAGCGAAAATCCTCAATCCACTGTTAATCGAATTGGATCGCCGCAAAATTAGTGGCCATATCCAGTGCATAGCCTATTCGAGCGATTTCCCCACTGCGATCGATATCCAAACGGATATCAAGCCGCTTGGGAAACTGCCGGTTTTCTATACTTCGCGAGCTTCGATCAACGCGATGACCTATTTTTATGGGTTGGTGCAAGCCTCGAACCCGAATTACATCCAACTGCAGGCAAACGCTTACGCGCGGCGTGAGCTGGACGCCTTTTTCACCAACCCACTCGGAAGTTTGACGGAGAACGACTGGACCAAGATTCAAAAGCAGATCGCCGCCCAGGACCACAGTGGGGCCGGCGAGGCGCTGGCTGAGTTGGCCGAAAAGTACCAAAACCACCACCCAATCGCTTACTTGGCTGCCGCCGAATACGCTCAGACGGATAAGCAGTCAGCGGCCCTCGACCTGTTGGAAAAGGCAGTTGCGCGAGGCTGGACTGCAGGCGGGTACTTGCAAGCGGACGAAAGATTCGCCAAGTGTCGGGACGATTCGCGTTTTCAGCTCTTATTGCTCTCGCTGGACGATTCACAAACCAAATACCAACCTACGATCGGTTTTGAAGCCAAGCGCGCTTGGGGAACCAACGGAGTGCCATCAGCCGACTTGCGATTGGGTTCGCGTTATTTGCTATGTACCGTTCTGGGGGTAACGCGCGGCGCTGGTACGACGCTTAAGCAAGCAATGGATATTCTCGAGCGGTCTGCCGCCGCGGATTTCACGCAACCCCATGGTGGATTCTACTTTTGCGTTACCAGTGACGTGCGAACGAAAACACGCGAGCCAGGCTTTGCAGACGCGGTCGAGTCGTTGAAATCACTTGGTTTCTCCGCTGAAATCGTTCGCGATCCCTTGCCTCTCAAAAAACCTGACGTGCTGGGCGCGATGGTAGGAACACCCAATTTCGACTGGACAACTTCCGGCAGCAAGCTTTTACCGGGTTCGATCGCCGAGAACTTGACAAGTGTTGGCGCCGACATGAGTTCATTGCGCGGGCAGACGAAATTGACCGAGTTCCTCAAAGCGGGCGCGGCGGGCAGTAGCGGCACAGTGACGGAACCGTATTCCATGCAGCCCAAATTTCCGCACCCGCAACTCTATGTTCACTACGCGAAGGGACTGTCCCTGGCCGAAGCATTTTACGCATCAGTGACTGGGCCTTATCAACTGCTGATTATCGGCGACCCGCTTTGCCAACCGTTTGCCGCTCCACCTAAACCTGAGCTCTCGAGCGAATTACGAACGTTGGCTGAAAATGAATCGCTAAAATTTCCTCTAAAATATGCAAACGAACCGTTCGCCGCTGGAAAACGCCCGCCCGGTGCTCCGCTGGCATTTAGCGTTCAGTTCGGGGACTTGGCTGGTCAAACCGGTGCCGTCCAGCCGAAAGTGGAAATCAAGTTGGCCAAGACTCCACCGGGATATCATGAGGTTCGGTTGATTAGCATTGGCGATGATGCCTTGGGACAGCGCAGCGAAGTCGTTTTGCCATTGTGGATTGGGGACGAGAGTGCCGTGACGATCGAGACTCCGCAGAACGTTTCCTTCAGCGAACGAAAGGTGAAGATCAAAGCCAAGGCCCAATCCGCAAAATCGCTGTCTGTTTGGCACGAAAGTGAGCAGTTGGCCATCGTCTCGAGCGCCGATGGGGAATTTGCAATTCCATTGGAAACTTTGGGCATGGGGAAAGTGCGGTTGCAGGCGCGAGCCGAGCTTGAAAATGGCAGCGTCTTGAAGAGCTTGCCTGTGACTTTGGAAGTTATGCCCTAGTGCTGAAAGCGCAGGAAGTATAAAAAAACGATTGGGACAATCGTTCTACACTAAAACCATGCCACCTAGCCCGGATTATTCATGGCGCGTAGCTACGTTCGCCAGAACGTGGTGAACCGCGTTGAGTTACAGCCACGTTCTGGCGAACGTAGCTACGACAGTCTGTTACAGCCACGTTCTGGCGAACGTAGTTACGACAGTCTGTTTTTTGCAAATTTCGACGTAACTCGACGCGTGATATTCGTTTACGTGGAATAGCGATCAGGACTATGAATAATCCGGGCTAGGACCATCCCATTAAAGTTGCAGTTGGTTGAGGCACTTAATCCCTCGAATCTTCACCAAACTCGCGCAGCCACTCTTGAACTTCGGTATCAGAGAGCTTCACATCAGCCCGCGCGGCCGCGTCGTCCCTAATCGCTTCCGAACTGGAGATCGGTCGCTCCAAGCGATTCAGAAAATCGTCCGAGCCGATCGAGATTGCGCGCCTGGCCAAGGCACACTTTCGAATGCGATTGTCGCTCGAAACGACCGTTAAACTCTTCGGCGACGAGTGCTTTCGAATCAGGCTCTCGAGCATATCGTCTGCTTCGTCGAAATCGAAAGCAAACGCAACTTGAATACCGCTGCTAACGCTTATCGCCTCGCCACGAACATCCTCCAGCTCGCGCTGGCGCGCCTTGAGCACATCGACGGAAGCATCAAACACGACTAACGTCCGCGTATGTTCTGCGGGCGGCAAATGAAGCTCCAGGTGTTTTATCAATCGCTGCCGCGCCTGCTCCAACCATCCCCGCCCGCGACTTCGTCCTTCAAATCCCGCCGTGAACAGCAAGTTGTAACCGTCGATCAAAATATGATAGGACATCAACATAGTCGGCGAACTGAATTGCGAAAAATTTCATTTAACTCAGTAATTCACTGACAACTCGCGCTTCCTCAACGCCGGTTAACTTCGAATCGAGCCCTTGGAATTTGACGGTGAATCGTTCGTGGTCAATGCCCAATTGGTGGAGCAAAGTTGCATGCAGATCGTGTACGGAAACTCGATTCTCCAGGGCATGGTAGCCCAGTTCATCGGTCGCACCATAGTTAAAACCAGGTTTGAAACCGCCGCCAGCCATCCACATGGTAAAGCCGGCCAAATGATGATCGCGACCGTTGCCTTGTGCCATGGGTGTACGGCCAAATTCGGAACCAAACACCACAATCGTATCGTCGAGCATCCCGCGCTCTTTCAAGTCGGTCAGCAGGGCTGCCGCGCCGCGATCGACTTCAGCCGCTGTGCCTGCCACGTGCTCTTTAATGGCGCCATGATGATCCCAGTCGCGATGATACAACTGAATGAAACGCACGCCGCGTTCTGCCAAACGACGCGCGAGCAGGCAATTGGCTGCAAAGGATCCATCGCCACCCTTGGTCCCGTACATTTCGAGCACGCGTTGAGGTTCGTCGCTGACGTTCATCAATTCCGGAACGCTTGACTGCATTCGGAACGCCATCTCGTATTGACTGATGCGTGTGGCAATTTCTGCATCGCCGACTGCGGACTGTTCGAGCCGATTGAGGGCTTGCACGGTGTCCACAATGTCCCGCTGCCGGCCAGAAGTAACTCCGGCCGGATTACTGACGTAGAGCACCGGATCGCCTGTGCTGCGAAACTCGACGCCTTGAAATCGGCTGGGCAAGAAACCCGAATGCCATTGGCGCGCGGCGATCGGTTGTTTCTGTCCAAACTTGCCAGTGGAAACCATCACGACAAAGCCTGGCAAGTTTTCGCACTCGCTACCCAAGCCATACTGCAACCATGACCCCATTGCAGGCCGACCGGCGTTCATTGAGCCCGTGTTCATAAACGTGTGCGCGGGGTCGTGGTTGATCGCTTCGGTGAACATCGAACGCACGATGCACATATCATCGGCGCACCGCGTACCGAGTTCAGGCCAGATCGTGCAAATCTCCTGTCCCGAATTCCCCCAGCGTTTGAAGGGATGCTGCGGCGCAAAGCACTTCAGGGGTTGGCCTTGCAGCTGCGCGATCTGTTGGCCTTTGGTCACGGATTCAGGCATCGGCTGGCCAGCCATCGCGGCGAGCTTGGGTTTGTAATCAAAAGTGTCCAAGTGGCTCATCCCGCCAGCCATGTACAACCAAATGATCCGCTTGGCTTTCGGCGGAAAGTGCAGGGCTTGAATCACGCCGCTAGCCGCAGTCGCACCTTCGGCCGCGTGAGCTAATTTCGATGCATCTTCGCTGCGCGACTTGCCAGCGACTAAGTTCGCCAGCGCCATCGCGCCGACACTCACACCCGCTCGATTAAGGAACGTCCGGCGAGCGATTTCGGGTGGCAGTTGCATAGTATTTTCCTTGTGGGGATGCTTTTTTCGGCTCAAACAAATCCGACGGAACTGCGAGGGGTCTAACGTGTCCGAGTTGCTCCGCAACTCGGCGCCATGGTTTGACGATCGGCCTTCGTTTTAGTGCGCTTAGTCGAGTCGCGGAGCGACTCGACCACATTGCGCATCGGATTATGTTTAGTTGCGAGTGATCGTTTCATGTAAATTCAAGACGGTGCGCGTGACGCTGGTCCAAGCCGCCAGCTCTGCCGCGTCGAACCGATTGTCCGCGGCTTTATCACCCACGGCGATCAGTTTCTTCGCCGCATCCAGATCGCTGCGATACTGACTACGATGACTTTGCAGCAATTGGGCCAGCAATTCAAGCTCTTCGGCGCTCGGCGATCGATTGAGCGTGGTTTGCAGGAGCCACTCCATACTTGCCGCTTCGCTCTTCAATTCTTGAGCCAGCGTGCGCTCAGCCAGCACGCGCGCCGCTTCGATATAAGACGGATCATTCAACAGAACAAGTGCTTGCAACGGAGTGTTCGAGCGTGGGCGATCCGCTGTGCATTCTTCGCGCGATGGAGCGTCGAAGGCCAACAGCGACGGATGCAAGTACTGCCGCTGCCAATGCGTGTACACACCGCGCCGATAAAGCTCCTGATTCTTGCCGTTGGCCCATTCACGCTGCGGAAAATTCAGATAAGCCCAGTAACCGGGAGGCTGATACGGGTTGACGCTTTTGCCACCCACTTCGTCGACCAGCAAGCCGCTAACGGCCAGTGCATTGTCGCGAATCACTTCGGCGTCCAAGCGAAAACGAGCTTGCCGCGCCAGCCATCGATTGAAAGGGTCGCGTTCGGCCAACTGCGGATCGGTAATCGACGCTTGGCGATAGGTGCCCGACATGACCATCGTTTTAATGAGTCGTTTTACATTCCAACCGGAGTCAACCAATTGCCCCGCCAGCCAATCGAGTAAGTCGGGGTGACTTGGCCATTGTCCTTGCGAACCCAAATCATCGAGCCTCGCCGACAAACCAGCTCCGAAGAACAATTTCCAAAGTCGATTCACAGTCACGCGTGCCGTGAGCGGATTCTCGCGACTAACGACCCAATTCGCTAAGTCCGCGCGGGTCAAACGCCTGCCGAGATCGGGCGCCCCCCCCAGCACTTCCGGAAACCCGGGCTCGACGATTTTGCCATTTTCGTCCATCCAATTGCCACGATTCAACACGCGGACCATTCGCGGCGCGACGCTCATCGTGACCAACGTCGTGGTAATCGAATTGTTCAGTGCATCCAGCTGACCTTGCAGTTCAGCTATCTTCTTTCGCTGGCCATCCAGCAACGGCGCGATCGATCGGTAGTGTAAGGCCAATTTGTGGGCTTCGTCCTCTTTGCGATCTGCAACTGGCTTGCGGACAATTTCGGCCAAGTCCACGGGCAATCCAGCTTGAGCTGTAATCGGCTGAGGCGCGGAAGTCACCGATATGCGAAAGTGACCGAGTGTATGATTGGGATTGTCGAGATTCTGATCGAGCCGAATGAGCAATCGTTGACCAGCGCCGCCGATGCACTGCGTAGTTTCAAAGATGGCAAGATTGGGCTTGCCAGCTTGCTCCATAATCGCCCAACCCCAAGTCTTTCCTTTTTCGTCGTTATCAATTGCGCCCGCTACCGCCCATTTCCCATACGGATTACCGCCGGTTGCACCTGTTTGTTCAAAGGTTGCCGTCGCATTTTGTAGCGGCACCGGTTGTTCCGCAGCATTGCCCTCGACGACGATGGGTTGAGTGCTCACTCGAATTTCACTGAGCACAAAGTTCCCGTTGCCAGCGCGGCCTGGACCTTTCGTTGGCAACGAATCGTGCGGTAGAACCTCGAGGCGAATCGCAGTAATGTTGGCAGGCACTGCATCAAAGGTCAGCGTATAAGAATCCGTCGCCGGATTCTTGCCGCTGACGAGAATCGCACCGTCGTCTTGGACACTCAGGGTGGCGCCTTCAAGGGAACTTACAGAAATTGGCTTGAGCGTTTGCCAAGGGACGAGGGTCGATTCCCAGGCGAGCTGTGCTTCTGCTAAAGCAGCAGTTGGCGTATCCAGTTGTTGACGCGTGGTCGCGATCTGGGATTCCAGTTCAGTTTTCTTTGCGGACTGTTCTTCCGTAGGAACCGGAATCTCCGAACCCCACTTTGACCCACCATACAGACCTTGCTCTTCGATGTCAGCGAAAAAAGCTTCGAATTGGTAAAACTCTTGAGTCGTGAAGGGATCGTATTTGTGATCATGACATTCGCAGCAACCGAGCGTCACACCCAACCAAGTGCCGCCCAGATTGCGTACACGCTCGGCGATGTACTTGGCCAAGTACTCTTTGGGCTGTACGCCCCCTTCGGCGCTCATCATCCCCAGTCGGTTGTAGCCCGATGCAATTCTCTGTTCTGCGGTCGGTTCCGGTTGCAGATCGCCCGCCAATTGTTCTTTGGTGAATTGATCGAAAGGCTTGTTGCTATTGAAGGCTCGAATGACGTAATCGCGATAGGGCGAGACGCTCATCGGTTGGTCGCCGTGGTAGCCCACACTGTCAGCGTAGCGGACGAGATCCAGCCACCACATCGCCATGCGTTCGCCAAAATGGGGCGAAGCCAGCAAGTCATCTACCAAGCGCTCGTATGCTTGCGGCGAATCGTCGTTAGTAAACTGCTGTACTTGTTCGGCACTGGGCGGTAGACCCAGCAGGTCGAAACTTAAACGACGCAGCAAAGTCCGTCGATCTGCAGCCAGAGTAGGCTGGACGCCTTGTGACTGATAAACCCTCGCAGCAAAGGCATCGATTTCGTTGACTGCAAAAGTGCGCAGCATCGGTGAAACGTTTGGGTCGGCCGCCACGGGCGGAACTACTTTACCGACCGGTTGAAATGACCAGTGACCCTGCCAAGGCGCGCCTTGTTCGATCCACTTGCCAAGAAGTTTGCGTTGTTCGTCGCTTAGCGGCTTAGCAAAATTGGCGGGCGGCATTTGCTCGTCGGGCTTCGTGGCCGTAATCCGCCGCCACAGTTCGCTTTCGTCCAGCTTGCCGCGG
>JANLQO010000507.1:0-7321 GCA_031367855.1 Planctomycetia bacterium | reverse complement strand
GGCCAACGGCCCGGCGCTGTGATGCATTTTGTGCTAGGAAAAGGTTGGTTTTCATGCAACATGCGCGCATCGATTTCGGAGAAATCTATCTACGTAGGCCGATTTCTCCGAAATCGGTACTTCGAAATGCTTCACAGCGTTGGCCGTTGGCCCTACGATTCGTTTAGCCGATTTGTTCCCAGCCCGATGGGCCCGATGGGCTGGGCGTAGGTAAACGAACGGGGCTTTGCCCCTAAGGCAAATAGCGCAACATCAAAATGCGTTTGCTAGGACGTTGAACGCGCAAGAAAACGCTCGTTCCTGAAGTACCCCAGGTCCTTTTGGCTCAGAATTTTCTGTCGAGTCAAGCTTCCTCGCTGACGCATCGGGTTACGATGGCATCTCCACTATACGTCGTCGTCAGATTCTTCATGCCGATGTTCCGCGGCTAAAATCAAATAAAGCGCTGGCACAACAAACAGCGTGAAAATGGTACCGATAGCCATTCCTGCCACGAGCACGATGCCGATGCTGTTGCGAGCTTCAGCACCGGGACCGGTCACGAGCACCAGCGGATAGTGTCCGCACACGGTGGCTGCGGACGTCATCAAGACGGGGCGTAAGCGAGTTTGGGAAGCGTCGAAAATTGCGGCGAACTTAGACAACCCTTTTTCTTGTAACGCATTTGCGAACTCAACAATCAGAATTCCATTCTTGGCTACCAGGCCGACTAGCGTGATCAATCCAACTTGTGAGTAAATGTTAATCGTCGTCAGACCGAGGAAAGTAAGCACGAGCGCTCCGGAGATTGCCAATGGGACCGAACCAAGCAACACAATCAGAGGATCGCGAAACGAACGAAATTGGGCTGCGAGCACCAAATAGATCATCACCAGCGCGAATCCGAGAGTCACCGTGAGCGCGGATCCCTCTTGTCGAATCTGCCGCGATTCACCTGCGTAATCGAGTCCGACGTCGGGGCCAAGCACACGCCGCGCGATGGTTTCCATCGAATTCAAACCGTCCTCCTTGGTGACGCCTGGGACAACTCCCGCAAATAGGCGAAGCGAACTCTGCTGCTGAAACTTAGTTAGCGTGCGTGGCGCAGTGACTGGATCGATCGATGCAAAGTTAGAAACGGGGATCAATTGACCCTGTGGGCTGCGTATCTTTAATTCCATGAGCGATGATGCGGACTGACGATCGACTTCCGCCAACTGCGGGATAACTTGATAGGAACGATTGAAGTAGTTAAAGCGGTTCACATAACCACCGCCTAGCAGCACTCCCAGTTCCTGCGCGACCGACGCAAGGTCCATGCCGAGATCGGCAACTTTTTCGCGATCAACCGACACACGCGCCTGGGGTAAATCGAGTTTTAGATCGGTATCGACAAACATAAACTTGCCCAACGTTTTCGCTTCGGTAGCGACCTCCGCCGCCAGTTCGGCCAATTGCTCGGGCGGCATATCACTCTTTACGATCAACTCAACGTCGTACTGTCCTGCGCCAGGCAGCGGCGGTAAAAGTATTGGAAACGGCTCGATGCCTGGAATCTGCGAAACCATCCCGAAAACCTGAGGATACATCTCTGTCGTGCTGCGGTCGCGCTGGCGAAAATCTTTGGTAATGATGCCACCAAAGCCGGAACCAGGCGTTACCAGAGCCCACATATATTCCGATTCAGGCAGTTGCTGCAAAGTAGCCGAAAGCTCCTTTGCCCAACGCGTTGTGGCCTTCAACGTAGAATCTGGGGCTCCAGACATAAACACAGCAATCGCGCTTTGATCCTCGACGGGAGCGAGCTCCTTGCCGCTGAACATGTACAGTGGGGCGGCACCAAGCGCTACCAACAATGTCGATGCGACGATCGACCATCGCAACTGCAGCGCACCTCCCAGCAACCAGGCATACACTCGTCGTACGCTCTCAAATCGACGGTTGACGAACCGCGTCAAAAATCCTTCCTTGCCGGATGGATGTATCATGATGGAACTCATCACGGGCGAAAGCGTCACCGCCACCACGCCCGATACCAATACCGCAGCGGCCAGCGTAAACGCAAACTCGCGGAATAGCATCCCGGTTAAACCACCTTGGAAACCGATCGGTGCATAGACGACGGCGAGTGTTATCGTCATCGCGATGATTGGCCCGACCAGTTCGCGGGCGCCGATCAGCGCGGCCTTTCTGCGAGACTTGCCTTCCTGCACATGCCGTTGGATGTTCTCAACGACAACAATCGCATCGTCCACCACTAATCCTACCGCGAGGACGATTGCCAGGATGGTCAGCAAGTTGAGCGAGAATCCCAGTAGCATCATCAGAATCATGGCGCCCACCAGGGACACGGGCATGGCGATCAGCGGTACCAATGCAGTGCGAACCGAGCCCATGAAGAGAAACACCACGAAGCCAACGATCAAAATCGTTTCGCCGAGCGTGCGCGAGATTTCTTGTAATGCTTCTTCCATGAACTTCGTCGCATCGAACGCCAATTGCATATCGATATGTTTGGGCAAATTCGGCCGCATCTTCACGAGTTCCGCGCGTAGGTTATGGGCGACTTCGATTTCATTGCTGCCTGGCAGCGGCCAGACGGAAACGTAAACGGCTTCTTTGCCCTCATACATGGCGGTCGCCATCGGCTCTTCAGATCCCAATTCAACTGTCGCTACGTCACGTAATCGCGTGATCGATCCATTGCGCTCCGAAACGATCAGGTCCTCGAATTCATCCACGGATCGTAAGTCCGTATTGGTCAGCAAGTCCACTTGGATCGCATCGTTGCGCACACGACCAATGGCAGCGATGTAGTTGTTTCGCCGCAGCGCGTTGAACACATCGCCGGGGGTCAAATTCAGCTCACCCAGTCGATTGGGCGAAATCCAAACACGCATGGCGGGCATCTGCCCCGCTTCGACGCCAACTCGCTGCACGCCCGAGAGAATCGACAACTGCGGCTGAATGGTGCGATTGATCCAATCGGTGAGTGCCGAAATACTGATCTCATCGGAAGTAAAGCTGATGTAGAAAGATGCGTAGGGGCGATCGGCGCGCTGCAGTTCAATCGCCGGTGGTTCAGCCTCGGCCGGCAATTGCCGTCGCACCTGTTGCAGCCTTGCATTGACCTCGGCCAAGGCCTGAGTGCTGTTATGATTCAGTTTCAATCGAACGGTGATGATACTTGCACCGGCGGTCGAACTCGATTCGATGTAGTCGACTCCGGCGATCGATGAGACGGCTTGCTCGATAGGGGTGGTGAGGAATCCGCGGATCGTTTCGGCGCTAGCTCCGATGTAATAAGTTGTAATAACTACCGAGGTGCTTTCCAGTTTCGGGTACTGCTGAATCGGTAGCAGCACCATCGCTCTCAGGCCAATCAATACAATGGCGAAATTGACCACAACGGCCAATACTGGATGCTTAATGAAGACGTCAGTGATGGATCGCACGGATTTATTTACCTACCGTTTCTCGGTCCGCAGGTTGTATAACTGCTTTCGCAGCTGCCGCAGGAACGATCAACGCCCCGTCGCGTAATTTGAAAGAACCATCCGCAATCACAGCAACCCCTGCATCGAGACCACTTAGCACACTGAATCTCTCTCCAATCATCTGTCCCACCTTGATTTGCTGCTCACGCGCTCGAAGCTTGCCTTCGCTATCTTTTTCCGCAACATATACGAAGGATTTCATAGGAGCCCGCCGGAGCGCCACGACAGGTATCGCCGCCGTCTTCATGGCGGGACCATACTCGACGAACACGCGGACCGAATCGCCCGGCAACAAGTGCTTTGGCACGGGGCTTAGTTTGGCGCGGACCATCAAATTGCGAGTCGAACGATCTGCCTGAGCGTCAATTGCCGCGATCGTCGCCACGAAAGTCTCTTGCTCATCTACTAACTTGACTGCGTTTCCAACTTCTACAAAGTCCGCAGCGCTCTGAGGCACCATGAAGTCGACATTGATAAAACCTTCAAGGCTCTGCAAAGTTACAATCTGCGATCCGCTGGCAAGGAATTGACCCATGTGGGTGTTGCACAATCCGATGCGAGATGGAAAGGGCGCGAGCAACGTCTTCTTGGCGATTGTTGCCTCCAATTCAATAATCTCCGCTGCGGCTTGAGAGTTCGCTGATTCCGCCTCTTCGACTTCTAGTTCACTGACAGCGCGATTCTTCGCCGCCAGACGAGTTCTCTGCAAAGTCGATTCAGACATTTTTAGTCGTGCTTTCGCAGAAATGAGTCGAGCCCGCTCGACGCTAGCGTCGAGTTCGACAAGTTTTTGATTCTCTGCAACTTGTTCGCCCGACTTGACAATATAGGTAACGGTGCCCGCTATTTCGTTACTTAAAATGATCGATCTTGGGGCCAGAACGGTGCCTATTACCGTCGTACTGTAGCGATAGTCGACGCTCGTCGATGATTCGACCGAAACCGCAATCGGCGATTCTGGAGGCGGAGGTGCTGCCGCCGCGGCAACGATCTCGGTGTACTTGATCCAGCCCAGCGTACCTCCGATCCCAATCACAATTGCAATGACCAAGAACGATCCCATCCACACAGCCAAGCGATTCATGGATTCATTTTTCTCAACGATCAAGAGTTTGGACGGGAAAATTTGTCGGGCTTTTGTCGGGAGAAAGCTGCCGCAATCCGTCACTAAATGGTAGTTCGTATTCCTCGTTTCTGCTAACCCCGAAGTGGCTCAATCCACGCACTTTCGATGTTTTATTGGGCCATTCGCGATTCATTCCATCCCGCGGCTACGACGTGATCTCAGACGTTGCTGGGTCGCTCCTGCCGGCAACGCGGCGAAGCAGTTTTAGGCATTTCCAGTAGGCTTACGGTCACTTTCGGCAAAAGTGACCCACGTTGGGTCGCATCTGCCGGATGCGACCGTGACTTACGGTGGGTCGCATCTGCCGGATGCGACCGGGCCACAGGCCCAGCAATTTGCCGAGCCCAGCCCATCGGGTCGTTGGCCTGGGCTAGGTAAACGAACGGGGCTTTGCCCCTCACGCAGGCAGCGCAACACAAAGTTCAGAATGTGGGTAATAATGCGCCTAATGCGATCGCGAAGCACCTAGCCACGAAACCCCAATTTTATCACCGACAAAACGGCTTCACAGCGTTGCGCGATTGTGTATTAAAACAAACAAGTACTAGCAGAGGATGGGTCACATTGAGTGAATTAGTTTATCGAGCTAAGCGAGAACGTTTGGGAAAACTGGATTGTGTGTTAGTTCAGCCAGATGGAACGAATGCGATTGAAAAGGTGGCAGTTTTTTGCCATGGTTTCGGAGCTCCGGGCGATGATCTTGTAGGGATCGCCCAGGAGTTGCTCAGCGAGAGCGACTCCACTTCGCCAATGCAGTTGATCTTCCCTGCGGCTCCACTCTCTCTCGAAGCTCAGGGAATGCCTGGTGCTCGCGCTTGGTGGTGGTTGAGCATCGCGCGGTTGATCGCCGCGATGGATTCGGGACAGTTCGAACAGATTCGTGAAGAAGTGCCCGAAGGCATCGATGAAGCCCGCGCAAGTCTAACAGAAGCGATTGAGATCGCACTCGAGCGCGTCAAACTGAGCGAAATCAATTTGCTCTTAGGTGGATTCTCGCAAGGCGCAATGCTGGCCATGGATGTCGCTTGTCGGGGACTGAAAGAGCCGCCGGCCGCGCTCTGTCTGTACTCGGGTGCACTGATTTGTGAACGCTACTGGAAAGCAAGCGTGGCCCGATTATCCAATTGCAAAATCGTGCAGAGCCATGGAAGGCAGGATCCAATTCTGCCCTTCACGGCTGGCGCATGGTTGCGAGATTTATTGCTCGATGCACAATGCAAAGTTGACTTTGTTGACTTCAATGGGCCCCACACCATTCCCATGGCGGCCATCAATCGCACCGCTGATTTGCTGACGAACATTTAACGTGTTGTGAGTTTCCAGCTGGATGCTCTGCCTACGGTAATTGCCAATTGCCGGCCGATGGTTGAGAATACAGTCCAAAGTCATTTGAATTTGCAGAATACTACTCAAAATTTGCTATCGGAACCAAGCATGTCTAATCCCTCCATTGCTAGCCTGGTCGCCAGCGGCACCAATCTTTATCTCGATTCGATTGATCCCGCCTTGGTACAGCTGAATTTGGAGTGGGGGGCTGTCGGCGCAACCAGCAATCCGATCATCATTGCAGGGTTGATTGAGACCGGACGCTTTGATGAGCCGCTGGCAAAGCTGATCGCTTCTGGCAGCGATGATGCTGACATCGCTTGGGAGCTGACCGATCAACTGGTCCGTGACGCTCAAACTGCCTTTTTACCAACTTGGAACCGAACGAACGGCAACGCCGGTTGGGTTAGCTTTGAATTGGATCCTTTGATCGAAGATAGCGAAGTGAATCTGCCACATGCAGAACGCGTCGAGCGTTACGTCGAACTGGGCAAGAAGTGGTCGGCTGGCCATCAGAATCGCATGATCAAAGTTCCAGCCACACCAGCGGGATTAGATGCGCTCAGCGCATTGTGTGCAGCAGGTATAACCTTGAACGTAACGCTGGTGTTCACGATGGAGCAGTATCACGCGGCACGAAACAATGTCTGGGCAGGTGCTCGAAAACGGGCCAATTTGGAAGATTTCAAAAGCGTTTACAGTATATTTGTTTCGCGTGTGGATCAGTATTCCAGCAAGTACCTACCGAGGCTGTCCGCGGCGGCACAAGGCCAATTGGGCATCGTCAATGCCAAACAGATTTGGCTCGACAATCAACAATTCTGGAGCAAGCACCCCACGCGATTGCAGCAAGAAATTATTTTCGCGAGCACTGGGACGAAAGATCCAAAAGATCCGAAAGAGAAATATGTTGCCGCGTTAGCTGGCAGCGATATCCAAACCAATCCGCCCGAGACCAACGCCGCGATCGCTGCTGGCAACTTTGTTTTCGACCGTCAAGTCGACAAGCTGCCAGCGGCTGCCATTGTTGAAGAACTAAACTCTGCTGCAAATATGCAGCATCTGCATGATACGTTAATGGCCGAAGGTATTGCTAAATTCGCTGCTCCACAAAAACAGTTGATCGCGACTATCGGCCGCAAACGTCAGGCGCTGGTTGGCACTTGAGTTATCTCGTTGGGAGTATTCTTGCAATTTGGTACTGGGGTTTGGAAGCCGCTGGCGTTAGCCCGGACTATTCATGGCGCGTAGCTACGTTCGCCAGAACGTGGCTGTAAATCAAAGCGGTTCACCACGTTATGGCGAACGTATCTACGCGCCAAGAAAAGTACGGGCAAACGACAGCGGCTTCCAAAACCCAATACCAAAATTCAAGAAAAATACCCAACAGAAA
>JANLQO010000414.1:0-6433 GCA_031367855.1 Planctomycetia bacterium | reverse complement strand
AGTTTGGATCGCTCCGAACGCAACCGTCATCGGCGATGTTGAATTGGCTGATGGTTGTAGCGTCTGGTTCGGATCCGTCGTTCGTGGGGACACGGAATGGATTCGTATCGGCAAGCGGTCAAACGTCCAAGACCTGGTGTGCATTCACGCCGACCTAGGTGTTCCCTGCACGATTGGCGAAGACACAACCATCGGTCACTCAGCCGTCGTTCATGGAGCTAACGTCGGCAACAACGTGCTGATCGGCATCCGCGCTGTGGTCCTCAACGGGGCTGTCATTGGCGACAATGCGATGGTCGCCGCCGGAGCGGTTGTACTCGAAGGCCAGCAGATTCCCGCGCGTTCGCTCGTGGCTGGCATCCCCGCTCGCATCATCCGCGAACTCAGCGATGCCGATATCGTTCGCATCCACCATGCCGCGCACCACTATACCCAGGCTGCCGCCGCATTCCGTCGCTAACTCAGAATTTTGCGCACCATCATTTCCATGTTAGGATATCATCCGAACGATGCCAGGCATTGTCCCCAAAGGGGGCGAGCCCGCTCTGGGCATGTTTTATTGTCAGGGATTTTTCCTGCCCTCCATAGGGGCAGCCCCCTTTTGAGACAAAGCCTAGCTTAAAAACCGAACGAAATGCATAGGTCAATTCTTTGATGCAAACACGCTGCCCACAATGTTCTGCACTACTAGAAATCAGCGAACATAACGAACTCTCAAATATCAGTTGCCTGCACTGTGGGGAGTCTTTTGATTTACTCGCTGAGACAACCATTGGCTCCGTCGGTGGTCGGAATAGCTCGTTTGGACAATTTGACTTGCTTCGGTTGGTTGGAATCGGCGCCTTCGGGGAAGTCTGGAAGGCCAAGGATTCAGAGTTAGATCGCTTTGTTGCCATTAAAATCCCGCATCTCAAGAAACTGGGCGGTCAGAGTGCGGAGCAATTCCTTCGCGAAGCGCGCGCCGCCGCTCAGTTGGACCATCCTAACATTGTCCCCGTGTTCGAAGTTGGACGGCACGAGCAAGTACTGTTTATCGTCAGCCAGTTTATTGAGGGCGTGTCGCTCGAGGACTTTCTTTCCGCTAGGAAGCTGAGTGTCCGCGAAGCCGCAACGATGATCGCAGTGATTGCGGAGGCGATCGGTTATGCGCACGCGGCGGGAGTGATTCACCGAGATTTGAAACCATCCAATATTCTTTTGGACGAGAACCACAAACCCTACATTGTCGATTTTGGCTTGGCTAAACGCGATAGCGGTGATGTGACAATAACTATTGATGGGGCAATATTGGGTACGCCGTTATACATGTCACCCGAGCAGGCTCGCGGTGAATCGCATTCTGTGGACGCTCGAACGGACATCTACTCGCTGGGCGTTATGTTGTTTCGATTGCTCACGCATGAACTGCCCTTTCGCGGCAATCGTCCTATGTTGTTACACCAGATCGTTCAGGCAGAGCCACCGACACTGCGTTCCCTCAATTCAGCAATTCCTAGAGACATTGAAACCATAACGTTGAAGTGTTTGCAAAAAGACCGCGAAAAACGCTATTCAAATTGCTCTGAACTTGTACAGGACTTGCATCGCTTTCTCAATGGTGAACCCATCAAGGCTCGTCCTGCGGGTCCCATCGAAAAGGCGATTCGATGGTGCCAGCGCAAACCGCTCATTGCCAGTCTAGTAGCTGGTCTTACGCTCTCACTGGTCACCGGCCTGCTGTCGGTATCGGTGTTGTGGCAACGCGCTCGAGTAAGTGCGAATCAAGCCATAGCTAGCAGTCAACAAGCGAATCAGGATGCTGCCCGAGCGTTTGCTCAAGAGCAGCTCACCAGCCAATACCTCTACGTGGCTCACATGAACATGGTGCAAGACGCCTGGGATCGTGGACTGGTTGGTCGCGCCTCTGAATTGCTCGAGCGGCAACCTTCTGAACTGCGCACCTTTCCTTGGTACTATTACGATCGCCTCGTCAGAACATCACGTTCGACGCCCACCTTCGCACACGATGAAATTGTCACGCGGATTGCTTTCTCGCCGACTCAACCGCATCTGGCGGTAAGTGGTAACGAGGGCCAAGTCGCTATTTGGGATTTAGAAAACAGGTCGCGGCGGTTTAGTTTCCGCGGGGACGATCGACAACTCACGGCGTTGACGGCTTACACTGCCGATGGAAATCACTTGTTATGGACTGGTCGCGACGGCAACTTAGTTTTCTTTGATACCCAGCGTTATACGGAGATCGGGCCAACACGGACAACTGCTTTACCTTGGGGAGTGGCCTTATCCGCTGACGGGAAACATTTTGCGTACGCCGACACGCAGGGCCGTGCCGTTCTAGGCGAGTTGCTGTCGCCAAACGCGGATCAAGTTTTGGAGCAATTGACGGGAATTGGTTGCATGGAATTTACGATGGATGGCTCAGGGCTATTGGTCGCCTACGGCGACGAAAAATTCAGTTTGGTTAATGTGAAAGACGGAACAACGCTCTGCACTGCGCAAGCCCCTGAAGCCATGACGACAATTGCAGTTGCGGAAAACGGTCGTTGGGTTGCAACTGGAAATAAGGCGGGCGATGTTGCGGTGTGGACGGTACAAAACCTTGAGCCGATGCAATCTGTGAATTATCACCTAGGCGGAGTACGCTACCTCGCTTTTTCACCAGATAGCCAATCGCTCGTTTCAGCCGGGTTTGAAGATGAGCAACTGGTATTTTGGAAACCATCAACAGCTGGGTTAACCAAGAAAACGGAGATCCACGCTGGTAATGTCCAAATGCTGACGGCAATTCCCGGTACTCAGCGCTTCGCTGCTATCGTGGACAAAGACAATTTGATTCACGTTTGGGATGGCTTGAGTCGACAGGAAGTTGAAATGCAGACGGGCCAGGAAAACTCTCTCTATGGCCTGGCCGTATCCTTCGATGGACGATTCGTAGCGTCCGGAGGCCGCGATCGAAACGTTCAGTTGTTTGATCGCCAAGCACCCTCGATCGACCTGAGTATTCCAGCACACGATGATTGGTTGTGGGCTGCATGTTTTGCAAATTCGGGCCAATTGTTAGTAACCGCTGGTGCTGATCGCTCCATTCGGCTGTGGGACACAACGACAGGCAAGAAAATGGGACAGTTGGTGGACACCGAGTTGAGTCCCGAAGGACAAGCTGCGCATTCCGCTAGCATACAATTCTTATTGATGATGCCTGACGGAGACACGTTGGCCTCTGCAAGCCGCGATTCTTCCATTAAGTTCTGGAGCATTGCCAGTCAAAAAATGCTGTCACAACTTAAGAATACTCATCAAGGTTCCGTCAACGTACTCGCTACTCCCTTCGCCGGAAAATCGCTTTACTCAGCCGGTGACGATGGCAAAGTGGTTGAATGGGATTTAGAAACACGCACGCAGAAGGGCGTCATCATGACAATGGAGGGTCCCGGCTGGGCTCTCGCCTGTTCGCCCGACGGAAAGCAGATCGCGGCAGGCGGTGTCAACAGAATGATCGAAGTTTGGGATACCGTCCAATCGCGCCGGCTCGTCCAACTCCGTGGGCACAAAGCCGAGATAACCAGTTTGAATTATTCACCAGATGGTCGCTTGTTAGCATCCACTAGTTCCGATCGAACCGTGCAGTTGCATTCAACTGCGGAAATGAGTTCTACGGCCTCAAGCACTTTGCCAAACAGCATCGCCCCCCTACATGGTCATTCGGGAGACGCTATGTGTGCCGCATTTAGTCCCGATGGGCGCACCTTGGCAACCTGCGGAAGTGACCGCACCATTCGATTTTGGGATTTACGAACAGGCGAAGCCGTCGGTCTATTGAACGGCCATACCAACCACATTCACTGTGTCACTTTCGATTCAAGCGGCACGCGTCTCGCCTCAGCTAGTTGGGACAATACTGCCCGTGTATGGTGGGCACCTCGCAACGAGCAAATCGGGCCGATACAGTCCGCTAAGTGAATCAATTTCTAGGCATTGCCGCCCCACTACAGTGACGCGTTTAGAATTTTGGTTCTACCCGATTGAAGCTGAAGCTGTTCAATTTGGTTGCCAGCAACACGTCGCTTTACCATGAGGGAACGTTTCAATGCGTCAGTCAACCACGCGTCGCCAATTTACCGCCTCACTCGCCACTATCGCAAGCCTTGGCCTAGGCTCACGAGTTCTGGCTGACAACTGGCCGGGTTGGCGCGGTCCAAATCGCGACGGCAAATGTGCGACCAAGCTGCCGGAGAGGATCTCACATCTTCAACCCACTTGGACCGTAAAGCTCGGCGACAGTTACAGCGGCCCGATCATTTCGGGCAAAAATGTACTGGTTACTGAAACCATCAACAAGAAGAACGAAACTCTGAGCGCGCTCGAACGGGCGACCGGCAATCAAGTTTGGAAGAAGGAATGGGAAGGAGCGATGAGCGTCCCATTTTTTGCCAGCAGCAACGGTGACTGGATTCGATCGACGCCTGCGACCGACGGCAAGAGAGTCGTAGTAGGCGGGATGCGCGACGTGGTGGCCTGTTTCGACGCAACGACGGGTAACGAACTCTGGCGGATTGATTTCAATAAAGACCTCAAGATTGATTTGCCTTCATTTGGGCTCGTTTGTTCGCCGCTGATCGATGGCGAGTTCGTTTACGTTCAAGCCGGCGGTGGCATTCGCCAAATTCGTTTGGCGGATGGAAAATTCGGTTGGATGGCGATGAAGGAAGCTGGAGGCATGATGGGCGGCGCGTTTTCATCGCCCGTAATCGCCGATCTGAATGGTACTCCGCAACTGGTGGCTGCCACGCGCGATGCGATGGTTGGAGTCGAATTAGCCAGTGGCAAGGAACTTTGGCAACGACCGATCCAAACCTTCCGGGGCATGAACATTTTGACTCCGACGATTGTCGGCCAACAGATTTTTACGAGCAGCTACGGCGGACGCTCGCAGTCGATTCGTGTCAAGGCTGAGTCGCCAACAGGTTGGTCCACCGATGTTGCATGGGAGGGCAAATCGGAAGCTTACATGTCGTCACCGATCGTCGTAGGCGATTACGCTTATCTGCATCTGAAGAACCAACGCGTGTGCTGCATCGACCTCAAAGACGGCAGCGAAACGTGGCGTACTCAACCGTATGGAAAATATTGGAGTATGGTGACCGATGGCGAGCGAATCCTGGGTCTCGACGAGAGTGGAAAACTCTATTTGTTGGCAGCAAATCCGGAAAAATTTGAGCTGCTCGATCAACTGCAAGTCTCCGATGAACCCTGTTGGGCGCATTTGGCAGTGGTAGATGATGAGATTTTTGTCCGTTTTCAGCGCGGTTTGAAAATGTACAAGATGTAGTGCTTGGGAGTACTTTAGTCCAACCCGCCGTGGATCGCATCTGCCGGATACGACTGTGTTTGCACCCAACGCGGCCCATGGTTTTCTTCACGCGGCCTTCAGGTTTGCCAGTTATACTCTGGTCCGCTTTATGTTTCGCGCGGCCAGATCGAGGAAACCAAGACCATGTTGCTACCCAAATTCGTCGTTTTGCTAGTTGGAATTCTTGCCGTGCACCAGGCAACTTGCTCGACGCTGAGTTTTGCCCAGGTGGTTGAGTCGACCGAAGGCTTGGAATCGATCGGCGGAAAGTGGTTTATGCGTCCTGGGGAGAAGCCTGTCTACCTCTACCGCGACGGCGACGAAATAGTTGATCTCTTCTCCTACCACGCGCAGGACTCGAACAATGATGGCATCGACAATCTGCGCATCAGCCACGACAAGCAGCACTTGATCATTCAAAGCCAAGGATACCCGAATCATCCGACGGCGATTTTTCCCAACAGCAGCAATCCGAATCGTATCGCCGTTCAAAACTTCACCTTCCGACTACCGCTTGAGCCGCGGTTGGCTGGCAAAGTCACGCGGCTTCCGATGGGGCCAGTTGGGATGGCATCCAATGGCGTCGTGTTCTTCAATCCCTTCGAAATGGAGGGTATGAATGCCGTCGAAGGTTATACCGAAGTTTGGTTAGATTCTTGCTGCGGTCATCCTCAACAAACCGGCGTGTACCACTATCACAAGTATCCTAGCTGCGTGAAGTCGCCGTTCAGCGACGACGGCGAGCGACATTCGCCCATCATCGGCTTTGCGTTCGACGGGTTTCCATTGTACGGACCCTATGAAGCGGATAATTTGAAAGCCATGGACGTTTCCGGTTCGCTGGCGCTCGACGTTTGCAACGGTCACTCCGATGCCAAGCGAGGGTATCACTATCACGTGACACCAGGACGGTTTCCCTACATCTTGGGTGGCTACGCTGGCGTAGTGGAAGCAACCAACAATCGCGGCCTATCGCGGGCCGCTCAGGGTGCACTCGTCGACAATACGCAGCCTGGTGAAAATCCGCGCATGGACAGAGTGATCGAATCGATTCGACCGGGACTTGCTAAGCGCGGCCAGAAG
>JANLQO010000382.1:0-3002 GCA_031367855.1 Planctomycetia bacterium | reverse complement strand
CGAAGAAACAATGATCTGCACCAAAAATTCTCGCAGCATTACGTTCCGACGCTGCCACGGGGCCGGTATGGTCGAGCAACTGACCAAGCTCTTCCACAGCGTTACACACGTCGGCCCGCAACATGTTTTCGCCGAAGAACTGGTGAAACATCTGCCCCACGGGGCTTTTCAAAAAAGCCACGCCACCCGAGTGACCGGGGCAGTGCCATGAATACGAACCGTCTTGCGCATAATGAACCAGCGCTCGGAAAAACGGCGGTGCGAGTCCATCCGTGTAGGCTTTGGCTTCGCGTAAAATGTGCCTGGCGACAAACTCCGGCGTGTCCTCAAACATGTGAATGAATCCGTGCAATTCTCGCAGGATTTCGTTCGGGATGTGCCGCGAGGTTCGCGTTTCGCCATACAAGAAAATCGGAATGTCGGAATTCTTGTTGCGTATTTCGGTAATGAAGGACCGCAGATTGTTCAGCGCCGGAGCCATCGCGCCTTCGTGAAATTCATCGTCGTCGATCGACAGAATAAACGCAGAAGCACGGCTTTGTTGCTGGGCAAACTGAGACAGATCGCCGTAATTGGTCACGCCCGCTACCTCGGCTCCCTCCCGCTCCATCGCCTCTGCCAGTGCTCGCACGCCCAATCCAGAAGCGTTACCCGATAGAAAATCCTCGTCGATAATAACCACCGGGAATTTGAATTTCATAAAGCCCTTTGCAGCCTTTGGCGAAATAGAGTCGAACCGAGCTCGGAGACCTGCCCGATGCAACGAAGTTAAAGCATGCCCTGGAAACTGACTTGGCATTGTTGGAAAAGGGGTCTGATCCTATCCAAACCGGCCAATCTACCAATGATACCGCCGATTTCCCAAAGGGTCAGACCCCTTTTCAAACAATGCCTCGCAACCCACCGACTAGCGACGGATCCACTCCAGCAGTTTATCGAGCGGCCAAGTATTCACTACCTGCTGTTTGGTTAAATTCGCGCGGCGCGCCTGCGTAATTCCAAATCGCATCACGTCGAGCCCTTCGATCGAATGGGCATCGGTATCAATGACGATGGGAATTCCGTAGCCCGAGGCTGCCATCAGATTGGCCTCGGAAAGGTCAAGTCGATGGGGGCTGGCGTTCAGTTCCAGGATCTTGCGATGCGACGCCGCGGCTTGAAATACTGCCTGCAAGTCAACTTCATAGGGCGGGCGACTTCCGAGCAATCTGCCAGTCGGGTGAGCAATCGCGTCCACATGAGGATTGGCCAGCGCGCCCAAGATTCGATCCGTGATCTGCTCCTTCGATTGCTTCTGTCCATAGTGAACGCTGGCCAGCACCCAATCTGCTTGAGCGAGCACTTCATCCGGCAGATCAAGCGGGCCGGCCTCCAAGATGTCGCACTCAATACCCTTCAAGATTCGAAATCCGCGTGGCAGAGTCGCATTCACCCGATCCACCACTTCCCACTGAGCCAACAATCGAGTCGCATCTAAACCTCGCGCCATACTCACACGCTTGGAATGATCGGTGATCGCAATGTACTGCAAGCCGCGAGCCCGCGCCGCAGAGGCCATCTCGTCCATTGAATTTGATCCGTCAGACTCAGTGGTATGCATGTGGAGATCGCCCACTATGTCGGCGAGTTGGACCAGCTCTGGAAATTCCCCCTGTTCCGCCCAAGCGAGCTCATGTCGACCTTCGCGCAGCTCGGGCGCAATCCACTTGAGACCCAAGATCGCGTATAGCTCCTCTTCGGTACTGCCGCACAGCAACTGCTCCGGTGAATCGATTTTGGCGACCCCGTATTCGTTGACCGTCATGCCCAGCTTTCGCGCTCGACTGCGCAACGCAACATTGTGCTCTTTTGAACCCGTGAAGTATTGCAGCGCTGCTCCGAAACTCGCTTGCGGCACTACTCGCAAGTCGACTTGAAACTGATTGTCGACGCGAATCGACATTTTGGTATCGCCGCGCACTATCACGCTGCTGAGGGCCGGGAATTCCTGAAAGCGATCCATCACAGCCGCATGATCATCGCTGACAATCAGAATGTCGATGTCCCCGATCGTCTCCTTGCCACGGCGATAGCTGCCCGCGAATTCTATTTTTTGAATCGCATCGCAACCGCTAAGATGAGTCATTAACCGCTGGACCAAATGTTCCGCTTGGTCGATCCGCAAACGCAGCGCGGCCGACTCAGCAATATCCAGCCCCGCCAAAATAGCTTCTTCGGTCTTCGCACCAAAGCCCTTGAGCGCACGGACTTTCTGATCCAAACAAGCTTGACGCAGTTCCTCCAGCGACTGAATATTAAGTTCTTTTTGCATCAGCATGGCCTTCTTCGCGCCGACGCCGGGTATACGAGTCATTTTGACCAGCACGGCCGGCGTGTTGGCTCGCAATTCCTCAAGCTGCGGCAACTTGCCGGTCTCCACCATGACCTTGCATTTGTCGGCCAGGGTATCGCCAATTCCTGGGAATTTGCGCAGATCGCGACTTGCGTCAGCCAAAATAGCTGACACTTGCTCAGTAAGTTCACGAATCGTCTTCGAACCGTTGCGGTAGGCGCGCACCCGAAATTGGTTTTCGCCTCGCAGTTCAAGCAGCTCCGCCATCTCATCGAAAATATCCGCGATCGATCCGTTGTCCATGAACAAGCTCTTTCAGTCATGATCTCAATTGTCCCATCGGACCGGGATCAGTCACGATTCTTAAGGCTGATCGGCCCGGGATCATTGTAGCCTGGGGCGACCCACAAGGAATTGGTTGCGGGCTTGCCAAAGGCCCGCGATCTCGATCGCGAAACAGGGACAAAAGGGGTCGCAACCGGAGGCTAACGCCTTCCGGCTGATAAGCTAACACACGCCCTTTTGTCCGTGTCTCGCGATCGAGATCGCGGACCTTTGGCAAGCCCGCAACCAATTCCTTGTGGGTCCCCCCAGGCTACAATGATCCCGGGCCGATCAGCCTTAAGAATCGTGACTGATCCCGGTCCGATGGGACAATTGAGATCATGAC
>JANLQO010000362.1:0-1849 GCA_031367855.1 Planctomycetia bacterium | reverse complement strand
TCATCCTTGGGTGGTGGCGCGCGCGAGTGCGACGGCGAAGCTGATTGAACGTGAGTTCTCATCACCAGAATTGGCGGTGGAACACTTGCATCGCGTCTGTTTTGGGCGGTCGCCTACTCAGGCTGAAATGGCCAAATGTGTAGCGTTTTTAGTTGCAGGACAGGAAGTCGATCGGAACACTCTCGATTCGAAGCGTTTGACGGCCTTGGTGCAGTCGTTGTTCGCCTCGTTGGATTTTCGGTACTTGGAATAAAGGGTAACTCCTTCGTGCAAAACTTGATTTCAAGACGGACTGCGCTTCAGCTGTCGGGTTGCGGTTTTGGCGCGCTCGCGGCACAGGCGATGGCGGCCAATTCTGTGACAGCGCAGGAAGCCATTTCGCATCGAGCGCCGCGGGCCAAGCGAATCATCTTTTTGTTTATGCAGGGTGGTGTCAGCCAAGTTGATTCGTTCGATTACAAACCATCGCTCGCGAAGATTGACGGAAACAAGCAGGCTTTTGACGACGCGCGGCAGTTGGCAAAAACTGGCAAACGCGGCACTGAGCATCGTGTCATGAAGTCGCCATGGCGTTTCCAGCAATACGGCGAGTCGGGACGATGGGTTTCGGATTTGTTTCCAGAAACGGCTCGGCACGTAGACAAGCTCTGTTTCTTGCATGGCATGCAAACGGAGGGTGTGGCTCACGGACCGGCGACTTTGTTTCTGCACTGTGGTTCGACAAACTTCGTACGGCCTTCCTTTGGATCTTGGGTTTTGTACGGCCTGGGAACTGAGAATGAGAGTTTGCCGGGGTTCATTTCCATTGCCCCCTCAGTTGGCAACGGTGGGCCTCGTAATTATGGCAGCGCATTCTTGCCCGCCAAGTTTCAGGGAACACGAATCGGCGGTTCCGGCAAAGAGCAATTGGAGATTGAGTGTCTGACGCGCGGCGACATGACTATTGCGGACCAGAAAGAACAGTTTCGATTGCTCCAGCAACTAAATCAAACGCAGATCGCGAGGCGCAGCGTGCGGGACTCGGAGTTCGATGCGCTGGTTGAAGCCTACGATTTGGCTTGGCGAATGCAAAGTATCGCGCCGGAAATCATGAACGTCGAGAACGAATCCGCCGCCACGCTAAGCATGTATGGAATCGATCGCGCTGAGACGAAATCGTATGGTCAAAAGTGCTTACTCGCTCGACGAATGTGTGAAGCCGGTGTGCGTTTCATTCAAGTAAATTATGGCGACAATTCGGCCAACCCGGCCTGGGACCAGCATTCGAATTTACCCAAGCACGCTGACCATGCGCCGGCCGTGGATCGACCCATCGCGGGTCTACTGACTGATTTACAACAGCGCGGTTTACTTGAAGATACGATCATATGGTGGGGCGGCGAATTCGGTCGCACTCCCTACGCGCAGGAAAATGGAACCGGTCGCGATCACAATCCCGGTGGCTTTACCGTATGGTTGGCGGGCGGGGGCGTAAAGCCGGGACATGCTCACGGCGCGACCGACGAGTTTGGTTTCCGTGCCATGCATGGCAAGGTTCACATGTACGACTTGCACGCGAGCTTACTGTATGCGATGGGTTTAGATCATGAACGCTTGACGTTCGAACACGCAGGCCGGAATTTTAGATTGACGGACGTGTATGGACGCGTTGTGAAGGATATTTTTGCTTAGCCGCAAATGGGGAGCAATCATGTGGACGAAGCTGGACCGTACCACACGCTATTGGCGTCTGGGGCCTGCCCTCCCATTTGCTGAAGTTACGAGACGGTCGATTGATGATGTCTTATGGTTATCGTCGCAAACCGTACGGTGTCCAGGTGCGAATCAGCACAGACAATGGGAAAACATG
>JANLQO010000360.1:0-2145 GCA_031367855.1 Planctomycetia bacterium | reverse complement strand
TCTTTGAAGTATTTAACCGCAGCCAACGATGTCAGATACATTTCACGTGCTTTTTCGCACCCAAAACTCCTAACCAAGGACGCCAAACTTTGGCCGATGCCCGGTGTTAGCATGCCCGAACGAGTGTTGTTTTGGACGTTTGTTGTTTGCATAGAGGAGGAAATTATCAAAGTATGCAGGGAATAGACCGAGCAATCGTCAAGGATCGATCTCTATGGAAATGTCCAGTAGTCTGGATTGAGAGTGCCCAAATGCTTAAGTGCTGACGAACGTGAATGACGAAAGCGTTGGAACAGTGGCAGACTTAGATGCGTGAACTCGAATACGGCAGCTACGGGCGCATCGCTTCTAAATGTTGGCGCTTGAAGACCTATCGAAACCTGCCATTCATTGGGCAGCAAAGCTACGCAACCGAATACTGCGGCACTTATAGAGCGATCACCGGTTATGCAGTCTGCCTGTAAATACAGTCGATCCTGTATTATGGGGATCTCCGCACCGAGTAAACCACCTACTGGATCTCCACCTCCGCCGTAGGCTCGATTGGCGTAGTAGCTTCCAAAAAAATAGCGGCCAAGCATCGCACTTTCGTCGACTTGAATGCTATTGGTAATCCACGCAAACTGTTCGAATGGAATGCCACTCCCAGCGCGATTCGGTCCGAGGCCTGACTGCGTGCCTAGTCCGACTTTCCAGCGATCTTCTAAAACTGCAAATCCTTTTTGAACGTTACACAAAACAGCAGGGGTGATTTGTTCAAAGTAGCGTGTCGATGTCTGTTGGTTCCAGAGTTGGACATCGGTTAGGTTTACTCCCACCTCCCAACTGTTGCCGAGGCCATAGTCGAATGTAGTGCTACTTTGACCCAATTGCGAAGCGACATTGAATTGCTGCTGAAAGAAGAGGTTTCCCGGTGCAGTGATTTGACCGCTGGGAACATTGAACAGATTTTGCTGAGCAACTGCAGCATCGAGTGTAATGAAACACGCCAAAAGAACGCAACAACAAGAATACAGGTTTCGCTTCATTCATTGCCTATTTTGGATGGCGACTTCACGGATATGAAATGCCTAAATCGGAAAACACTGTTTTTCGCTAGTCAATGCACGCAAAAGATTATACTAGGTGCAACTGCGATACCAATTCACAGAATTACAAGTTTGTAAATTGCGAATGAGCGTTTTGAAGGGATTTAATACTTCAACCGCTTGCGACAATCAATAAACAAGGTGCCCAAATATTAGCGACTGCCGAATTCCTGGCAGCTTGAGCGAATTCTAGCTGCGCAACTTTTACACTAGTCCATATCTCTTGAGTTTTGCTTGCAATGTTGTTCGGTTAAGGCCAAGTAATCGGGCGGCGGCTTCGGCGTTCGCAGTCCCAAGATAGAACATGTCCAATTCGGCAAGGAATTTGCGCAGCTCTTCCGATACAGTCGTTTCCCAACTGCCTCCCATTTCCATGCGAGAATAACTGGACCGCGAGCCTTTCTGGGTTTGGATCGCTTTCACTGAAGGAGTGAAGCCGATGTCGCTGGGATACCGATGCATGGTTCGTTTTCCTTGTGTAGGATTGATTGTCAATTCATTCGCGGCGGACATCTACTTGGAACCGCCGCCAAGTATATTTGTGGAAGTACTCTTTCCCAAAAATGCTCGAATGGTCTGCGCAATCACAATCCCGTCTTCTTCGAGGGCGAAGTGGCCCGTGTCGATTAGATGGAACTCCAAGTTCTTAAGGTCACGCTTGTAAGGTTCGGCCCCCGCAGCGGGAAAGATCTGGTCGTTTTTGCCCCAGACAATCAACGTCGGCGGCTGGTGTTTTCGAAGATACGCCTGCCATTGTGGATACAAAGGAGGATTGCTTCCGTAGCTAAAAAACAGTGCAAGTTGAGTCTCTTGATTGCCAGCACGGTCCAACAACGGTTGAACGTGACCCCAGTTATCGGGACTAATCGTTTCGACGTTACGAACTCCATGAGTGTACTGCCACTTGGTCGCGTCGAGAGTCAAAAAAGTTCTCAATTTATTGCCTTGTTCCTCGGAACGATCTTTCCAGTAAGCCTTGATAGGTTTCCAGAAATCGTTGTCGAGCCCCTCGTCATAGGCGTTGCCGTTTTGAACAATCAGCGATTCAACTCTTTCT
>JANLQO010000320.1:0-1749 GCA_031367855.1 Planctomycetia bacterium | reverse complement strand
CTTCTTCGAATGCCATCAAATTCACTCCATTACGATTGCGAACAAAAGATCCCGATGCAATCGTATCCAATGATGACAAAAGCGGCAAAAACGTGTCATAATGCTGGCTTGAAAGGGCTCGGCTAACGCCTTCCGGCTGATAAATCGTCTGTAAATCAGTGTTTTCATTTTATTCCTAAGCGGGACGCTCTCTAACGCGTTCCGGCTGATCGAACTCAACGGCTTGTTTGAGCCACTCCTATAAAAATTCGTAAATCAGTGCCGTTGTGGTTAGACCCCATTTCAAACAGAGCCAAGCTATAGTCAGTGTGCGAAGCGAAGAGTGAAGCGGTACTGGAGTGAGGCGATGGGCTGGGACGCGAGGATGGCGTGGTCGTCTTTGAACTCGTAAGTAAATGGTTCGCCGGTGGCGGGGTCGACGGGGGCAGGGTATGGGAGGGTGTCGAGCGATGTTGGGAGTTTGCCGGCGTTGTTGGCTCCGAACATACGAATCGATTCAATCGTTTGCAGCAAGGCGCTCCGCTGTTGTTCACGCTGTTGCGCGCCTCGCATGGCTGTGACGGCTGGCAGCAGAAGGGTTGCGGGTTTACCAGCCCAGCCAATCTGGTTGCTGCGGGCTTCAAGCTTTTTGTCCAGAGTCGCGAACTCGGTGCTCCTCTGAGAAACTGCGAATGGGACTTCGAACCATTTGAATTGATCATCGCGAGCTTGCTCGTAGAACTTTCGCATCGCCAGAAACACAACTTGAGCCGTTGGGTACGCGTCTACTTTGGCGGGATTCATCTTGCAGTCTTCGAGCAGGAATCGTTTTGCGCCGGGATAGGCGGCGGCGATCAGGGCGACAAAAGCGGTACGTTCCACATCTGCATCGGTGCCTCCTCCCAAACCAGGGAATTCGATCGTTCGCAGCTCGGGAAGGATGCGATCGATGAAGTCTTGCCAGTAACCGGCGGGCTTGAGTGCCTCGTTTACTTCTTGCAGCGATTTGACTTGTTGCAGTAGCAACTGTTTTTCGGACGCAAGGGCTCGCTGCAAGTTGGCTAACGGTTTGGGAAGCGACGCGACTGCCCAATAAAGATTGGGAGCCGTGTCGCACTGAATTAAATGCAGAGTGTCTTCCCAAGCGATCGATGATATGGCTAATCCGACCAAAGCTGAGACTAAAAACTCATCTTTACCGAGGTGGTTGGCCAAGGCAAATTGCTGACCAAGAATGGTGATTGCGTCATCGAAACGATTTTCCGCGATAGCTAGCCGACAGCGAATGCTTTGGTTGCGGGCGAGTTCTCGCAAAGTCTGAATTTCCGGTAGCAGGACCGATATCGGGCTCTCCACATCACGCAGATTGCGGTCGAGCGAAAATGATCTTCGCTTGGCGGCTTCGGCGAGGTACGGCGGTTGAAAAGATGTAAGTGCAAGGTACTCGCGAACTTCTTTAACAGGCAGGTCTGAGGGCGCGGCCTTCAACCACGAGTATGGGGGCACCGCAGCAACGTCGACCCCTTTCTCTTGAGCTAGTTTTTGAGCTCTTGTCCATGTCTGCTGGAGTAGCTCGTGAGCTCTGTTCTGTTCCAGGAAGCCGAGCGCTTTCAGGTAATAAATGGCTGAGTTTCCTTCGACCGAGTTGAACTCGTCAGGAATCAGCTGGTAGGTTAGCGCGGGTTTTGGTTCGGGTTGAGGATGGAGGGTTAGCTCGGTCGCAGATAGGAGAATTCCGTTGTCGCTGCGTTGATTAAGCCACATGCCTTC
>JANLQO010000319.1:0-4142 GCA_031367855.1 Planctomycetia bacterium | reverse complement strand
CGCATCGCCGCAGGCAAATTCAAGATCAACGGTATCGACCTACTACCAGTCGAGCAAACCATTGCTTGGGGAAAAAAGATCATCCAGTACCGCGCAGAGGTCACCGTCAAAGCAATCCACGCTGCAATCAAAGTGGCTCCTTGATTTGGATAGATTGCCGCGAATCGGTCCATCACTTGCGACTAAAAGGATCAGCAACCTTTTCTGGATCGGGAGCCATTTTTAGGTGGTTTAGCCCGTTCAGCACGGGGATTCCGGTTGGGTGCAAGTATGTAGCTGTCGTGTTTACCGCGCCCGCACATATTTTGTTAGCCGCCGATTATCTCCAAGCACCGTAACCAAATCATCTGGGCGTGAATTTGCACTGCGTATCTGATCAAACCGAATCGATTCCCCGACACAGAGAACTAGCTGATCCTCATCGAGTTCATATATACCAAGCACGCTTCCTTGCCACATGCGAAAATCTATCGCGTTCAGCTTGCCATCATCGTTTAACAAAATACTGCCAGATTCGCTGGCGATTCGCCTTCCATCGGGCAGCTCTTGAACGCGCTTGAAGCTGCGGCCAGAAATTATCATATAGCTGGAGTGCTCGATCGGGTTTTGCACAACGTGCGGCCCGCCATCGCGCTCGTCAGCTATTTCTTTCCACGTCCCTTGTAAATTTGGAAAGTCGGGCGACCAGTGTGTCTTGATGGCGGGCCACATCAGAATGATGACGATTGCACCGATCGACGAGAATGTCGCAGCGCATGCTAGAAACGACTTCGAAAGAAATAGATTTCTTGCATCAGGCGTTACCAACTCTGCAAGGGAGTGCCCAGCCCCCGCAGCTCCTTCCATCGCTACGATCACTGCCAACTGAATCGTATTCTCGACAAATTCCACGGGTGTATCAGTAGCAATTGCGTGTTCTGTTAACAGACTACCGAGCGCCACTGCACCGATGGTTACTCCACGTCGTTTCAATTTCGCGGCTAACGTTTCTCGAGCTCTTGCCAGCCATGTGCCGACCGTCGAAACACTCACATTCAACTCGGCGGCAACATCTTTTAGTCCACGACTTTCGAGATGAAAGAGTATGAGAGGGATGCGTAACTTGGCTGGCAATCGTTCGATTTCTTCGTCAAGTATTTCACGCATTTCAAGCCATGCAGCCGCGGACGAATCTGCGGACTGATGGGACATTTTTACAGCCATTTGCTCATGTTTTAATCTAGCCGCCCGTGCTCGCTGACTATTGCGACAGACATTGCACGCGGTGACGTGCAGCCAACCAGGGACAGAACTATGCCGTGAGAGTTTCAGCGCTTGTTGCCAAAGCAGTATAAAGACCGCTTGCGCAGCGTCTTCGGCTTCCGAACCACAACCAAGTCTGCGCTGACAAGTGGCGAGTACAAAACCCGCATGCCGCCTCATCAACTCCGCAAAAGCTTCCGGTGATTTGCAATCAATAAAGTCCGCTAAATACACCGTGTCTGTTGGTTCATTCGAGACCGGCTCATTGGTAAGCGTTTTCATGGCGACTGCTTCACGACAAGGGAAAGGGAACTTCTGCATGTCATAGAATAATGTCGTCGGACGGGTCGCATTATTCAAATTTCCGCAAGAAGTTCGACATTTCTCGCTGAACGCCACCGCGAATTGTATTAAAAAGTATCTTCCGATATCTCCCCATAGTCGAACAGTACGGATAAGCTCTTTTCAAAGCGCAGTACGTTCTGAACACACTTCAAATCGTTTACTCGTGGTTCTACAGAACGTTGAGTAGTTGGATCGTAGTGTGTATGAAAAGTTACTCGAAGCCTCAACTTAAGACCTAAGATGACCTACAAACTGCGCGCAAGTGTATCGATACTGGTAAGCCTGTTTCTCCTTGCGGATGCCATGAGACCCCTCCGTGCTGAAGGGTTGATTGACCTAAGCCAGGCGACGATTATCGTTCGGGAGGGTCAATTACCGGCAGCGGAGCAAGTCGCTCCAGCGATCTTATCCGAAGAGGTTCATAAGCGATCAGGCTGTGCATGGTCAATCAGCACTAAGCCCGAAAGTTCTTCGGGGGCAAGAATCTTCCTGGCGTCCAAGGTCAACTTGCCCGCGTGGAAGTCGCTCATCCCTGAGACGCTGCTGCGTGAACCAGCTTTGAATACAGCCGAGGGGTTCTGCGTGCATGTGCAAGTTTCGATCGGGGCCGCGCCGCAGGTGTGGATCATCGGCAGCGATCCGCGCGGCGTGATGTTCGGCGTGGGTCAACTGCTTCGCCAGATGGAACTTTTGGCCGGCCAGGCAACCATCGCGGGCGATTACCACATTGCCACTGCGCCTGACAAACCGATTCGCGGACATCAGATCGGCTATCGGCCGCGGGCTAATAGCTGGGACGCCTGGACCATCGAGCAGTTCGATCAGTACTTTCGCGACATGGTCGTGTTCGGTGCTAACTGCATGGAAAATATTCCATTTCAAGATGATGATCCCCATCCGCTGATGAAATACTCTCGCGAGCGGATGAATGTCGAGTTTGCGAAATTGTGTATCAAGTATGACTTGGATCATTGGCTGTGGGTGCCTGTCGAATTCTCCGTTGCCGCCGATACGCGAAAGGCTGATGATTTTCTTGAACAACAGGCGAGATTTTACTCAGTCTGTCCGCGATTAGACGCAATTTTCGTACCTGGCGGTGACCCAGGAAACAACTCCAGTGCCACCTTGCTGCCCTACTTGGAGAAGATGGCGACTATCGTTCAAGAACATCATCCCAAGGCAAAAGTCTGGGTATCTTTGCAGGGCTTCAAGGGTCAAGATATCGAGGATTTTTACGACTACATTGCCAAGCACGAGCCGCAATGGTTGGGCGGCGTTGTGATGGGACCAAGCAGTCCACCCATGGAAGTCACTCGGCAGCGCTTGCCGAGTCGCTACCCAATTCGCTGGTATCCTGACATCACTCACATCGTGCGTTGCCAGTATCCCATCCCATGGCTTGATCCAACTTGGGGTTTGACTGTCGGTCGCGAGGGCGTGAATCCACGGCCACAAGATTATGCAGCCATTTATCAGAATGACTATCGATTGACCGATGGTTTCTTGTCTTATACCGATGGCATTCACGATGACTTCAACAAGAACTTCTGGACAACCATGGCCTGGGACCCACGTCGCTCAATTCGAGTGGTGACTGGCGAATATGCGCGCTACTTCTTTCGATCTGACCTAAGCGAAATTGGCAGTGCGGCAATTTTTGGCCTCGAAGATAATTTGCGCGGTCCCGCTGAAACGAATGGCTCAGTACAAGGCACGCTAGCTCTGTGGCAAAAAATGGAATCACTACTGCCCGAGAGCCAGCGGAATTGGAGATTCAACATGCATCTGTTTCGAGCCTACTTTGACGCCTACACTCAGGCTCGGCTGATCTATGAAAACAAACTAGAAGCCGACGCGCTTCAGTTACTCAAGCAAGCTGGACAACTAGGTGTCGAGCCGGCGATTTCTGCGGCGCAGGCGGTCTTGAATCAGGCCGAGTCTGCTCCCACACATGCCGATTTATTGCGCAGGGCCGAGCATCTGGCCGATCGACTATTTGAGACCATTGGGTATCAGACGAGCGTCCCGAAATATGGGGCCAGCGGTTATGAACGCGGTTGCATGATGGATTACATCAACTATCCGCTCAACAATCGTTGGTGGCTTGAAGATCAACTCGCACTCGTTCGTCAGTTGCCAAGCAGTAGCCAGCAACTGGAAAAGCTGCAGCGGATAGTTGATTGGGAGAATCCTGGCCCGAGCGGATACTATGAGGCAGTGGGGCACGTTGGCAAGTCATTGCATATGATCAAGTTGCAAAACGCTGGCGATTCGATGCGCCACTACTACGATCTACCGATGCCGACCCAGCGTAACATTGGCCCCGAACGCAACAAACTGCGAATTTCGTTTCACGTATACCACGATGACCTTCCGACGCTTAAATACAACGCGCTTGATCCCCATGCGAATTACACAGTCAAATTGTTCGCTCAGAGAGAATCACCGCTTTTGATTGACGGACAACTCGCCAAGAAGATTCGTACAGGAGCGCAATTTGACCAAGTCGTGGAACAAGAATTCGAAGTGCCTCCTAGCGCGCTTGAGGATGGCAA
>JANLQO010000261.1:0-2347 GCA_031367855.1 Planctomycetia bacterium | reverse complement strand
TTGCCATGGAACCACGTTTCCCAAGCTGCCTTATAAGCTGCGGGGACAAGTGCGTCCGTCATTGCTTGGTCGACCGTTTGGCCTAGACCAACTTGCAAAGCAATTCGCGAGTTGATTTGTGAAAGTTGCTCGGCTGCCGAGACGCTCGGCTGCCCATCACCCAGTTCAACAGGAAGCCCCGCTCGTGCAAGCGTAATTAATTGCTGATTGAAAGCAATTAGGTCATCAATTTTCGGCGCTGTCCGCGGGGCCTGTGTACTCATGTGTTCGCCGCCAGTTGTTCGTTCGCAAGCGAAGGCGTTGTTCGCTTCGTCTGCAGAACTGGATGCGCGGTGAACGACGATTTATCTAACGTGTGTAGAAGTTGCGATTTCCCTATTTCGAAGCGACTGTGATTTTTTGCAACTTGGTCGAGTTGCTCCGCAACTTGGAGCCAACGTCTGATTATCGGCCTTCGTTTTCGTGAGAGTAGTCGAGTCGTGGAGCGACTCGACTACATGTCTTCACAGACTCTACTTTCGCGATGTCGACGTCAGATTATCGGCTTGGTGATTGCGAAGTCGGTTGAACGCCTCGTACAAACCCCAGTGCATCCCCACGCCCTTTTCTGAGGCGATTCTCGCGGCCTGGTCTTGGATTTCGGAAACTGACGGCGATACTGATTTATCGTGCCAAGCCGTCAAACGATCCAATGCCGGTACGCTCAATGCACTCAAGAACAACAATATCAAGAACATCCTAGCCAGTTTGTAAAAACCCACCCGATCCGCAGCCAATTCACGAGCCGCTTCGAGCGTCCGCGGCCGTAAATTGTCCGATGGCACTACGTAGCTCCCCGCCGCTCGAATCAACAACTCGACCGGCACCAACACGGAATCATCGTCACTCGAACGCTTAGCCACGTCGGGCCTCCTGTTCGAGCGAACGGAGATGACCAGCCAGCTTGCTCAGCGCATACCGGTAACGACTGGCCGCTGTAGCTGGCGGTAACTCAAGCACTTCAGCGATCTGCGCAAAGGTCATCTCTTCCCAGATCTTCAATACTACCACTTGGCTTTGTTCAATGGGCAGTGAACGCAAAGCACTCCACACCGCCCGAAACGTTTCCTCTTGTTCCACTTCATCCACACAACGGCGAGTCAGCAGATCCGCCAAACTGCTCATCAGCGGCCAGCGGCGTTTCTTCCGTAAAATCACCAACGCTTCGTTTCGTACCATTCGCAACAAATAGGGCCAAGGCGAATCAGCCGCATGTACCAAGCGAATGTTGCTCACGACGCGAACCAAGGCCGCTTGCACTGCATCCTCCGCATCGTGCTGATTGCGGGTAATCGTTACCGCAAAGCGTACGAGCCGCTGTGCCGTCAGATCAAACAAGCCTGACAGCCCCGCCGCACCGGTTTCGGCAATGCATTCGATGCAATTGCGAATCTGTTCATTAAATGGGTCGATGGTTTTCATAGATCCTTAAAGGATGCGCCACCCAAGCTCGTTTGTCTAAGCATTTTGGAAAATATTTCGAAAAAGTAGTCGCAATGACTTTTGGCCTTGCTCAAACCTGAACTCTCCAGCCACAACGTGGCGACATTTGCTTAGCCCCGGGTGAGCGCCTCGTTGTACCACATAAGTTAGGCGGTCGAAATTTTTTTGGCTCCGGGCCCAAAAGCGTTCCATGCGTTGGACAGGTCGTAGCAACGCTGCAGTCCGACCCAAAGAGTTTGGGTGCCGGGCTCGTTTTTTGGCCTATCCATGAAGCCACCTAATCTTGCAATCGCTCGAATCACTTCGTTCAGAGTCGGACATCCGGTCTCTGGGAACTCGATACCCAATGTTACATAAACACTCTTCCACTCGCTCGGTTCAAAGATGACTTCACAGTCGATATCGGGGCACTCGCGACCCATATGACAGATGTACATCAATCGCCACGCCACGATACTTAAGAACGCAAGGCAGTTAAATACTCGGTCGATCGCTTCGAAGCGACGATACTCAATCCGACAACCCGATTTAAGCGTTCTGAAAAAGACTTCAATTTGCCATCGCACACAATAGGACCGAATGACACGTTGCACATCTTCGTCTGTTTCTATAGGCAAAGTCGTCACAAGCAACCAACATATGGGTTCCTCACCAGCTGGCGGGGTCATTTCTTCGCATAGGACAACATTCATTGTTACATGCTTGGGCAGTTTAGCTGTGGCGTTAGTTGGGCGAGCCACGTTGATTGTGGCTTTGCGAATCTCGATTTCGGCTACTCTTGATTCGCGAGCTGCTTTTCGAGCAGACGACTTTACATCTACCTTTGCTTCGCGGGCTCGGATACAGACGGATTGAGTACCGATTT